>JAIRMW010000089.1 GCA_031258415.1 Prevotellaceae bacterium
TCACTTCTTTGATTTCGTCGGGCGCTTCGGCGGCGAGCTCGTGGAGGAGGAGTTTGATTTTGTGAGAACGGTATTTGTCCGACATAAGGTCTTTGGCCGCATGAACGATAGACGCAATCAGTTTATCCGGGCCGATCCCGTTCTCCATATATTCGGCCAGCAGCGAATAGCAGCGGATAATCGGCATATAATCGGCGCGATTGATGCGCTGGTTTTCTTTGGCGACTAAATTATACCGCCGGCAAAGCGACAGCAGTTGCGGGTATTTTTCCGACTGCACCAGCGCCTGCAAATAGGCGCAGAAGAACAGATGCCAGCGATGCTCGAAAATATCTTTTTTATAGGCATTGAAATAATTGTCGGCAAAATCGGTCGCTTTTTTATATTGCCGGTTTACGAGCAGGGTTTTGATGTAGAACGACACAAAGCCGATTTTATAATACGTATTATTCGTATTCTTCAGGTGCGGAAACGAGTCCTGCATCAACTGGTAGGCTTCGGTCTTTTTCCCTTTTTTCACCAGCACGCTGCACAGGTTGATAAGGTAAAAAAGGTAATCGCTGTTATGGTTCTGAATGGACAGGTTGCCGTATTTCTCGGCCAGCTCCAGTTCGTTGAGTTTCGAGTGCATCATGGCGCGGTTGGCATAATAGTTTGCCAGCAGGCGCTTGGAATAGAAGAGCGGCGTTTTAAACACGTCGTCCAAATGCCGGTACATGACGAGTTGTTTGTCGAACTGCCGGTAGTTGTAGAAAAAAATCGTCAGGCGCACGATCGCACGGTAGCGCGTGTAGCCGTCTAATTGCTCGTCGAAATAGATTTGTTGCAGCAGCGTTTCCGTCGTTTGCCGTTCCCGGCTGTCGGCGTGATCGCGATTGACGATACGCGCCGTAATCAGATGCAGTTCGCGGTTGATTTCCACCGACCGCAGGTATTGCTCCTTATACGTATCGAGGTAGGCGGAAATCAGCGCGTTGTACTTGCTCCGGTTGCGCACCAGCAGGTAGTCGCGATAATATTGCAGAAGCTCAAAGAAACGGATAAAATAATAATGGGTGGGTTTGACCCCCTTCATCTTCGACAGAATCTCCGCCTCGTCGGACGGCGAAATGCTGTCGGTAAGCACCTTTTTGTCCATGGTGATCAACCATTCAAAGAACACGTCGACGTCGATTTTTTCAAGCGACCGTGTAATCCACGTTTTGATATACGAATACGTACGTTTGTCGATCGACGGATCGAACGGCTTCGGCGGCAGGTCGGAATGGCTGTTGGCATAAAGCTGCTTCAGGATTTCCAGATTAACGCCTTTTGCAAAGGTCTGGACAGTCATCAGGTAGTCTAACTCGTGAGGATAGAGCGATTGGGCAAACGCCCGGAAGGTATTCAGTGGTGCGCGCATGATGGGTTGTTTTTCATATAAAAAAGACCGGTATATTCGTGGAACGTAGAAAGTGGAAAGCATCGCCCGGCTTGCGACAGCCTGCGCCTTTCCACTTTCGACGGGTCGTTTTCCACGTTCAACTAAGGCTGTCCGTCGAGGAAGGCTTTGACTTCGCGATTGAACAGGTCGTACTTTTCAAACATCAGGAAATGGCCGCAGTTCGGGATCATAATCAGTTTGCTGCCGGCGATCTTCGACGCTCCGGCGCGGGCGATCCCGACCGTTGGCCCCGGATTGAGAAACCGGTTGGGTATCAAATTGTCCTTCTCGCCAAAGAAAATGAGCGTGGGCGCTTTAATATCCTGCAAATAGTCCAGCACCGGCTCGTCGACCATCCCTTTGACCGACTGCGACACGGCATAGCAATAGGCCGCAAAGTCGCTGGCCGAACGCATGGCTATCCGGTCGGCGATCATAAAGTCGGCGTCGGCGGGCAGCCGGTAGAAGTTGGTCGCAAGGTTCGACCGGATGGCCTCGGCGCCGGTTTGCCGGACGGCGTCGGGCGGCATCACGTCGCGGAACCACTGGCGCTGCCCTTTGTGGAAGTATTCAAAGCCCGCCGGCGCAGCCAGTATCAGTCCCTGCACCATCTCGGGGTAGAGCAGCGCCGCCGTGAGCGCTATTTGCCCGCCCATCGAATGCCCGGCGATATAGACCTTTTGCAACTGCAATGCCGTTACTAATTCGCGGACGACGCCGGCATAGAACGACATTTGCCCGCTGTGCGGCTCCTTGCTCGACTTGCCGTAGCCCGGCAAATCGATGGCAATACAGCGGTAGTCGGCTCTCAGCCCGTCGATATTATGGTTCCACGCCTGCAGATAGCTGCCGAGTCCGTGGATAAAGACGATCGTTTTATCGCCCGTCCCCTCGTCGGTATAGGCAATGGTGTAGCCGCTTTGCGGCAGGCGCACTTTCTTTACCGGATGACGGTAGGTCATATCGTCGAGGGTTTGCAGCGGACGGATGGCCGCATAGGGCGTACAGCCCGCGGCCAGCGCTCCAAGAAGGAGGCTCAAGTATAATTTCTTTTTCATATTCTTTTTCATATACTGTTAATGTTAAAACATAAGCCATTTAAATACCAGAAAAGCCGTCCACGGATCGACCGGTCGCGTATCCAGTCCGCCATTGACCGCGCTGCCGTAGGAGTCTTGCCGGCTGTCGTAGAAATCGCCAAGCATCATATAGGCGCCGTGCAGTTCGAGGCTGAGGTAGGGGCCGAAGTTATAGGCGAGGTTTGCGTTCAATTCCGTACCTATCACATTTCCGCCGCCGCGGGGCTGCACGCTGCTCAGGGCAAACGCGCCGCCGACTTTCGCATGGAGTTTATGCGGGATAATCCCCTTCGAGGCGTTGAGCGTAACGGCCATCAGCCCGTAGCCCATATTGGAAATGTCCATCACCGCCGGCGTATACCGGTTCACCACATTCCCGTGCGGCATGAGGATATATGCGCCCGTGCTGATAAAGATCGCCGCCGGAGCGCCCCACTGGTTGCCGGTGATCACGCCGGAGTACCGTCCGTCGGTCAGGCCGTTTTCGTCGCCCGACGTATAGATCGCGTCGAGCGTAACGACGTCGTTCAGCGTTTGCCCGTAGCGATACGACGCCCGCAGGTTGGCCGCCACGCCGAGAATATCGGTCGCCTTGCGCCACCGGTTTTCCCCGGCGAGCGTATCCGACCGCCCGATGTTTACATTCACAAAGCCGGTCAGCATCCACGGGTCGAGCCAGTGGTCGGTATTCCGTCCGAAGAACGCGCCAAGCCATGCGACGTCGGCGCGATAGGGAGCCGTGCCGTAGTTAAAGCGATACACGCCGTTGTGCATAGCCAGCAGGCTGTTTAAGCCCTGCCCTAAAATAGACACGCCGCCGGCGCCGTTTCCCCGGTCGGTAAGGTAATAGACCGACGCGCCAAGTTTCCATGTTTTGGAAATATCCTTTTCGCCGGTGAGTTCATATAAAGTAACGTCGTCGTTCAACTGGGTCGCATTTTCATATAATTTATAATACCCGGCTTTGAGGCGGGCAAAATCCCAGTCCTTGCGGGCCGAGACGCCGACGCCGTCGGTGCCGAAATAGGCTAACCGGTAGCCGGTAACGCCCATCTTATCGACCGTCGTACGGTAGGGGTTATACGGCGTATCGAAGATGCGCTGCAACCCCAGGTTAATGCTCCAGCCCTTGCCCGGGTTAAACTCCAGTTCGAGGTTTTGCGTCTGGAGGTTCACCTGATCGGCCGACAGGCCGCCCCCGAAGTTCCCGCCGGAGCCATAGGCCACGTCGCCCCACGTCCAGTCTAACTCGAACGACGCACGCAACGTAACCTTGCCGTCGAACAGATGGGGCGTGTAGATAAAGAACGGGATCAACCGCTGCTCGACGTAGGCGCTGGTATGTTCGCGGGTGGTTTTCGAGGTATTGGCCCCAAACAGCCGGCCTACAATCTGCCCCCGCAGGAAGTCGTTTTCAGGGTACATATCGGAGAACACCGCCTGATTGATATAGTAGCCCAAAAATTGAAATTCCTTGTTGGCTTTCAGCGGCACTTCTTTGGAAAAATACGGCGTCGACGGCGCAATGTCCTGCGCCCACGCCGCGGCGCTTACAAACAGCGCCAAGAACAGGTATAAAAATCGTTTCATATTGATGTGTTTTGTAATAGTTATAACTAAATTATAGCGTTCCCGCACATTCCCGGATACGCTCGCTACCGTTTTCGGATACGTTCCCTGCCGTTTTCGGATACGCTCGTTGTCGCTCCCCAGATTACTATCTGGGGGTTCCTCAGATTACTGTCTGGGTACTCCCCAGATTACTATCTGGGTATTCCCCGGATTACTATCCGGGTATTCCCCGGATTACTGTCTGGAGAATACCCCGGTACTGCCCGGGAAATGCCCGAAAGGGTACGGAAGAACGGCTCCGTCAGTCGCCGGAATCATGCGACGCGCTGAGCAGGCTTTCTACCGGCCTCAGCTGCGCCTTCTTAATCTCTTCCCTCAATGCCGCATCGGGGCGAAAGCGGATGCGCAGGTTGCGAGCCTTGTGCGCCGTTACTTCCTCTTTCGTATCCGACGGGTCGGAGGTGGCCGTGAGGAAGAAGGTGCCAAGGTCGTCGAGCTGTACCGTATGCCCGTCTTTCAGCAGGGTTATCATCGTTTTGACCAACAGCGAAACCGCCATTTCCGCTTCCTTCGGGTTCATGGTTGTATTGCCGGTCATCAGGCGGGCGATTTCCCGCGTGCGTGCGGTACCGATGCTTTTCAGGAGCAGATACCATTTCTTGGGAACCTCCGGCCGCGCCGGATTGCCCCGCTTGATACTTTTATAGAAGAGCGCCATGAGTCTTGTCGTATTTACATGCTTTGTTTAACATAAAAGACAGCATACGCGCAAGGCTTATGCTGTCTTTTGGTAGAAATTCTTACTTGGAAATCCGTACATACTTTTGCACCCAGCCTTCGCCACTCGCGCCACCCATGCTGCTTCCAAAACCACCTTCCGGAGTAGGAGCAGTGCCAGCGGGCGGTTCTATCTGGATGATTTCGTATTTCATAAAATAGGTATTACTTGTTTTGGTAACCTCAAAAATACCTTCACTGATGGCAACCCCCGGAGTCGTTTGATTGAGTCTAATGGTCCAGATGTTGTCAATCGTTGACTTGGTTTGCTCATAGCTTCCTTCAAATGTCGTTTTAGCTTTTTGCTTAAACGTTTCTACGTAATAAGTGCCGTTGTCTTTAAAATAGGCATAAATGGAGTCCGCGAGGTTATACTGGATAAACAATGGCGCGACGTTGGCGCCCTCCGACACCCATTCGCCTACAAGGCCATCTTTCGTGTGGTCATAGACCCACGTTTGCTTGTCGTCATCTTCGTTGCTTTTACCGCAACTACTGAACATTCCCGCGCTACCGATGAGCGCGCATACTAAAGTTGTTAAAATGATTTTTTTCATACTACTTTTTTTAATTGATTAAATGTTGATTTAAGTATATTTTACTGGTGTTTTAATACGCTACAAAATTGCTCATTCTACATCATTCTTGTCTATTTCTGCTGAAAATAGCAGCGGTAGACTGTTTTTACTGTTTTTCGTCGAATGCTATACATTATAATTGTTCTAAACGGGTTAGCCTTCCTGTTTTCCCCTGCGACCGACCGCTATCCCCAGCGTATTACGCCGGCGCCCCAGGCGTAGCCGATGCCGGCGGCGATCATCGCTACGACGTCGCCGTCGCGGAGCCGTCGCTGTTGCTGCGCGAGGTGCAGGAGCAGGATTTGGTCGATCTGTCCCATGTGTCCGTAGTGTTCGAGGTAGATGCTTTGCTGCGCGTCGAGGCGCAGTTCCTTCAGCATAAATTCATACATGCTCCGCTTGAAATGCAGGCAGCAGAGGAACGAGAGGTCGCGGCGCTTCATGCCCGATTTCTCGAAAGCCTTGTCGATACAGTAGAACCAGTTGGGCAGGGAGACGTCGTTGAGGCGGGCTTTCATGTGCGTTTCGTTGAAAATCGTCAACGATTTGGCGGCGCGGTCGCAGTTGTCGGCCGTGATGGGGTATTCGGTTCCGCCGTATTTGACGCCGGCGTCGCGCGCCATCGAGCCGTCGGTGATGATATGCGTACCGAGCACCTGATTTTTAGGGTAGCCGCGCCGCAGGATCAACGCGCCGGCGCCGGCCGAGAGGTTGTACATAAACGACACCGCCGGGTCTTCGTAATCGATAAAGTCGCCGTTGCGGTAGCCGCCGGCAATGAGGACGGTTCGGAGTTCGGGGTCGGCGGTCATCATGTCTTTGGCTATTTTCAGCGCCGCCACCGTCGTGCAGCAGCGTTGCTGGAGGTCGATAGCCCACGCATTGTGGGCGCCTATCCGGTACTGGATATAAATCCCCGACGTGGTCAGCGGGTACTCTTTCCATTCCTCGCCAATGCACAGGATCAGATCGATCTCCAGCGGGTCGACGGCGGTCTTTTGCAGGGCGTCCAAAGCCGCTTTGACGGCCATCTCCTGCGTGCCGTCGTCCTTGCCGGGGACGGTCTTTTCGACGATCCCCAACTTTTCTTTTACCGCCGTTTCGCTCCATACGCCTTTGGTGGCGGCCGCAATGTCGGCGGCGGTCATGCGCGCCGCCGGCAAATAAATGCCGGTGCCTACAATGCCGATAGCCTGTTCGTTCATTTCGTTCATTCGCTATTAATAAATAAATAAATTACTGCCTACCGACAGTCCGGCGCCCGAGGCGACCATCAGTACGCGGTCGCCGCGGCGGATGCGCCCGCTTTGCACGCCTTCGTGGAAGGCCATCGGGAGACATGCCGAACCGGTATAGCCATAGTTGTCCATCACGCAATGCGTTTTTTCCGGCGGCTGCCCGATCGCTTCCATGACTTTGAGGATCACCGACCGGTTGATTTGGGTAAAAATATAATGGTCGACGTCGTCGGCTGCGACGCCGTAGCGGGCGAGGATTTTTTCCACGACCATCGGCCATAGCCGGACGTTGCGGCTGCCGGGCAGCGGTTGCAGGTTTTGCAGGCCGTACTGTTGCGCGTCGAGCGCCGCGTGCGTTACGGGGTTTTTCGCTCCGCCGGCGTAGATGCCGATATAATCCCATTGCGTACCGTCGGTGAGCATCTGGCTGCCGGTGTAGGCGGAGGGCTGTCCTTTGGCGGCGCGTTCGAGTACGAACGCGGCGGCGCCGTCGGCAAAGATGGAGTAGCCGAAGGCATCGCCGGGGCGAATGAAGGCGGGCATGTTGTAGACGCCGGCTATTAGCGCATAGCGTATATGCGGACGGGTCAGCAGGAGGCTTGCCGCCGTGTCGAAGGCCATGGTGAAGCTGGCGCACGAGGCGGCGACGTCGAACGCCATCGACCAGGCCTCGCCCTGCTGGAGGCGTCCCTGCACGACGATGGCCGTGGCGGGCGTGATAAATTCGGGCGTGTCGGTGGCCACAATAAACAGCCCGACCTCGTTGGCGGTGATCCCTGCCGCGCGGAGGGCTGCCTGCGCCGCGGCGGTTACAAAATCGGCGGTCGTTTCTTGCAGCCCGCGCAAATGGGCGATATGTCGCCGGTAGACGCCGATTTTCTCTTCTATTTTTCCGGCGTCAAATTCAATGGCAGCGAGTTGTTTTAATTCGTCGTTGTCGATGGCTTCTCCGGGCGCGTAGAGCCCGGTTCCTTTAATGGCTATGGCGGTCATGGTGCGGTTTCTATTTACTTTTTATATGGTACGGGTTGGTATTGGGGGGCTGTAACCGACACATCCGCACAGGCGATAAGCGCAGGCACGCCTGTATGCGATTTCCGTCCGGTCGTTTTCATGCGCATTTCCCGTAGGGCAAAGAAACTCCCCGGCGTGCGTTTCGGCGTTCGTTTCAGGCGTTTCGTCATACGGGGTCGTTCAACAGTCGGTTTCGTTGTCTATATAGCCTGTTTCGACGGCCTTTTTCCGCAGCGACTCCCTGAAATCGGGGTGGGCAATGGAAATGAGGGCTTGCGTGCGTTCTCTGACGGTCAGTCCGGTGAGGCGGACGCTGCCGTATTCGGTAACGACGTAATCGGTGTGGCTGCGGTGCAGCGTAACGCCGGTGCCTTCGGGCAGCACGGGCACAATGGTCGAGATCGTCCCGCCCCGCGCCGTCGAGCGGCAGGCGATAATCGATTTGCCCTGTCCGTCGAGCCCTTCGATGGCGCCGACGGCCGTGTCGCTTTGTCCGCCGGTACCGGAATACTGTTCCACGCCGATGCTTTCGCTGGCCACCTGTCCGGTAAAGTCGATCATCATGCAGGTGTTGATGGAAACCATTTTGGCGTTTTGACGCATGCAGCAGGGGTCGTTGACGTAGCTGCCGCGCAGGAACTCGACAGCCGGATTGTTGTCCAACCAGCGGTATAGTTTTTCGCTGCCCATGGCAAAGGTGCAGATAAATTTCCCTTTGTGTATGCTTTTCCGTTTGTTGGTGATGACGCCCATTTCGTAGAGTTCCATCATCGAATCGACCATCATTTCGGTGTGTACGCCCAACTCTTTTTTATCTTTCAGCATGAGTGCGGCGGCGTTGGGGATTTCGCCAATGCCAAGTTGCAGGGTCGCGCCGTCGTCGACGAGGTCGGCAATATGCCTGCCGATGGCCATCGCCACGTCGTCGGGCGCCGGCGAGGGCAGGGTAGGGGGCGTTTGGGAAAACGGCACAAAGTAATCGACCTCCGATATATGCACGTGCGTGTCGCCCAATGTACGCGGCAGCCGGTCGTTTACTTCCAGCACGGTCATTTCGGCGGCTTCCAGTATATCTTTTTCATAGGTAATGCCCAGCGACAGGGATACAAATCCTTTTTCGTCGGGCGGCGTACAGGTGCCGACAAAGAGGTGCGGGCGGCGTACTTTCATCCGGTCGGCGGCGGCGCGGTGCAGCATGTTCGGGACGTAGGTAACCGTTCCCGTTTTTTCTTTCAATGCGTTGCGCGACCCCGGCGCATGAAACCAACTGCAAAGTTCAAAGTGCCCTTTCATTTCGGGGCGCATGTAAAAATCATAGGGTTTCAATGTGAGCACCGAAAATACTTTGACGTTGCGTACGCGGTCTTTTGCCAGATGGAACTGCGCCATACAGCCCTGCGGTTCCGACGCGCACTGCGCGACGATCACGTCGCTGTCGCTTCTCAACAGGCCTGCCACTTCTTCGGGGGTAATCAGTTTGCTTTTCGGTAAAGAACAGTATCCGCTCATGAGGTTGTTTTTTTAATAGAATGAAATGAATTAGTAAAAGGGAAGGGGGATGCCAAAAACCGACGGTTCTGCGCCGGCTCCGCGCCGGCTTCACGCGAATTTACTCCGTATTCGCGCGAATTTGCTTCGTCTTTATGTGAAAATGCTCCGTCGTCTCCGTCGTTCTTCGTTTTTTTCCGGGGGGCGACAAGCATAATCAGCCCGACCGCCGCCGACAGCACAATCGCCGCCGAGGCCGCAATAGCCGGATTGCGCACGGCGCCCGACAGGTAGGTGTTGACGTACCCCAAATCCAGCGCGCCGGCCTCGACAAGCGCCGGCAGTCCGTAGTAGACCGCGAAATAGACGAACATGGCCGTACCCGACGCCGCCAGCGGCGCGCGGGCGCCGGTGTGCTTGCTGAAGACACCCAGTATAATCGGCGTAAAAAGAATGGAGAAGTAGGCATACACCCCGTTTTGCGCAAAAATGGCTACGCTCAAATTGGGGTGCAGCAACTGGTCGCGGGCGATCATGAAGGTCGCGACGGCCAGCGTCGCGATCGTTACCCGGTTCAGCATAATGTAGCGTGCCGGATTGTGGATATGGCGCCCGAACAGCGGCTTGATAATGTCGGTCGTAATCGTCGTACTCAGCGATTGTACGAGGCCTTCGATCGTGGAAAAGCCGGCGCTTATCAGCCCTAAAATAACCAGCAGCCCGACGAGCAGCGCCGACACGCCGCCGGAAAAAATGCTGATGACGTACGCCGAGATAAAACTGTCGTTGTTCAGGGCGACGCCGTTTTGCATCCTGTCGGGAAAATGCAGCCGCGCATATAACCCGGCTACCACTACAAGGAAGAATAGCATCTGCACAATGGCCGCCGTGGTGAGAAACGTATTGACGTCTTTCTCTTTTTTCAGCAGCAGCGATTTGGTAATAATATGCGGCTGACAAACGACCGCGATCCCTACAATAAACTGCGCCACGACGATTTCAAAAAAGTCGCGGAACAGCGGGCTGTTGGCATTGGTTGGTTGCACCAGATCGGGGTCGATAGCGGTCAGTTTTCCAAAAAAGCCGCCTAAGCCGTCTTCAAAAAACTGTATGCCCGAACCGATCATGATTAAAGCGACCGCCACCATGACCATGGACTGTATGGCGTTGGTATAGACCATCGAATTGGCGCCGCCAAACATCATGTAGCCGAAAATAAAGACAATCAATGCGGCTAAGACGGATAGTTCGCCGGCATTAAGCGCCTGCGCGACGACTTTTGTCAGCGCGACTATAATCAGTACAATAAAGGTAATCAGCAAGACCGAGAGCAACGCGACGAAAAGCGCGTATCCCTTGCTTTTAAAGCGGCTTCCTATCCAGCCTGCCAGCGACAGCGCCTGTACCGACCGGCCGTATTTCCTGAAACTTTTACTCAATATGATCAGCGAAAGCAGCGACCCTAAAGGGAAAAAAATCCCGTAGGAAAGAAATCCGCTGATCCCGAAATTAGCGACCAATCCGGGGTTAATGACAAAGGTGGCGGCGCTTGTCATCGCGGCGGCCAGCGAAAGTCCGACAAATACCGGCGAAAAGTTCATGCTGCCCAAGGCATAATCATGAATGCTTTTCGTCTTCCTCGAACCTCGAACTACAAAATACAGAATGAGGACGCCATACAGTATAAAAAGGACTGTCGCTCCTGTTACCTGCGCGGTGGTTGCCATAGCTTGATGTTGAACCGTCGATTTGGAAGCGCACGGGGCGGGACGACTATCGGGCTATAGCCCGCTTCGTTTTCCATGCGCCGGCACGCATCCGTGATCGGCTATCCGACGTCCGTTAAATGGTAATTCCTCCGTCTACGCTCAGCACCGTGCCGTTGATGTAAGCCGCTTCGTCGCTGGCCAGAAAGACATAGGCGGCGGCGATTTCTTCGGGCAGGCCAAGGCGTTTGACAGGCACCTTATCCTCCATCGATTTCAGTACTTCGGGCGGCATTTTCTTGACCATCTCGGTCGCGATAAATCCCGGGGCGACGGCATTTACGGTAACGCCTTTGCGCCCGAGTTCTTTGGCCAGCGTTTTGGTCATGCCGATTAATCCCGCTTTGGTGGCCACATAGTTGGTTTGCCCGAAATTGCCGTATAGCGCAACCACCGACGAGGCATTCACAATACGCCCCCAGCCGTTTTCTACCATCACTTCGGCCGCGCATTTGGCGCAGTTGAACACGCCGGTAAGGTTCACGTCGATCACCTGCTGCCAGAGTTCCGACGTCATTTTCTTGAGGGTGGCGTCGCGCGTAATACCGGCGTTGTTTATCAGGACGTCCACTTTGCCGTAGTGCGCTACGACTTTTTGGGTCGCGGCTTCCACTTCGGCATAGACAGCCGTATTCACTTTCATAAACAGGGCTTTTCCGCCGGCTGCGGCGATTTCGGACGCGGTGGCCTCGCCTTTTTCTGCGTTCAAGTCCCACAGGACGACGACCGCTCCTTCGGTGCTAAAGCGAATGGCGGTGGCTTTGCCGATACCGTCGGCGCCACCGGTGATGATTGCAATTTTGTTTTCTAATCTTTTCATGTGATATAAATTTAAAAAATGAATAATCCTTTCCGACGGTTATATATTTTCGATAATCAAGGCGGTGCCTTGTCCGCCGCCGATGCAGAGGGTGGCCAGTCCGTTGGCGGTTTTCCGGCGTTTCATCTCGTAAAGCAGCGTAACGAGTATGCGCGCGCCCGATGCGCCTATGGGATGCCCCAACGCAATAGCGCCTCCGTTGACATTGACACGTTGCGGGTCGAGAGGCAAGTCGCGCATCACGGCGATGGATTGCGCCGCAAAGGCCTCGTTGGCTTCCGCCAGTTCGATGTCCGAAATATGCATACCGGCTTGCCGAAGGGCTTTTTGCGTCGCATAGACCGGCCCGTACCCCATGATTTGCGGGTCGAGGCCAATCGTCGCGTGGGTTTTGATGCGAGCCAGCGGGGTAAGTCCAAGGGCGTTGGCTTTGGCTTTCGACGTCAGTATCAGCATGGCGGCGCCGTCGTTGATGCCCGAAGCGTTACCGGCCGTAACCGTACCGTCTTTTTTAAAGGCAGGTTTGAGTTTGGCCAATTGCTCGATGGTTACGCCCTGTTTGGGAAATTCGTCGGTATCGAAAATCACCGGTTCGCCTTTCCGCTGGGGAATAGCGACCGGTACGATTTCATCGGCAAACCGGCCGGCTTTTTGTGCGGCTTCGCATTTCTGCTGGCTCTGCACAGCAAATTCGTCCTGCTCTTCGCGGCTGATATGCCACTGTTCGGCGATATTTTCGGCCGTCAGTCCCATGTGTACGTTGCTGAACGCATCGGTGAGGCCGTCGATAATCATACTGTCGATGAGTTGTCCGTGTCCCATGCGGTACCCGCTGCGGGCCTGCGGAAGCAGATAGGGGGCATTGGTCATGCTTTCGACGCCGCCGGCAAGCACGGTATCCGAACTGCCGCACTGTATCATTTGGGCGGCCAGCGAAACGGAACGCAGCCCCGACCCACACAATATATTAATAGCTGTCGCAGGACTGCTCACCGGTATGCCTGCGCGGACGGCTATCTGCCGGACGACATTTTGCCCCAGCCCGGCCGAGAGCACATTACCCACAATCGTTTCGTCTACTTCCGCCGCGTCGATGCCCGCTCTGCGGATGGCTTCCTTCGCGGCGATGACGCCCAGATCAACGGCTGAAAAACCGCTCAATTTCCCGTTAAAACTTCCGATGGCCGTACGCACGGCCGATACAATTACAATTTCTTTTTCCATAATAAAAAATGTTTTTAGTGATTCAAAGATACTATTTGTTGCAAATATACTTAATAATTCTTTAAAATAATTTGGGCATTGACTGAATTTAGAGCCACGTTGTTTTTTATAGCATAAACAGCTTATACTAAAAAAACAGCTATACTGAAAAAGGAAGATTGACCGGGACGGTTGCCGACCGTTCTTTTGCTATGAAGGAATCCAGCAGTCATCGGCGGCGCCGCTGTCGGCAGCCAACCGGCGCGAAAGGGTAAAGAGGTAATCGGAGAGGCGGTTCAGGTAGCGCAGCACATGGTCGTCGAGGGGCGCTTCGCGGGCTACGCCAACGGCGCAACGTTCGGCGCGGCGGCATACGGTACGCGCGATGTGGCAAACAGCGGCCACCTGTGGCGCGGCGGGAAGGATGAATGCACGCAGTGGCGTCAGGCTGCTTTGCATATCGTCGATGGCGACCTCCAGCGCGTGAATATCGGCGGAAGAGACGGCAGGGAGTTTTTTGTAAGCCTGTTCGTCGGCCGCTAAAAGCGCCGCGCAGGTCATCAGGCACTCTTGAATACGGCGCAACAGGGGATGGTAGGGTTTGGCGGCGGCGTCGCTGCGTAGCAGGCCTATCCACGAAATCAATTCATCGGTTGTGCCGTATGCTTCGACTCGCGGGGCATTTTTTGCCGTCCGCGTACCGCCTACTAAAGAGGTTTCGCCGGCGTCGCCTTTTTTTGTATATATTTTCATGTAAACGGAGGGTTGAATGGAATGATGCGTCATCGTCGCTTTTTACCCTATTCGGCGCCGTCGCTTTCGACGAGGCCATCGCGGAGACGGATGATCCGGCGGGCATGACGGGCTATTTCTTCTTCATGCGTAACCACGATAATCGTATTGCCTTTTTGGTAAATCTCCTCAAACACATTCATAATATCGATCGAGGTACGGCTGTCGAGGTTGCCGGTAGGTTCGTCGGCCAGGATGATAGAAGGATTATTCACTAATGCACGCGCTACGGCCACTCGTTGCCGCTGGCCGCCTGAAAGCTCGTTGGGTTTGTGATCCATGCGATTTTCCAAATCGACGCTACGCAGCGCCATGAGGGAGCGCTCTTCGCGTTCGGCCTTGGGTACGCCGGCGTAGATCAGCGGCAGTCCCACATTGTGCAGCGCCGAATACCGCGGCAGCAGGTTGAACGATTGAAAGACAAACCCGATTTCCTTATTGCGTATTTCTGCCAGCGCGTCGTCATGCATCTGGCTTACGTTTGTGCCGTTGAGAATATAGCTGCCGGACGTCGGCGTATCGAGGCAGCCCAAGATATTCATCAGCGTCGATTTGCCCGATCCCGACGGCCCCATAATCGCCACGTATTCATTTCTTGAAATCGTCAACGAAACACCGTTGAGCGCACGCACTTCCTGCGTTCCTATCTGATAAATCTTTTTGAGGTCGTTAATGACTATCAATACATCGTCCATAGCTGGTTGTATAAAAATTAAAATAAGAGGAACAAAGGTGCAAAAAAAAAATGAAGTACTCTAATTTTTTAATGTAAATTTGCAAAAAAAACGTATTGGAACATTAGAAAAAAAGAATGATATGAAAAAAACAATTGCACTGGTTGCGCACGACAACCGCAAACGCGACTTGATGGAATGGGTGGCATTCAACAATGAAATATTGTGCAAATATCATCTGGTCTGCACCGGCACCACCGGGCGCTTAATCGAGCAAACCCTGCGCGACAAGTTGGACGACCGCGCCGACCACCTTCACATCACATTATTAAAATCCGGCCCTCTCGGCGGCGACCAGCAGCTGGGCGCATTGATTGCCGAAAGGAAAATCGACCTGATTATTTTCCTCTGGGATCCCATGCAGCCGCAGCCGCATGATGTAGACGTCAAGGCGCTATTGCGCATTTCGAGTCTATACAACGTTCCCACGGCCTGCAATCGTTCGACGGCCGACTACCTGATTTCGTCGCCGCTGCTCACCAGTCCCGATTACAAACCGATCCTCAAAGATTTTTCGGAATACTTGCTGCGTCCGCTGGAACTGCAAAAAGAAGGGTAGAGGGCCTTTTTTATTGCTTCCGCCAAAAGCGCCGGCGTCCATTTTTCAATGGAATACCGGTAGTCGGCAACGCCCCAAGCCGCATCGAGCAACAGCGCGTTGCGCACAGCGATAAGGACGAGGGCGTCTTGTATAATAGCATGACTGATGGGGGGAAGTGAACTGTGCTGGGCTCGAACCAGCGACCTCTGCCCTGTCAAGGCAGCGCTCTAAACCAACTGAGCTAACAGTCCGGGAGTGCAAAGGTAGAAATTTTTAACAAATACTGCAAACAGGGAACGATTTCCCGGCGACTTTATGTTTGAATGGACTAAAGAGGAAACGTTTACACGATGATCGTTCTTTTATGGCGCGAAGAAAAACCCCGCCTTAATCGGCGGGGTTCCGTTTCAAAAAATGTCGTCAAACAGTATATTATGAAACGCTTAACAGTTCACGTGCGATTTTATGCAGCCCCTGAACAATTTTCAACCGCTGTTCGGGACGCGGTTTTTTTCTTCGCGTAACGTACTGGCTTATTTGCGATCGGTTTACTCCCGCCGCCTTCGATAAGGCCACCTGCGTAACGGTACCGCTGATGTAGTCCAATAGCGTATCCGTTTCAAATTCAAAAACTAATTTATACTGGCCCTGCAATACTTCAGGCACCGGTTTCCCGTGTTTTTTTAGCACTTCCACAAACCCGGTCAATGTGTCTTTTGCGTCCTGTTTCGCCGCCTCCAGCGTTTCGCCGAAACCAAATACATTGGGAAGAGCGTCAAAAGATACTCCATATCCATCTTTCCCCTTTTCTAAGAATACTTTGATTGTTTCCATATTGTCTTTTAATTTTATTTAAAAAAGAGCAGGCTATTTAACGCCTAACGCCTTTAAGATTTTTTTACATGTTCCGGTTGGCACTTCTTTTGAACCGTGATAGGGAATACGCAGGATGATTCCATGCTTTTCATAATCACGATGACTTGTAGAGTCCTGTCCTATATAATTTCCACCCGGCTTTAATAGCTATTCTATTTAATTCTGATGATTTCATAATTCTATTGTTACTGTTTGACGGCACAAAGGTATTATAAAAATTACTTTTATACAAATAAATTTGTGAATTGTACAGGGCCGACGCATCTAAATTTTCTTGTTGCTAAAGGAAAAAGTATTATCTCGCCGAGAAAAACATTTTTATGGGAGTACGAAGTCGTGGCTATAGATGGTAAAAGCAGGTGTAGAACTCGGAGTTCGGGCAATAAGAGTATTGTCCATATAGTCAGTCCGCCATTTTGCAAACCGCGCATTGCCTTTGAAAAAACAACGCCCGTTGAAGATCAACGAGCGTTGTTTTTTCTAAGTGCCCGGAACAAACTCACAAAGAAAAACATCATTGACGGCGAAATACACTACATCGCCGGAAAAACCAAAGACGGCAAACCCCGAACCGTCAAAGTCCCGATGAATAAATACGCCCTGGCAATCGTAGAAAAGTACAGGGAAAGCCCCGAATGCGAAGGCAATAGACTGCTCCCTTTCATTTCACAACAAAAATACAACGACGCCATAAAAGAAATATTCACCATCGCAGGACTCACCCGCAACGTCGTCCTGTGCGACCCGCTGACACGGGAAAACACCATCCGTCCGATAAACGAAGTCGCAAGCAGCCACCTTGCCCGCCGATGCTTCATAGGCAACGCCTACAAAATAATGAAAGACCAAAACTTAGTGGCCGAATTAAGCGGACACAAACAAAACAGCAAAACCTTTGCCCGCTACCGCGAAGTCGACAGAGAAATGCGCGACGAAGTAGTAAAAATGCTGGAATAATCTCACTGCCGTCTCTTAAAATAGCGTTACAAAAAAACGGACTCTAAAAAAAACGTACACTTACTTATTGTAGGCCTACAGTAACGGGTTGTAAAGGGTTTTTATACAAAAAATAACTTTATACGATGTCCGATGTCGGAACCGGAGGGGCGTGCCGGTCAATATCGCCCCACGAAATATGTTGCTCTTCGAAATACCTGTCTCTGATATACAACGCTATGATGCGCAGATACACCTGTATAATAGCCCCTTCATTGTAGGCCGCTACTTTCAACCGGTCTATTTCCGCTTCCGTTAAAAACCGATCGGTATTCAACAACATCTCATCTATACAAATTTGCTGTATGTCGTATGGATTCTTTGAGGCTGTTCGCTCGCCGATATACGACGATATGGACGCCCATT
The DNA here is from genome assembly GCA_031258415.1 of Prevotellaceae bacterium. GTDB lineage: Bacteria > Bacteroidota > Bacteroidia > Bacteroidales > UBA932 > JAIRKX01. The sequence goes on from JAIRMW010000089.1 coordinate 17,264, forward strand.
TAGCAGCAATCATCCGGTCTATACCCAATTCGCGAATGCGCTCCATCCCTCTCTCTGTTATCATCACAGGACTCATTTCCTTTGTATAAGGGGGTATTATCGCCTTATTATCAAGCCGTAAAAATATATTCCGAATATCCTTAGCCATAGCATTAAGCTCCAGAATAAACTTGTCTGTTTTTAAGTCCAGATCACGGTAAAGGTCTTTTTGCCTGCTCAACTCCTGCATCTGATTATCACACGGCAACGACGATATTTTTACATGCGCTTCCGCCGCATTATCTCGCGCCTTCTTAGACGTATTTTTGACCGACAGGTAAAGCCAAGCCACGGCACCGCCAAGTATCAACCAAATAGCGATCGGATAATTCGTTAATAAAAAATCTATAACCGGATTCATAATACAACCTTTACGGTACAACTTTATAATTATTCACCACAAAGGTGCAAAAAATAGAACTAATTTTTCCCGTTGTCGTCGCTGTGCGATGTACGGTAGCCGATGCGCCGGCGGGGACGGTCGGCTATTTGTTTCTGCGCCTGCAATTCGGCCAGCGATCGATTGATTAATTCGAGATGCACGCGGGTATCTTCGTTGATGTCGTTGTAGTCGGTAAAAACAGCTTCGATATACTCTTTCAATGTGTTCAGCTCATGTTCCAGTATTGTAATCCTGTCGGCAGGCGGGTTGTAGGCCAGCTGACGGATCGCTACAAAAGCCCGCATAATACTGATATTGATTTGTATGGCTGTTTGAGAATGTAGCACGCTACTCAGCATAGCCACGCCATGCTCGGTAAAAGCGTATGGTTTATTTCTGAGTCCCATTGTGATAGAATTGGAAATCACAATTTGTGATTTCCAATTTTGAAGCTCTTCATCGGTTAGTTGAAACATAAAATCTTCCGGGAAGCGGTCGGCATTTCGTTTGACCGCCTGATTGAGTGTCCGGGTTTCGACGCCGTAGAGCTCCGCCAGATCGCGGTCGAGCATCACCCGACGCCCGCGGATTTCGTAAATTTTGTGTTGAATGACCTGTAAGTCCATAACCTGTTTTTATCCGTTTTATTAGTCCATTCTAATAACGCCTACGACTAACGCAATGCCGAAAATGCTACAGAAATAACTCAATGCCAGCCCGAACTCCAATATGATATGGTTTGCCCACATATAGAATCAACCCATTATAAGGGTCTGTACCCAACGCATAAAAATAACTCATTCTTTGACTATAATCAACCAATAATTTTAACACGCATCTTTCCGAAATCTTATACCCCACACCAATATCCGCTATAAGATTCACGGCATTCCTCCGTCCTTTCATCTCGGGAGAAGCATTATAACCATCAATAAATAAAGTCAACCCGTAATTATATGCCGCGCCTGCATTGGCCGATAATAATACGCGATTAAAATAATACTCATAACCCACTAAAGCAGGTATTGAGAAACTGCCATACTTTATTCCTCCACCAAACTCATAGGATTCGTGCGTATAATATAGCCCTGAAGACAATTTTAAGCCCACTGTAAACCGGTCCGCTATTTTATAACTCACAACATATCCTGTTTTAGGCTTATGTTTAGGAATAGACATAAGAGACGCAAGAGGATCCCGGTTTATATATAAATCTATATCGCTTATTGCGCTGGAAAACAAAACGCCGACTTCTGGCGTAACACTCCATTGTGCCGCTGCTATGGTCGGCAAAAATAAAAATAAGAAAATTATTCTTTTCATAAATCATATTTATTTAGTCGTTCCTTAAAAAACATCCATTTGGGCCACGTTCAATTGTCTTTCTTCAATGATAGTCGGAGAAATATAATTGTCGGTTATGGAAGCGTACTTGTCTAAGGCATTGGAACTTATTCCCAAATGCTTAACTGCATATTTTCTAAAATCATTCATAAGATATTCCTTTTTATTATTAGGGCTTCAAAATTAAACGGACAAAAGTACCTATATTCTTTTTAAAAACAAAATAAATTTAGGTGGTGTTCTCCAAAGTATGCTGATTCAAACAAATCCAAAATTGATGTAAAAAAAAGCGGGATTGAAAGCTTTAAAATGATTGAACA
>JAIRMW010000144.1 GCA_031258415.1 Prevotellaceae bacterium
GCGACGTTGCGACACGCGCCATTGCCCGTCAGGGCATTCATAGCAATAGAAAACGACATCCCCCTATCCTCAACCGTTGTCCGCCGGCCATGTATCCCTGACGGGGAATGCGCTCCGCGGCGGCCCCCCTCTGTGTCCCTCTGTGCAACCTCCGTGTCCTCTGTGCAAGAAAAAAGGAACACAGAGGGGCACAGAGAACCACAGAGAGCCACAGAGAGCGACCGCCGCAGGCCTACTTTAACTACACTAACTCCTCTAACTCCATTAACTCCATTAACTCCATTATTCATTGTTCATTGAAACAAGCGTGGGATAGGTTACAAAAATTAACTACCTTTGCCACCCAAAATGATGTTACACTATCAGGAATACAGGCATCCGACGTCGAAGGAATGGCTCGTGCTTTTACATGGCGCGGGGGGCAGTTCTATTGTGTGGTACAAACAGATCCGCGCGTTCAGCGCCCATTTTAATCTGTTGCTGATCGACCTGAAAGGGCATGGGAAGTCGATCGGGAAGACGCTTTATACGCCGCGCTATTCGTTTACCGATATCGCGGTCGATGTGTTGAAGGTGTTGCAGACGCTGTCGGTTCCGCCGTGTCATTTTATGGGGATTTCGCTTGGGGCGATCGTCATTCGCAAGATCGCGGAGCTCGAGATGTCGCGCGTGAAAACGCTGCTGATGGCCGGGGCGGTGGTGGGGCTGAATTTCCGTTCGCAGTTTTTGATGCGGGTGGCGGCGCGGGTTCGTCATTTGGTACCCTATATGTGGATTTACCGGATTTATGCCAATATTCTGATGCCGCGCAAGCGACATAAAACGTCGCGGCGGCTGTTTATCAACGAGGCGGCGAAGATTCGGCAAAAGGAGTTTCTGCGCTGGTTTTCGCTGACGGCCGATTTGAGCCCGCTGCTGCGTTTTTTCCGTACGGTCGAGCTGCCGGTTCCGACGGTGTATATTATGGGGGAGGAGGATTATATGTTTTTGCCGCAGGTGAAGGCGCTGCTGAAGGTTCAGCACCGGTATTCGTCGCTTATTATCGTGCCCGACGCGGGGCATATTTGCAATATCGATAATGCGGCGTTCTTCAACCGCGTAACGCTGGAGACGCTGGAGGCGCTGACTGTCCCTCCGGCCTCCGACGAGGGAGGGCGTTGATGACGGCTTTTGTGGAGGAGGTCAATCGACGGGTTGCCGCGGACGATACGTTCCAACGACAGTGTGAGGCGGCTTTTTATGCGCATTTTCAGTTGGTGAGCATTCATCCTTTTGCCGACGGCAACGGGCGTACGGGGCGTCTGCTGATGAACTACCTGCCGGCGGCGTTCGACCGGCCGGTTTTCCCGGTGTATAAAAGCCGCCGCATAGCTTATATCCATGCTTTGGAACGGGCGCGGGCTACCGGCGACGCCGCGGTTTTCTATTCTTTTATGTACCGGCAGTATATCGCGTTTCTGGAAGCCGGGCTGACGACGTTGTAGGCGTCGGGCGCCGGGTCAGTTTTTCGTCAGGTCGTCTAATTGCCGTTTGAGTTGCGGCAGTTTTCGAAAGATGGCAAAGGCTTTGAAGTAGTCGTAATAGTTGATGGCCGGCGAGCCGCTGAGGAGTTGGTTCGGTTCTTTGACGGAGGCGCTGATGCCTGTTTGCGCCCCGGCGCGGGTGCCGTCGGCGACGGCGATGTGTCCGGCTACGCCGACCTGCCCGCCAAACATACACTGCCGTCCGATTTTCGTGGAGCCGGCGATCCCCGAGAGGGCTGCGATGACGGTGTTCTCTCCTATTTCCACATTATGGGCGATCTGTACCAGATTGTCGATTTTCACGCCTTTTCGGACGACCGTCGCGTCGATCGTGGCGCGGTCGATGACGGTGTTGGCGCCGATTTCGACCTCGTCTTCCAGCACGACGCGGCCTGTTTGGGGGATTTTCCGGTACGAGCCGTCGGCGGCGGGCGCAAAGCCAAAGCCGTCGGAGCCGATCACCGCGTTGGCGTGGATCGTACAGTGGTTGCCGATGACGCATCCGTGGTAGATTTTAACGCCGGGATAGATGATGCAGTGGTCGCCGATGGTTACATGCTCGCCGATGTAGACCTGCGGGAAAATTTTGGTATGGTTCCCGATGCGTGCGTCGCGGGCAATGTAGGCTCCTGCGCCGACCCATACGGCTTTGCCCAAGCGGGCGCGCCACGATATCCGGGCGCGCCACGAGCGGCCTTTGCGGTCGAAGAGCTGCATGGTGTCGAACAGTTCGAGCAGGGCGGCGACGCTTTCGTAGGCGTTGTCGACGCGGATCAGGGTGCACGACGTCGGCTGCCGCAGTTCAAAGCTGCGGTTGATCAGTACGATCGACGCCCGGGTGGTGTAGAGATAGGGTTCGTACTTCGGGTTGGCTAAGAAGCATACGGAGCCCGGCGTCCCCTGTTCGATACGGGCGACGGTGCGGACGACGACGTTTTCGTCGCCGGCGACGTCGCCATGCAGATAATCGGCTACTGCTTTTGCGGTCAATTGCATAATGAATGGGTTTAAGAGTGAATGTCGTCGGCTACCATTTTACGGCGGTATAGTCGGTGAGGTAGCATACAAAATATTTTTTCGTAACGCCCGAGAAGGCCTGCGCCCCGAGCATGTCGGAGACGTCGTAGACGTCGCGCAGTTCCGCTTTCCCGAAGCGGATTTGTATTTTGCCCGTCTCTTCGTCGTAGCCTTTGTTGACGATACAGTCGCTGACGACGAAGTAGGGCAGGGCTTCCGGCGTAGGGGGGATAAACGGCCGGGTGCGTTGCTTCAGCGCGTCGACATAGCCTTCGGCAAACGGCGTCGGGCTGAGTTCGACTTTAAACAGGCGTCGGGCGACGAGCATCGTGCAGAGCTGCGCTAAAATGGCGTCGTCGGCGCGGCACCAGACTTTAATCGCCGAGTTGACGTCGCTGTCGTCGAGGCGGGCGAAGGCGTCGAGGACGTCGGGCCGGGCGAAGTCGGCAATCGTTACGCGCCGCTGTAGGAACAGTTGCAGGGCGGGCGATGCAAACAGCGTCGCGCCCCGGGCGACCAGCGTTTTCGCCCGCCGCAGGATTTGCAGCAGCAGTTGTTCGGCCGACAGGACGGTTTTATGCAGGTAGACCTGCCAGTACATCATCCGGCGCGAGATAAGAAACTTCTCTACGGAATAGATGCCCTTGGCTTCGACGACCAACTCGTCGTCGACCACATCGAGCATCTTGATGATCCGCTCCAGCCCGATCATTCCTTCGGCTACGCCGGAAAAGAAGCTGTCGCGGCTGAGGTAGTCCAAACGGTCGACGTCTAACTGTCCCGACACTAAGCGGTGCAGGAATTTTTTCGGGTAGCTTCCGTCGAAAATGGCAATGGCCGTCGTCAGGCGTCCGTCGAACAGGCTGTTCAGGCGTTGCATAAACGCCAGCGAGAGGGCTTCGTGGGGGATGTTTTCGACCATCGAGTATTCCAGCGTATGGCTGAAGGGGCCGTGCCCGACGTCGTGCAGCAGGATGGCGCACATGGCGGCTTCCATTTCGTCCTGGCTGACGTCGTGTCCTTTCGACTGTAGCGAGAGCAGCGTTTGCCGCATCAGGTGCATCGACCCCAGCGCATGTGAAAACCGCGAATGGCACGCGCCCGGATAGACCAGATACGAGAGCCCCATTTGCGAAATATTCCGCAGCCGTTGCAGGTAGGGGTGTTCGAGCAACTCGTAGATCAATCCGTCGGGAATGTCGATAAAGCCGTGAATCGGGTCGTTGACTATTTTCTTCTTGGTCATGGCCGGGTCGGTTGAAGCGGTAGGGGGCGTCTATGCCTTGATTTGGATGGCTAATCGCATGGCCAAGTCGGTAAAAATGATTTTGGCGTTGCCGTTTTGCGCCAGATGCGCTATGGCGAGGTTGAAGGCTTGGTAAATGGCTTCTATGTTGCGTTCGTTGACGAAGGGGGCAAACTTGCCGGCAAAGGCCTCTTCGTCGTGGAGCAGGTGGGTTACTTCCGGCACCCGTCGGTTGTTCATAAAGCTTTCGCGCAGCATTTGCGCGGCGTACAGCAGGAAGGCCTTCTGGTGTTCCCGGCCTGTTTGCGCAAGCTCTTCGGCCCACGCCATCAGGGCGATCCCGTCGACCGTATAGGCCAGCCGCATCAGGGCGACGAAATGCGCAAAGTGCTCCTGCGTATCGTCGTGGATAGCCGTCAGCGCGAGGAGGCGGCTGTAGCTGCCGGCGGCGGCCCGCGCCAGTTTTCGCGCCTGTGCCTCGGGGAGGCCGTCCTGCGCGGTTTTGACGGCGACCAATACCGCCTCGTCTATCGGGGGGACATGCACCAGCTGCGTGCGCGACAGAATGGTTTTAATGATCCGGGTGGTATCTTCGCTCACCAGCAGGAACAGGGTTTTCGTGGGCGGCTCTTCGATCAGTTTCAGCAGCCGGTTGGCGGCCTGTACATTCATCCGCTCGGGCAGCCAGATGACCATCATTTTATAGTCGGCTTCAAAGGATTTGAAATGCAGTTTTTCCATAATCCGCGAGGCCTCGTTGACGCCGATGTGTCCCTGTTTGTTTTCGATGCCGATCGTTTCGTACCATTCCTGTTCGTTGAGGTAGGGATTGGCGAGCAGCGTTTCGCGCCAGCGGGGGAAAAAATGGTCGGTAATCGGTTTTTTGGCTTCCGGCACTTCTTTAGTGCTATTGACCGGCACGGCAAAGTGCAGGTCGGGGTGTATCAGTTTCTGTATTTTATGGCACGACGGGCATACGCCGCAGGCGTCGTCGTCGGAGCGGTTCGTGCAGTTGATATATTGCGCCAGCGCCAGCGCCAGCGGCAACGGGCCATAGCCTCCGGCGCCCCAGAATAACTGGGCATGGGCGATACGGCCTTCCTGCACCGTTTGCCGCAGTTGTTGTTTCAACTCGTGTTGTCCGACGACCGATTTAAAAAGCATGCGTGAAGCGCGAGGGCGTGACGTCCGTTTAGAAATTTTCGGCCAGCAGTTCGTAGTACGCCATCGGATGGGCGCACAGCGGGCATTTTTCCGGGGCGCCGGGACCTTCGTGGACATATCCGCATTCGCGGCAATGCCATTTTTGCCGTTCGGGGCGTTTGAACACTTGCTGCGCTTCCAGATTTTGCAGCAGTTTGCGGTAACGCGCCTCGTGGCGTTTCTCGACCGTGCCGATCAGGGTAAATTTGACGGCGATATGCGGAAATCCCTCTTCCCGTGCGACGGCGGCAAATTCGCGGTAAAGCACGTCCCATTCTTCTAATTCGCCGTCGGCGGCCGCACGCAGGTTGTCGGACGTCGTACCGACGACGCCGGCAGGGTAGGCCGCGGTAATTTCCAGCGGCCCGCCTTCGAGCAGCCTGAAAAATTCGGTGGCATGGCGTTTCTCTTCGTTGGCGGTCTCTTCAAACAGCGCAGCTATTTGCTCGTAGCCTTCTTTTTTGGCCTGTTTGGCAAACAGCTGGTAACGCATACGCGCCTGCGACTCGCCGGCAAACGCTTTCAATACATTTTGTTCGGTACGGGTACCTTTCACACTTTTTTCCATTGTGGTTGATTTTTTTAGTTATACTGTTCAGTTCGTAATGCTTCCCTGTTTCGTCGCCGGATTATAGGTTACACGATATTCCTGCAAACGGAATTGTCCGCCGGTTTCATAGCCGCCGTGCAGCAGGTTGTATTGGGCGCCGCACCCCGGATGCGGGCAATGGGCGATATACTCGAATTTTTCTAGCGTGAGCGCCACGATATGGTGCGCGATATTGCGGGTACACGTCGCATCGTAGGCCTGAAAATGCGTTTCCGCCTGCCGCACCAGAAAAAGCCCGTTGCCGTTATAGCCGATCCGCTCCCAGGGCATTTTCATCGCCGACGGCCATAAATCCAAGTATATATTATAGGGGGGCATGTTGATGTTAAACGGCACATTGACGTTTACGTAGGGCAATGGCGCATCGGTTTCTTCCTTGCCGCAGGCCGCGCAAACAAGCATACAACCCTGTAAAAATAATATTTTTTGTACCTTTGTCACAGACATGAGAATTTTTACAAAGATACTATTTTTTATTCTTTTTCTTTCCGCCTGCTCGACCTCGAAACAGGGAGGAATGACCTCAAAGGAGGTGTACCGGATTAACCACCGCGCCGAATTGCAAAAACTACAGCGCGACAGGCAAGCCCGCGCCAAAGACGCCCAAAAGGCCGCCCGGAAAATAGCGAAGAACCAAAGCAAAGAAGCGAAAGCCATCGAGAAGCAAAAGAAAAAAGAAGAAAAAGCCGCAAAAAAAGCATTGAAAAAACAACAGCAACGCCACCTCGACTGGCAAAGCGCCGAAACACGGGAACGAATTAAAAAAAATAAAAAAGAAAGTACGAAACAGTTTTCCAACTAATGGGAGCCATCATACCCATATTGATAGCGTTAGCAGTAGTGATGCTGCACCTCATACCCTCCGGCCACAGGAAGAAACCCGGCGCACGCCGCCGCACAGCCCCGACGGAGCGATTTTTGATAAAAAATAAACAAGCAACCACAAACCATTTTTTTACATCATGGAATCCATAGTCCCCATCCTGATTGCGGCAGCAGTCATTATCCTGCAACTGATAGCGTCGGGCAACAAGAAAAGAGCCGACGCGCAACGCCGCACGGCCTCCCCGACGCGGCCACAACCCACCCGCCCGACGCCCTACCCCGAGACGCCCTCCGACCCGTTTACGGAGCTGATCAAATCGCTTACTTCGCAATATTCGGAGCCGGAACAGAAAACGACTGTCGACGAACCGTCGACCGAATGGCGCAACGCGAAAAACAAAGAGACGGAACAAAATCCCGAACAGCGTTTGTATCCGAAATACCGCTCGCTGCCTATGGAAGAGCAGCTGGCGGTCGCCACCATTCAGCCCGCCGCCACTCAGCCCGCCGCCGGGACGCCGCCGCCGCCGAACGCGCCGGCGTCCGACCCCCTGTCGCCGACCAACGACGACCCGACCGATGATTTTGATATTAAAAAAGCAATCATCTACAGCGCCATCCTCCAGCGAAAAGAGTATTGAAAGAACAGAGGAGTTAATGTAGTTAGAGTAGTTAATGCAGCGCAGGCGAGCGTGCCGGTTGGTCGTAAACACCGCCGCCATGGCTCGCGCCACCGCCGCAATGCTTCGATACATTGGCGCGATGTATCGAACCATTGGCGCAATGGTTCGATGCTTTTGGCGCAATGTATCGATACATTGGCGCGATGTATTGATACATTGGCTCAATGTATCGATGCTTTGGCGCGATGTATCAAAGCATTTTGCTCAATGTATCGATACATTGGCGTAATGTATCGATACATTGAGCCTGTGTACGCCCCTTTTTCCTTTTTGAAACCGGCATGTTTCATCCGACGACGGGGGGCGGTTGGGTGTGTGGTTGTATTCATTTTCT
>JAIRMW010000026.1 GCA_031258415.1 Prevotellaceae bacterium
CCCCTTAAAACGCATTTATAATACGCTTGACCCGATTATTTTGAAAAAATATTTTGGAAAGAGTGTTCGGACTACTTCCGATAATGTATATTATCAGAAGTAAAACAAAGGTACGAGAAATTTCCGAAAGTGCAAAAAACGAGGGCGTAAGAAGGAAAAAAAGGGCGGCGCTTTCAACAACGAATGAACAGGGTGAAAAGAGCCTTATTTTCAATGAAGAATGAAAAATGGCCTGCGGGGGGTTGCGCCGCCGCGCTTGTCGCATGTCGAAACATCGTGTGTCGCGTGTTGCATGGCCGCGACTATTTGTAGAGTTTTGCTACCTTCGCATAAAATTTAGTATTTACTTACCGATTTCCGTTATGATTAAACAAATCGAAAAAATAATCACCGACTGGCTGGAAACGCTGAGGCTTCCAGCCGAGAACGCTTCTTTTATGGCCGACTTCGCCCTGCTGGTCATAGCTCTGTTGCTGGCCTACGGCATTTTTTACGTGGGGCATGGCGTCATCTCGTTTATTGCTAAAAAAATTGGGACGAAAACCGGCTCGGCGCTCAATGCGGAATTGTTGCAGCAAAAATTCTTCCGGCGGCTGGCCAGTTTTCCGGCATTGATTGTCTTAGCCCTGTTTACCAAACTGCTGTTTGTCGCGTATCCGCAAACGCACGAAGCCCTGTCGGTCGTTGTGGCCATTGCGTTTGTATGGGCGACCGGCCGTATTCTTACGGCGTTCCTGAAGGCGCTGAGCGCCGTCTACAACTATGCGAAATACGGCAAGCAGGGCGCGATGAGCGGGCTGGCGCAGGCGGCTCACACGGTGATTACGATCGTCGCTATTGTGTTTAGCATCTCCCTGCTGTTGGGTATTCCTATCAAAGCGTTGTTGATGGCGTTGGGCGGGGCGTCGGCGGTATTGATGCTGGTCTTCAAAGACTCCATCTTAGGACTGGTCGGCGGAATACAACTGTCGATAAACCGGATGGTGCTGCCCGGCGACTGGATTGAAATGCCTTCGGCCGACGCCGATGGCACCGTTACCGAAATTTCGCAAATCACGGTCAAAGTGCAGAATTGGGATAATACGATTGTAACCATCCCGACCTATAACCTGATTTCGCAGCCGGTGAAAAACTGGCGCGGCATGTCGGAGTCCGGGGTGCGCCGAATCAAACGCGCTATTTATATTGATATGACCAGCGTGCAGTTTTGTACGGACGACATGCTGGCGCGTTACCGCCGGATTCAGCATGTGGCGCCCTACATCGACCAGCGGCAGGCCGAGATTGCCGGCTATAACGCCTCGACGCACGTAGACGTTTCAAACGCCATCAACGGGCGCCGGCAAACCAACTTGGGCATCTTCCGCGCCTACCTTCAACGCTATCTGGAACACCATCCGCAACTGAGCCGCGATTTTACCCTGATGGCGCGGCAACTGCAACCGACCAGCACCGGCATACCTGTCGAAATCTATGTTTTTACGAAAACCACCGAATGGGTGAAATACGAAGCGATCCAGTCGGATATTTTCGACCATATTATTGCGGCCATTCCTTATTTTGATTTGCGGATTTTCCAAAATCCCTCATGGAACGACTACCAATTGCTCAGCGAGAAACCCTGACCCCAAGAGGGCGCCGGCGGGCAACAGGGCATTGAACCGGCGGGCGATGCGTGCGCAGGACTATCCGTACCCCGCCCGTTCCGGCACAGGAAATCGCCCTGCTGCATTCGTTTTGCGACGCACGGGGAAAGTAAAATTCGCGACGGCGCCTGCTGCGATGTGAATAATTTTTCCTATCTTTGCACTCCCAAACGAAAGAAGCGCCCGCATGGATACAACAAGAATTTTATTTATTTGTTCCGAGATTTCGCCTTTTTTGCCCGATTCGGAAATGGCCGACGTCGGGCGTCTGCTTCCTCAAATGGCGCAGGAAAAAGGACGCGAAATACGGTCGTTCATGCCTCGTTTCGGCCATGTCAACGAACGGCGGAACCAGCTCCACGAAGTCATTCGCCTCTCAGGACTGAACCTGATTATCGACGATACAGACCACCCGCTGATTATTAAAGTAGCCACCACGCCGGGCTCCCGTATACAAGTATACTTTATCGATAACGAAGATTTTTTTCAACGGAAACACGGATTAGTCGACGACCACGGAATCCCGTTTACGGATAACGACGAACGGTCGATCTTTTTTGTCCGCGGCGTGCTCGAAACCGTCAAAAAACTGCGGTGGAAACCGAATGTGGTACATTGTCAGGGCTGGTTTACCTTCCTCGCGGCGCTATACATGAAAAAAGTATACCGTGACGACCCGGTGTTTGCCCGCACGAAAATCGTACTGTCATTCTCTGAAAACGACGCCTTCGACGGGCCTTTGGGCTCCCGGCTGAGAGAAAAATTAATCCTGGACGGCCTCCGGGCCAAAGACGTGGAGGCGCTGGCTGTACCGACCTACGAAAACCTGCTGAAAACAATCCTTAATTTTTCCGACGGCGTAATATTCTTCGGGAAAAAAGACCCGCAAGTAACCGCCTTGGTAAGAGAATCCAAAAAACCTTTCATCCACTGCAAAAAACCGCGCGAAGAGATGGAAGCCTGTAATGAATTTTATACTCAAATCATACGTACAAGATGATACGACCCCTTTTTTTTCCGATCCTGCTATGCGCTGTCGCTTGCGGCGCCGGCGCCTGCATCACCGCCGACGATTCGTTCGGCGCGGGGCTGGTGCCTTACGACCAGAAACCGCGCGTACAGGTGCATACCATCACCCCGCTGCCGGTATATACGGCTACGATCGACTCGATACCGACCATGGCCACCGGCGCCACTGCCTGCCTGTTCGGAAGTATTCATATTGCGCCGTTCGGGACGATGAATGCCAACGCCGTATTTAGAATGTACCCGGCAGCGGTCGACCACAGTTTCGGGGAGCAACCCGAATTTATATCGGCAGACCTGACATTGATTATCGACGGACGCAAAACCGCCGACGACGATCAACTGAATATTGTCCAGAATATTCGCCTCTACCAGCTGACGAAAACCCTGTCGTACGACTCGATCTACTATAATAATTCGATTACTGCCGGCGACTACGACCCGACTACGATAAACCTGCCGGGAGTTACCTACAACGGCGGCGATACGCTGGTGATCCCGTTGACGGAACAGTTCGGCAACCACCTGCTGCAAGCGACGGCAGGTAATATGGATTCGCTGTTGCATTTCTACGATTGGTTCAAGGGGCTTGTGTTGAGCGTAGACGCACAGCCGGACGGATTGCCGGGAGGGCGCCTGAATCAAACGGACGTGTCGTACGCGATGCTGACGCTTAACTATAAGAATGATGAGGGGCGCGATACGGCGTTTTATTATTACGGCGACTACAACCTGCTGTTCAGTACCTACCGGCATTCGTCGGCGGCACTGGCCGATTACGCATCGCCGCCGCCCGCGCCTGCGGCTACGCTTTATTTTGAATCGCTGGCCGGCGTAAAACCGGTCATTGACCTGACGGCGGTCAAAGATTCCATCGTCGCCATGGTGCGCGACCGGGGCCTGCGGCTCGACCAGTTAGTCGTCAACCGCGCCGCATTGACCTTTACCGTTAAGATGGATGCCGTGCACTATCTGGCAAATTTTCCGGAAGCATTGACGCTGTGCTCGCGCGATACAACCAATGGCAAACTGACGTATTCGATCATCGGCGACGCCTCTGCGAATACCAATTTTGGCGGCGGGATCAACCGGTCGCGGCAAAACTATACCTTCGATATTGCGCAATACCTGCAACAGCTAATCCGCGAAGAACTGGCCGGCGGAACCACTTCGCCGACGCTTTTCTACCTGTTCTCCACAACCACCGTAACCGACATATATCAATACAGCTATACGCTACTGGACGTGATTAATTATTCGTACGGGGCATTATTGGGCGTCGGGAGCGATTCGCCAGTTACGCTGGATTTGGTATATACTATTTTATATTAGTCGTCGTGCGCGGCCGCCTCTCTGCCGGCTGCGGAAGTCGCTTTTTTCGTCCCGGAGGCGCAGGCCGCACACTGCTCAGGCGAGGCTATACGCGCTTCCTTCTTTCGTATCCTTCACCTCCACGCCCAATTTCATCAGGTCGTTTCGGATTTTATCGCTGGTCGCGAAATCGCGTTGGGCTTTGGCCGTTGCCCGCACGTCGAGCAGCAGGTTGATGACGCCGTCGAGCAGGGCTTGCCGGCTGTTCGCCTGCCGGTCGTCGCGCAGGCCGAGAATGCCTGTAACCACGTCGTTGAACAGCGCCTGTAGGGCGTTGACGGCGGCGGCGGGCAACGGTTCTTTGGCGTCGTTTGCCGCATTAATCAGGCGGACGGCGTCGAACAGATGAGCGATGGCCACCGGAGTATTGAGATCATCGTCCAGGGCGGCATATATTTTTTGTATCAGGTTGTCGACGGCGTCGGAATCGGCAGCGTCGGTCGACGGGACGAGTTTCGGCAGCAGTCCGGCGGCGTCGAAGAGCCGTTTCAATCCTTTCTCGGCGGCCTGTAGGGCGTCGTTGCTGAAGTCGAGGGGGCTCCGATAATGCGCCTGCAACATGAAAAAGCGAACGGTCATCGGCGTGTAGGCCTGCGCGAGCAACGGATGCCGTCCGGTAAAAAATTCTTCCAGCATAATGGAGTTACCTAACGATTTACCCATTTTCTGTCCGTTGACGGTAATCATGTTATTGTGCATCCAGTAGCGGCAGGGCGGCTGGCCGTTGGCAATTTGCGACTGGGCGATTTCCGATTCGTGATGCGGGAATTGCAGGTCCATACCGCCGCCGTGCAGGTCGAACTGTTCGCCAAGATATTTGCGCCCCATGGCCGAGCATTCGAGATGCCAGCCGGGAAATCCTTCGCTCCAGGGCGACTTCCAGCGCATGATATGTTCCGACTGCGCTTTTTTCCAGAGGGCAAAATCAACGCTGTGGCGTTTCTCGTCTTGTCCTTCGAGGTTGTCGCGGGTGGCCGACAGCAGGTCGTCGAGTACGCGCCCCGATAATATGCCGTAGCGATAGCGTTCGTTGTATTTCATTACATCGAAATAGACCGAGCCGTTCGCTACATAGGCATAGCCGGCGTCGAGCAGTTGCCGGGCCATGTCGATCTGTTCGATGATGTGTCCCGAGGCCGTCGGTTCGATGCTTGGGCGGCGCACGTTGAGCGCGTCCATCATATCGTGGTAGCGATCGGTGTAGTATTTCGCCACTTCCATTGGTTCGAGTTGTTCGAGCCGCGCTTTTTTCAGCAGTTTGTCTTCGCCGTCGTCGGCGTCGTTTTCCAGATGCCCCACGTCGGTGATATTGCGGACATAGCGGACTTTGTAGCCCTGATGAAGTAAGTAGCGGAACAGGATGTCGAACGATATGGCCGACCGTGCATGTCCCAGGTGCGGATCGCCGTAGACCGTGGGGCCACATACGTAAATGCCTACATGCGGCGGGTGCAAGGGCACAAAGGGGTCTTTGCGGCGGGTAAGCGTGTTGTAGATTTCCATTTTACAATTGTTTATTGATTTTTAGTTTCTCCCGATGCAAAGGTAGCAATATTTAATGAACAATGAATAATAGGCCTACAGGGGCGCTCGCAATGACGAAGCCCGCGCGACCCCCGCAGGCCCATTAACCATTAACCATTAACCATTAATCATTGAAAAGCGCCGCCTTTTTTTCCCTTCTTACGCCCTCGTTTTTTGCACTTTCGGAATTTTCTCGTACCTTTGTTTTACTTCTGATAATATACATTATCGGAAGTAGTCCAAAGACACTTTCCAAAATATTTTTTCAAAATTATAAAGTCAAGCGCATTATAAATGCGTTTTAAGGGGGATTTTTGTCTGTCCCCCG
>JAIRMW010000127.1 GCA_031258415.1 Prevotellaceae bacterium
CAAGCGCCACGATAGCGCAAATTTCCATGCCTGCATTGGAAGAAGCCGGTACCGTAACCATCAGTTCGCTGCCGGAACTGACAAAAATAGATTTTCCTGAATTGAAAAAGTTAGTCGGCGTGCGCATTACCGGCGCTCCGGAGCTTTCGTTTATCTACGCGCCCAAATTAGAAGAGGCGACAGGACAGATTTATCTCTCCGGTTTGAATAAACTCTCGGAAGTCGGATTCCCTGAAATGCTGCAGGCAGCGGATATTTACCTCGCCAGTTGCAAATTATTGAGCACGCTTGACTTCTCGAAACTGACACACGTAGGGCTACTCACCCTTAATACGCTTCCATTGAACGATCTTTCCGGTTTTTCCGCTTTACAAACTGCCGGTACAATTACAATGAGTAGCTTATCCGCTATGCCGGTGGTAAAAATCCCCCCCATGCACATCGACCTGCTAACGGTAACACATACACTATCTATACAGCACGAAGAAATTGACGTCAAGGGAGCGGATATTGGCGAATTGCAGATAGTATCGTATGCCGCCGCGAAAGTGGGTAAACTTATCGGCGACGACGTATTCCGTGGCACGCTAAATATCAACTGTGCGGGCGCCAGTCAAGGAACTTATCCGGGTTTTCCGGCGGTTGTGGAAGGTTTCCACGAGGTGGATTCGTTATATTTACAGCCATCAATAGCCACTTCTGTCATAATATCCGGCGTTCGTAAAGTTAACCGGGGTGTTTACATGGCTACGGGGAGTCAAAACTCCCTGCGGGAATTTTCCATGCCCGACCTGGAAGACGTAGGTGGTAACCTGTACATCTCCTATACTGCTAATAACGCGTCGATGGCGACTCCATCAACCCAGACCGCTTTGGAATTTGAAAAACTGGAACGTGTAGGCGGTAATTTTACCTTGAGCGTTACAACAAGTAAGATAGAAACGTTGAGCTGCCCCAACTTGAAGAGCATCGGCGGGGACTTCACCATGGGCACAGGCCGCGACGCCTCTGGTCTTATCGGGTTTGGGACGCTGAGTTTCACTGACCTGAGCGCCATTGGTGGAAAACTGACCATACAGCCAACGCTTGCTTCCGGTAGCAATACCAAATTGACCAACCTTGACGGATTAGCGAACCTCGCCGGCGTGGGGTCAATAGAAATTCTTGGGCACACTGCGCTCACATCCTACGAAGGATTAAAGAAATTATTTGAAACCCTTACGGAGGAACAGTGGATAACGCCTACCTACAACAGCTACAATCCCTCGTATCAGGATTTGAAAACGGACGGAAAATGGACGCAGTAATGGTTAATGGTTAATGATTAATGGTTAATGGTTAAAAAAAGAATACAAATAAAAATGAAAACATATAGCTTGAAATTTTCTGTGCTGCTATTGCCGGTTGCGGCGGCGTTTGTAGCCGGATGCAACAAGGAAGAAGAAAGCCCCTTTACGGGCAGCGACAACTACATCGCCGCATTCGCCTTAGTGAAAGACGGCGTTACCCTGAAAGGCGCGGTGTCGCCGGACGCCATTGTCGTTACCGCCCCCGAGCGGCTTTCACTGTCGGGCGCTACGGCGACCGTTACGCTGAGCGAAAACGCTACGATGGCGCCCGACCCTGCTACAATTGCCGATTGGGATATTGCGCACACGTTTACCGTAACGGCTCATAACGGCACAAGGCATCGCTACGACTATAGCGTAGAACGGCGGCTGATTTCGCGCAGCGGCGACGTGGTATTGCTCACGCAAGCCGACGTCGATGCGTTTGTAGAGGAGGTGAAAGACCTCGACCAAATCGACGGCAGTATCACCATTGGCGCTGCTACCGGACAGGATACGATCTATTCGCTGGCAGGCGTGGAACACTTGAAGGTCGTTACCGGCGGCATCGTGGTGAATGCCACCTATGCCGGCGAAGACCTCACGGCTTTTGAACGGTTGGAGAAAACAAACGATCTGCTCATCGCCTCGAAAAAAGTAAAGACGGTTCGTTTTCCCAAACTCGCCGTGGCGCACGCCGACCTGAATTTTAATCAGGCGGCGGCCATCCAAACGCTGGACTTCCCCGAACTGACGGCTATCGACAAAGGGCTGCGGATATATTATGTGGATTCGCTGGCGAACATACATTTTCCAAAACTGCAAGCGATCGTAGAGAGCGTAACGATACAGGGACGCAGTAGCGGTGTGCAAAACCTGCATGCCGTCGAATTTCCGGCCTTGCAAAAGGTAGGCGGGAGTTTTACGCTTTCTTACTGGCGGGAAATAACGTCCGTGAATTTGCCGCAACTGACCGAAGTGAGTAGCACCTTTACTATAACATCCCTGAGCAAAGCCACCCATTTTGCCGCCCCCCGGTTAGAGACCGTCGGCGCGCTGACCATGAGCAATTGCGCAGCCATGACGTCGGTTGATTTCGGCGCTTTAAAAACCGTGAACGGCCATGTAAACCCCAATCTGGCGGCGCTTGCCGAAGTGCATTTCCCGGCGCTGGAAACCGTAGCCGGCTCTATGACATTCTCTACATCGGCTACGATCACAGCCCTGCGATTTCCGGCGCTGACGTCGGCCGGGAGCCTGACGATACCCAACGCGGCCAATCTCGCTACCCTGCAATTTCCCGCGCTGAAAACCGTCGAGGGACAACTGTCAATACTATCGACTCGCCTCACATCCCTCGATGGTTTCCCTGCACTGGAGCGCGTAGGCGGGCGGCTTTACCTGTATAATCTTCCAAACTTGACCACCGTCAGGCTACCCTCGCTGCAATCGGCAGGCACGTATTATGCCTACGGGCTTACCGGGGTGTCGGAAATAGATGTACGCGGGGTAGAAATAGGCTCGCTGGAGTTGTACGGCACGACCATGACCGGGCTTACGCTGAAAGGCCCCGACGTATTTTCCGGCAGGCTGTACTTTGGCTCCCCGCCATCGGGTACGACCGTTTTTCCCGTAACAATAGAGGGTTTTAAAACGGTGGGCTCGCTGGTAACATCCCTGTCGTACGTTACAGCCATCCATTTCGAGTGGCTGGAGCGCGTTACAGGCTTGCTCAACTTCTCGTCGGGCGCCGCCGTTACGAGCATCAACCTACCCAACCTCCGATCGGCAGGCGGGTTTACCCTCGCTTCCCATGCCGCGCTGACCACGCTCCACTTGCCCCAACTCGAAGAAATCACCGGTTACAGCTCAGGCACGGTTACTGCGGGCAGTTTTACGTATGCCGTAACGTCGAACAACCTGACCACCCTCGAGCTGCCCAAACTGAGAAGGGTAGAGGGGAGCCTCTCGATTACAGGACTTGTCGCTGCCCGGAAATTGGAAATCATCCGTTTCCCTGCGCTGGAAAGCCTGACCGGAACACTGACTATTACCGGCACAAGTAATGCTACATTCAAAGACCTCGCCGGCTTCCGTGCGTTGACTGCCGCCGCCGGCGTAACCATCAGTAATTTTACGCAGTTGAAAAACTTTGAACCCCTAAAGAACCTCGTCCCGGCGCTCTCCGCCGACACGTGGAACGTCGCGGGATGCGGATACAATCCCTCCTACGACGATATGCGCGAAGGACGCTATACCCATGAATAATCGCCCGCCGGCAACCGATAGCCCGTACGGAAATAAACACATTTTATATCCATTTATATTTTATATCCATTTACATTTAAACTAAAAAGACAATGAAAAAAACATCATTCATTATTGCAGCAGCCCTGCTTTATGCGGGCTTTTCAGGTTGCTCGAAGTACGACGACAGCGACCTGTGGAACACCGTCAACAGTCTTGAACAAAAACTGAAGACGATAGAAGACAAAGTCAATCAAATGAACAGTGAGATTGGCGCTATTCAAATCCTCGTGAATGCGTTGAACGCGGGGAAATGGATTGTCGGCGAACCGGTGGAAACAGCGACCGGCTACCTGATTACCTTTAACGACGGAACGACCGTTACCCTCCGTCATGGCGCCGACGGTGCGCCGGGCGCCGATGCGCCGATTATCGGCGTCCGCGAGGAAGGCGGCGTATACTACTGGACTATCACCTCCAACGGCTCGACCGGCTGGATCACCGACGCGCAGGGACAGAAGTTGCCGACGTCGGGCGCCGCGCCCCTGATAGGCGTCGACGACGAGGGCTACTGGACGATCAACGGCGTCCGACTGACCGGCGCCGACGGCCGGCCCGTGAAAGCGTCGAGCGCCGGCGGCGACTCCTTCTTTTCCGATGTGTCGGACGACGAATACGCCGTAACATTCACCCTCGCCGACGGCACTGTGATTGTGATTCCCAAAGCCGAAAATCTTTCGATAAGTACGGACATCACAACCGCCCTGTTCATCAAATACGGCGAGACGCAGGAATACGATTTTACATTATCCGGCACGGGTAGCGTAATCATTACCAAACCCGACGGATGGAAAGCCACTCTGAAAGGAGGAACATTATCGATAACCGCCCCGCCAGTCGAGAACACGTTTGCGGAGAAAGACGGCGATATTTCTATCACCGTCGTGGGTCGAAACACTACAGTTAGCAGGAGTTTCGCCGTCAGCGCACGCGACTATAACTATAGTATCGACTTTGAAGAACCGGGCATAGAAGACAACCTCGCCGGCCCCACCGCGTATGGCGAAAACCTGTACAACGGTTATGAAAACCAGTACTACGGTTATTACAATGCCTCCACCGAACTGTATATGATGCTCAATGAAGACGTCTGGCTCGGCGGCTACAGTTTCTGGAGCGGCGGCGTCGCCATCTCGCGCTGGAACAATATGACCACCGAAGGCTACACCAACCAGTGCAGCGTCTATTACAGCGACCCCGCAACCGGTAACGGCGGACACAGAGGCTCCCAAACGTTCGCCGTCGCCACCGGCTACAACGACCTCTCAGGATGGGCGGGACGCGCCAGCATCTCCTTTCAGGACAGTACCCGCGAATGTGTGTTCGACCATTTCTATGTTACCAACACCACCTACGCTGCCCTGTGCATGCAGCGGGGCGGGGGCGATGCACGCATTTTTACCTATGCCAACCGCGACTGGTTTAAGATCGTCGTCGAAGGCTTCGACAGGAGCGGCGTCTCCACCGGCTCCATCGACGTCTATTTAGCCGACTTCCGCACGCCCGACGCCCCGGGTATCATCACGCAATGGATCCCGGTCGACCTCTCGTCGTTAGGCGCGGTAACCGAAATAAAATTCGATATGCAAAGCTCCGACAACAACGCGGGAGGCATGCTCACGCCCGCCTACTTCTGTTTCGACAATCTGGCGATAAAGAAATAAGAGCAGGAATGAACAATGGAGTTAATGGAGTTAGAGTAGTTAATGTAGGGGCGTACGCCGTGTGCCCTTATGAATAATCCCCCGTTGTCCGCCTGCCATTCATTCCCTGACGGAAAATGCGCTCCTATCGGGAAATGCACTCCGCGGGGGGGCGACCGCTCGTGCTATTGACATGGATGGCCGAAGGCCAACGCTATCCCCCGCAGGCCAATTGTTTATTATTCATAGTTCATTATTCATTGAAATCAGGGTTGTTTTTCACCATATTTAGTCGCTCCTTAAGATTCAAATACAGGTTTGATTGTTAATAAAATAATGATAAAAAAGTTGTATATATTTGCACGTTTTTGGACCTTTACGGCATAATGTGTTGCAAAAAAAGTAAACTATGACAGGCAAGTTACCCGACAAAAATCAGAGAGAGTTATTCCGCCCGCTGCTGGGGGAGTTGATAGATAAACGCCACGAGTTGGCGCTGTTAGCCGACACGATAGACCGGCAATATTTCGAGGATTCGTTTAGTCCGCTGTTTTCACAGCAGGGCGCCCCGAGTGTACCGATACGACTGATGGTTGGCTGTCTGCTCTTGAAG
>JAIRMW010000140.1 GCA_031258415.1 Prevotellaceae bacterium
CAAGTAGGCGCGCCTACTTATTGACGTAGTCGTCGCTACATGCTGACGTAGTCGTCGCTACTCGTTGACGTAATTTATAGCCACGCGCTAATATAGTTACAACCTATATACTGAAGTGATTATGATTATATGCTGACGTAGTCGCCGCTACTCGTTGACGTAGTCGTAACTCCTTACTGACGTAGTCGCGGTTACTTACCGGAGCAGGCTCGGAAGTGTTGAAAGTTGGCCGCCCTGCGGCGTTGAATGTTAAAAATGGAGAGTTGGCCGGAGGCCATTCATGTCAATAGCAAGAGCGTCGCCCGCGGAGCGCATTTCCCGATACCTTACAAGAAAATTATATTATCTATTACTTCCGATAATGGAAGTGAATTTTATGAACACAAAAAGATTGCCAAAATGTTAAATACCTCTTTTTATTTTGCCCATCCCTATTCCTCCCGGGAGCGTGGATTAAATGAATACACCAATAAACTTATCAGACAATATATCCCTAAAAAAGTAGCCTTTACTCACTTCTCAGATGAAGAAATACTACAATTCCAATATAAAATTAACCGTAGACCCAGAAAATTACTTAACTTTGACGCGCCTTACAAAATATGGGCGGATGCTTTGAAGAATAAAGTTGCATTTGGTACTTGAATCTACCTCCGTTTTAATTTTTAACAAAATTTGCACAGTTCTAAAAAAAGGCTTATCTTTGCAGCCCTTTTGAAAAAAATAAACAATACAGGAATTAATTAAACAACAAAGAACGTGGACACACAAAGTTATAAAACCGTATCGGCCAATGCCGCCACAGTGAACAAAGAGTGGGTCGTTATTGACGCAACGGATCAGGTATTGGGCCGCTTTGCCTCGCGCGTGGCATACATCCTGCGCGGCAAACATAAAACCAATTTTACGCCTCATGTAGATTGCGGCGATAATGTGATCGTTATTAATGCCGAGAAAATCCGCCTTACGGGCAAAAAGTGGACCGACAAGGTGTACGTACGCCACACCGGTTATCCCGGCGGTCAACGCTTTACAACTCCTAAAGAGTTGCTGAAGCACAAACCGTTTGCGATAGTAGAAAAAGCGGTGCGCGGGATGCTTCCGAAAAACCGCCTTGGCGCGGCGCTGTTCCGTAATCTGCACGTATATGTGGGCGCCGAACATCCTCACCAAGCGCAGCAACCGACTCAAATTACCTTACACGAAATTTAAACACGATGGAATCAATCAATGCACTTGGAAGACGCAAATCGGCTATCGCCCGCATATATGTGAACCCCGGCAACGGCACGATTGTAATCAATAACCGTCCGATAGAACAGTATTTCCCGATAGATACCTTGCAGTATATCGTCAAGCAGCCGCTCGAACTGACCGGCACAGTAGCCAGCTATGACATTAAGGTGAACCTCGATGGCGGCGGCGTCAAGGGCCAGGCCGAAGCGCTGCGTCTGGCTATTGCCCGCGCACTGTGTAAAATCGACAAGGAAGCGCATCGCCCGATATTGAAGACCAACGGCCTGCTTACCCGCGACCCGCGCGAAGTGGAACGGAAAAAACCCGGCCGCCCCGGCGCACGCAAACGCTTTCAATTCAGTAAACGGTAATGGGAAACAACTGATTTTAATCATGCACAATGCGGTTTTTAATTTCTATCTACCAATGCCACGAATGGAAATGACCGGATTGCGGAAAACCGGCCGGATTGATCCCTTAAGCATCACTACCGTCGCCGGTTGATGAAAAGAGAATCCAATGAGTATAGACAAGACATCGGATTAAAAATAACAAGTAAAAAATAAACAAATAAAAATGGCAAGAACAGATTTTCAGGAACTATTGGAAGCAGGGGTGCACTTCGGGCACATGAAACGTAAATGGAATCCCAAAATGGCGCCGTATATTTTTATGGAGAAAAACGGTATCCATATTATCGACCTGCACAAAACGACACTTAAATTGGAAGAAGCCGCCAATGTGATGAAACAATTGGCGTATAGCGGTCGCAAAATTCTTTTTGTGGCTACTAAAAAACAGGCCAAAGATATTGTGGCCGAGCAGGCAAAAGCCGTGAATATGCCGTATGTAACGGAACGCTGGCCGGGCGGGATGCTTACCAACTTCCCCACCATCCGCAAAGCGGTGAGAAAAATGAATACTATCGACAAAATGATGCGGGACGGTACGTTTGAAACGATGGCCAAACGCGAACGCCTGCAAGTAACCCGCCAACGCGCCAAACTCGAAAAGAACTTAGGTTCTATCGCCGATTTAAACCATTTGCCGGCCGCTCTTTTTATCATCGACGTGCAAAAAGAAATCAACGCCGTCAGGGAAGCCAACCGCTTGAATATTCCTGTCATTGCGATGGTCGATACGTGTTGCGATCCTACGCCGATTGACTATGTCATTCCGTCGAATGACGACGCGGCGAAATCCATTGCATTAGTCGTTACGCTACTGTGTCAGGCGATCGGCGAAGGTTTGCAGGAAAGTAAGGGAGAGAAAGAAAAAACCGTTACTGTCGCCAAAGACACGTCGGCCGACAGCGGCAACGAAGGAAAACGGCTACGCTCCCGTAAAAATGTAAAAAAAGAAGCGAACGGAGACGAAAAGAAGGCGGCGGTAAAAGAGCACGAAGAAAAAGCCCAGCAGGAACCGCAGAAAGAACCCTCGCAGGAAGAATAAAAACCGGAACAGGCGGAATACGGTAACGGACAAAAACAGCCGCTGCCTTATGACCCCGCCGGCAAAAAAGAAATAACAACCATCTTATAAAAAAGGAAAAACAGAATGGAAATTACAGCACAAGATGTAGTGAAACTGCGCCAAATGACCGGCGCCGGAATGATGGACTGTAAAAAAGCGCTTCAAGAAGCCAACGGCGACTTTGAACGCGCCAAAGAAATCATTCGTGAAAAAGGTAAATTGGTCGCCGCCAAACGCGCCGACCGTGAAACCACAGAAGGCGCCGTGATCGCTAAAGTATCGTCCGACTTTCGGAAAGCGATCCTAGTGGCCGTCGGTTGCGAAACCGATTTTGTGGCCAAGAACCCCGAATTTCAAGCCGTCGCTCATAGCGTAGCCGATACGGCTTTGACCGAATTTCCTGCCGACCTGAACGCCCTGAAAGCGTCCCGTATCGGCGAGACGTCCGTCGAAGAATTAGTGGTGCAACAAACCGGCAAATCGGGAGAGAAACACCTTATCGCCTATTATGCGACATTGGAAGCGCCGTTTATTTCGTCGTATATCCACATGACCGGCAAAGTGGCGACTATCGTGGGCTTCACTAAGGCAATCAGTAATGAGGCCGGGCGTGAAATAGCCATGCAAATTACGGCCATGAGTCCTGTTTCGGTTAGCCGCAACGACTGCCCGAAAGAGGTTATCGAAAAAGAATTAACCATCTACCGCGAACAAATCCGCCAAGAAGGGAAACCCGAAAATATGGTGGAACAAATTGCGCAGGGGAAATTGAATAAATTCTTCAAAGAAAGTACCCTCGAAGATCAGGCGTTTGTCAAGGACAACAAAATTTCGGTAGCCGCTTATTTGAAATCCGTAGATCCTGAAGTGAAAGTGACGGGCTTCCGCCGTTTCTCACTGAGCGATTAGTTACCCTCTTTTTACTGTCATTCGAAAAGAAAAGCTGCTCAAAAACTTTTTGGGCAGCCTTTCTTTTGCCCGGCTTTTGTCGGACAAAAGTCCCCGAGTCCTTTTCGACTATTCAATGCTCAGCGCTTTTGCGCCTGTTTTTAAACCGCCCCTATCGACAGCCTTTTTTGAGCCGCATCGTAGCCCGATTGGGCGATTTTTTTCGCGTCGGAAAAATCGAAAAAGCGGAAGCCGGTCAGGTCGGGTTCGATGAACAGGTCGCAAAGATGCGCCTGCGAGTAGCCTTGCATACGCACCGCCAGCAGGAACGACTGCCCGGCAATATGGAGGAGGTTGGTCAATTTTTCGCCGTACTGTTTGGGTTGTACATGCATGCCGATAATCTGCTCGCATTCGTCGCGGATAGCCGTTACGGGAAAGTTGTCTAATAACCCGCCATCGACATACTCGTCGCCGTTTATTTCCCTCGGGGTAAAAATCACCGGGACGCTGGCCGAAGCAATGACTTTCTCAATCAACAACCCGGTGCGGAAATGTACGATTTCGCCTTTGGAGAGATTAGTGGCGGCAACCACTAACGGCGTTTTCAAGGCTTCGAATGTTTTAGCGCGCAGGATCGACTGCAATAGTTTTTCGGGCCATGTTAATTCCAGCAGCCCCTTGGTGGGCAGGTGGATAGTCGCCAATCGCGACATGTGGACATGTTCGACAATCTGCAACAATTCGTTCGAAGCATAGCCGTCGGCATAGCAGGCGCCGATGATAGCCCCTATGCTTGTCCCGGCAATAATATCGGGGACAATGCCGCGTTCTTCAAGCGCCCGAATTAGCCCGATGTGTGCAAATCCCCACGCACCGCCGCCACTGAGCACCAGTCCTGTTTTATATTTAGCCATGTGGAAATACTGCGATCCGGCATGTAGCCGCGGTACGGGAATGATTACGCCGCTTGCAGACGCTGGATTAAAAACCAAAGGGGAATGATGGTAAATCCAACGGCAATGACCGTAGCATAGATTTTAGCGAGAAATTGCAATCTTGGCAGCCATTTCGAGTTATTGACGCCAATCGTTTGAAATGCGCTCCAGAAACCGTGGGACAGGTGCAGCCATAACACCCATATCCATCCGATATACAAAACAGCGTACAGCGGGTTGCCGAACAGCGTTGTTACAAGCAGGTAGGCATTTTCTCCCTCCTGTCCCATAAAATGCTGTAATTGCATTTTTGCCCAAAAGTGCGTCAGGTGCAGACCTAAAAATCCCAATATGATAAGGCCAATAACAAACATATTACGCGATGCCCACGACGAAGCGCGTCCTTTATTTCCGACGGCGTAGTGTTGAGCGCCACGCGCGAGCCGGTTGGCGAGGGTCAGGTATAGTCCGAAAAGCATGTGGATAATAAAGCCCGACGCCAGTACCGGCACCATGATTTGGATAAACACAGAGGTATCCATAAAATGACAGATGGCATTGTAGGCCTCTTCGCCAAACAGCGAAGCGAGGTTTGCCGCCAGATGTACTAGCAAAAACACCATTAAAAAAAATCCGCTAATACTCATTATTAGCTTTTTTCCGATAGACGATGTAAAAAAATTGGCCATGTTCTGATAGATGGTTTTATATAATTTCGTGCAAAGATAACTGTTTTTAGAAGGGTGGGCAAATTATTTTAACAGGGGGCGCCTATTTTGCATTTCTTTAACGCTATTTTGCTTGGTTGTTTTCGGTCTTTTCCATATCAGGGAGCGTCGTCAGGGAGAGCACCGGAAATGCCGAAATCCGCAGGCGGGCGGCGCCCATAGGAACCAGCGTAATGTCCTCGACCGCCGTGGCTACCTTCACCGGGCTTTGGGGGACAAACGCGCAGAGTCCGTGCTCATCCATTCCCCATTCGGGAATTTTTGCGCCCTTAGCCTTCATTGTCCAGGGAACGGTGGCCATCTCGAAGGGCAATCGCCCGTCTGTCCATGGCTGCTTCACCATCTCAACCGCTTCCGCGATGGTGGCGGGATCGAATGCCAGCCCGTAGTTCCAAGCCGAGGCCGGCCTGATTTCGTACGACGGCCATTGTGTCGGGTCGGCATTTTTCTGCCATTTAGAGTCCCACTGCGTTGTTTCCGCACTGTTTTTTTCGATATACTCTTCTTCGATGCGTAGCGAAAACGTCAACGGGCCGTAGTGCAGGCTGACGCTGTTTCCGTTTTGGGCATAGGTTTGCGCATACAGGTGCATCGGCAGCGCCAGTTCAACCGTATCGCCGGCAGCCCATGTTCGCTCGATTCGCAGGTAGGTGGCCGGCGGCGCAGCGGCAGATAGGGTTTTCCCGTCCGCGCCGGCAATCCGCACCGTAGCTTCGCGGCACCATTGCGGAATGCGGAGATACAACGGGAAACGCACCTTGTCGCATTCCCGGATAATAATCCGGACGGTTTCATCGAACGGATACTGCGTCTGTTGTTCCAATACAACCGGCTGCCTGTTGCCGACCCGCGCCCGTACTTCGCTTTCGGCATACAGCACCGCTGCCAGCCCGTTGTCCGGCGACGCCAGCCACAGGTTTTCGGCATAATACGGCCAGCCTTGCGCATGGTTGTGCTGGCAGCAACGGCTGCTGAAGGGGTTCATCAGCAGGAATGGCCCGCCGTTGTCGATGCCGGGGTGATGATTCTGGTCGTCGCTCAGCGTCATATTGGGGGCGGTAATGTAACGCAGCGCCTTGAAATCGGGCATCACCGCTGCCGGATAGGTATTGAACGCCACCGTTTCGCAATGGTCGGCCCAAAACGGGTCGCCGGTGATGCGGAGCAGCAGTTCGTCGGACGACATCTGTTCCACCATTCCGCAGGTTTCAACGCCCTGACGGGGATCGTGGTAGCCTGCCCGGACATTTTCGTCGCCACCAAACATTCCCCCCGGCACCTGTCCGTACAGACGGCGGATTAGATGAAAATTGCGATACGTCGCCTGCAAATGCGCCGTATCGTGGCTCTGCAAATAATAGGTTGCCGGTTCCCGGAATGACTGGGCAATATTTACATTGTGTCCGTTTGGCAGGCGGTCGCGCTGCGTCCAGTCGGCGGTGTTCCGGTGGATTTTTTCTGCCAGCTCCAGCAGGAAGGCATCGCCGGTAATATTGTATAGCCAATAGACGCTGTACAAGTTATCGCCGCCACGACTGTTTTCCCAATAATCTTCGAGGAACAGCGAGTCGGGCAATTGGTATTGCCATTTGAAATAGTCCGTCATCAGGGAGGTTACGCGCTCGTCGCCCGAGTATTCGAACCACGATTGCAGACACCATAGCATAATCATATTTCCCCACAGGTCGGGTTTTCCCCGCCGTTCTATCCAGGGGCCGAAATACCCGTTGCTACGCCGGCTGTTCAGCGCGGCTTCAATCCACAATTCGGTTTCCTGCAACATCGTCGGGTCGTTCAGAATATAGGCGATATTGCCGTAGCCTTTGAGCCAGTATGGTACTTCTTCCCACCCGTGGTCGCCGAGGCCTTCCGGGTGCAGCCATGCGTTGTTTTCTTTTTCGAGCCATGCGCTGATTTCGCCCAGGCGTCCGGTCAGCCCGTCGCGCTGTAATTCGAGGTATTTTTCTACCCACCCGCCCGGGCGGATGCTCCCTGCCGGTAGTTTACTAAATGCCGCCGGCAACAGCGGTGGCCGGTGGCCGATATAGTTCTCATTCGATCCGTACGTACAAGGAGGACGGTCTACAATATCGAATTGTGTTGTGTCCCGGCAGCCTGTCAAAACGGCTGCGGCGATGCAAACAGATACAAGGTAAATATGCTTCATATTATGATGAATAAAAAGATTGTCCGTATAAGTCGTACAAAGATAAAAAGATTTTTAGAAACGGTTTGCCAAACGTCAATAAGCAATCGTTGCCGTCTATAAAAAAGGAGGCTGCTCAAAAAAACGAACAGTCTCTTTTGTTTGTTATGCCGCGATGTGGCAAGGAGGGTCTGCAAGGGAACGATTTTTGGACAGAAAGCGTTTCCTCAATTCTCCCGCATAATGAACAATGAATAATGAACAATGCGAATCAGCCGTTAACAATGAATGATGATTTACGTTGCGCCTTTGTCCGCAGGACAATAATTGCAATAGACAACCGAACGCCGCGACCCCGTTTCCCCGATAGGGGATATATGTTAATGGTTCTGTTAATGCCCTACGGGCAATGGGTTCCTTTATCATCATTCGTTTTATTGATATTGTTGCCCTACGGGCAATGAACAATGTCCGGTTTATTTATCTTATTTTTCAACGGCTGATTCGCATGAATAATGAATTGCGTGCGGACGGACGTTACACTTTTGCGGACGGGCGTTACACTTCTGCGGACGGGCGTTACACTTCTGCGGACGGACGTTACACTTTTGCGGACGGGCGTTACACTTTTGCAGGCTGTCGTTACACTTTTGCAGGCTGTCGTTACACTTCTGCGGACGGGCGTTACACTTTTGCGGACGGGCGTTACACTTCTGCGGACGGGCGTTACACTTTCGCAGGCTTACGCTACACTTTCGCAGGCTTACGCTACACTTTCGCAGGCTGTTGTTACACTTTCGCAGGCTTACGCTACACTTTCGCAGGCTTACGTTACACTTTCGCAGGCTGTCGTTACACTTTCGCAGGCTTACGTTACACTTTCGCAGGCTTACGTTACACTTTCGCAGGCTGTCGTTACACTTTCGCAGGCTTACGTTACACAAGTGCGGACGGGTTTTACACAAGTGCGGACGAGTTTTGCACAAGTGCGGACGAGTTTTGCACAAGTGCGGACGGGTTTTGCATAAGTGCGGACGAGTTTTGCACAAGTGCGGAGGGGTTTTGCACGAGTGCGGACGGGTTTTGCACGAGTGCGGACGGGTTTTGCACGAGTGCGGACGGGTTTTGCACGAGTGTGGACGAGTTTTGCATAAGTGCGGACGAGTTTTGCATGAGTGCGGACGAGTTTTGCACGAGTGCGGGCGGATTAATCTATTTCCGGATGGGGGAATTTCAGATTTTGATTTTCTTATATTCCCGCGCTTTCTGTTCTTTGTATTCGCCGGAGTTGGCGCCGAATGCGGCGCGGAGATGTTTTTTGAGGTCGAGGGCGACGGCGATCAGGCCGGCGATGGGGACGTGGAGGAGGGCGTTGCGGTTGTTGCCGGACTATTCCCGTTGGGCGCATGGCGGCTGTTGCCGGCAGGCAGCGCCGCCGGCAACAGGAATAATTCGGGCAGAATCAGCCGGTGCATCGGTTACCGGTTTTGAGCGTACCGGGTCTTCCTTTTTTCTTTTTTAATGGTCGTTTCGGAAACGGATGTCGGGAGAAGGCAATCCACAGGGTTACGAACGTTGCGCAAGGAAAAAATTCGTGTAGCGCTGTGTTTTTTGTAGTTATAAAGAAAATACAAGCCCGCCACTGATAACCGGTAAACCATAGCCTCCTTCTATATACAGGCCGACGACGTTGCTGAAATGATAGCGGGCGCCAAGATAGCCTCCTCCTTGCTACATATAGCGATGCATCGGATATGTGCGGGCGCTGCCTTCAGAATGAACGAACTTCACACCATCCCAAAGATCAGATGGAAATTTAACATGCGCGATATGACCTTTATCGTACATCATACCTGTCCAAAAGGCCACGTAGATTTCTAACCGGCGTAGCAGTTCGTAGCGGTATGCTGTCCGGAGGCCAAGGGTGTAGTTCGCTCGATCGGTGTCCGGTATTGACATGCCGGGGATCCAGTCATATGTTTCGACGCCCCACATGCCTGAAGCAAAAAGGCCCGCGGTAAGCGCTCCGGTTTTTCTATTACCCAGTAATCCGTATTCGACATTGACGGTTATGCCGACGTCTTCGATAAATCCAATTCCGGTATTAAGCAGAAATTGCCCTTTCCGGGCTTCACCGGTAGATGGCGCATCCGCCTTATTTTGTGCGGTAGCAGGAGCTGCACAAACAGTTACGATAATAAGGAGGGCGGCTAAAAGAATGGTTGTTTTTTTCATAGATATACTATTTAATGATTTTTGTGACGATGGCGTGCTTTCCTGCCGCATCACAGGTATAACACACTTCCGGCGCCTGCACGTAGGGGTCGGGCGAGAGGAAGCGGCCTACGACGGCGTCGTACAGTCGGGCGTTCATGTTAATGAGGTTGAACCACGGCAGGTGTTCGTGGCCGGTGTAGCCGCGACCTAAGAGGAGCAGCGGCTCTTCGTAGGGGGCGTAGGCGTTGCCCTGTACGTCGGTTTGGCGTCCCCACGGGTCGTAATAGTACGTGGCTACAAGGGCTCCTTCGGCGTCGCTGATGTGGCGCACGCTGCCTTGCCGGTCGCGGTGAATGTAGTAATGCTTGTTCTGCCGGTCGGGCGTGTAGGCCATCGTGGCGTTGTAGGGCGTGCCGTCGATGTAGAGTATGCGGTCGATATAATAATTGTGCGTCGGTTCCGTTTCCCGTGGAAATTTTATAGTCAGGGACGTGT
>JAIRMW010000001.1 GCA_031258415.1 Prevotellaceae bacterium
CGGCCACCATCACCGGCGCCACGACCACCGCCGGCACGCTCTCATATCCTGTGGCGCTGCCTTACCGCGGCTTCTACTTAGCCGGCAATCCTGCGGGCGCGTTCGACGCCACCGTTACCGTGACCCTCGCCGCGCCCGCCAATACGAAATTCAACGTCTGCGTCTATGCCTCCGACTATCCGCCCAACGCCACGCTGCAATCCAACGGCAGCGGCTACGTGCTGCACGGCACGCCGCCCTTCGTGATTAACGGCTCGATTCGCGAACCCTCGTATACGTTTAACAGCACAGGCGTGTGCATTACGAGCATTACCGACTCCACCGGCTGCCCGGGCTTTGTGGTTAATCCGCCCATCGTGCCGGGCAGCATTCCTTCGACCGGCGAGACGGTCTGCGCGGGCGCCGCTCCGGCGACCATCGTCGGCCTCATGCCCTTCGGCGGCGGCGACGGCCAACTGGCTTACTCATGGTACAAAGACAACGTCTTAATCCCCGACGCCACCGGCGCCAACTACACCCCGCCGCCCGCCGACGCTGCGACCGCCGGCACGTATGTGTATACCCGCAAGGTGAACGACCGGACGTGCGGCGTCGCGCCGCTGGCTTCGGAAGGGAGCTGGGCGCTGATCGTCGGCGAGGCCCCGGCGACGACCCTCACCGCCTCCAGCCCCACCGTTTGCGAAGGCGCGGCGGTTACGCTGACGGCCACCGCCGGCGCCGCCTCATACTCCTTTAACGGCGACGCATGGCTGGCGGGCAACACGACCACTGTTACCGTTACCGCTACGACCGTCTATACCGTCAAAGCCCGCTCGGCAGCAGGCTGCGAATCGGCGGAAGCGACGACGACGGTTACGGCGAACGCCGTACCGACGGTCAGCGCCTCCAGCCCCACGCGCTGCGGCGCCGGGACGGTGTTGCTGACTGCCACGGCCGCAAACACCACAACCCCCTGTAGCTATACATGGACGGTAGCCGGCGCCGCGCCGGTTATCACGCCGACCAATACCTACACCACGCCCTCTTTTGCCACAAGCGGCGCCGCCAGAACCTACAGCGTTTTTATCACCAACGACAGCGGATGTACCAGTACGGTGGCCAACGGGACGTTTATGGTGCATGTGATACCGACCATTGAGGCCTCCAGCCCCACGCACTGCGGCCCGGGCAATGTCGAGTTGATGACTGCGGCGAACAACCTCGTCAGCCCCTGTACCTACACGTGGAATATAGAAAATCGCGCCGCGCCGATCATGACCGAGTGCGGGTATGTCTCCCTCACGATGTATTTCGCGGAAAGCAAAACCTACAGCGTCTTTATCACCAACGCCAGCGGCTGCACCAGCACGGTGGCCAACGGGTCGGTAACGCTGCTGCCCCCGTCGACCCTTTCGCTTTCCGCCTCGTCCGATATTGTGTGTAAAAACACGTCGGTTACGCTGACCGCCACCCCCGGCGCAGCGTCGTATTCGTTCGACGGCGGCGCATGGCAGGCGAGCAATACGACCACCGTTACCGTTACCGCCACCAAGACGTATACCGCTAAAGCCCGCTATGTTTCCGCCTGCGAATCGGAGGAAGCGACGACCACGGTAACGGTCGAAGAAGCGCCGTCGGTGAGTCTCGACGTCTCGTCCGCCGACGTATGCGTCGGCTCGTCCGCCACCCTCACCGCCACCCCCGGCGCCGCCTCATACTCCTTTAACGGCGGCGTCTGGCAAACGAGCAATACCACCACCGTTACCGTTACCGCCACGACCACCTATACCGTCAAAGCCCGCTCCGCGCATGGCTGCGAATCGACGGAAACGAGGAAAACGATTACGGCGCACGCCATCCCGACCATTTCAACCAACAGCCCGTCGCGCTGCGGCACAGGCAATCTTGATCTGACCGTTACGGCGAACAACCGCGACGCGCCCTGCTCCTATACATGGACCATTGAAAGCGTCGCGCCGTTTACGACCACCTGCTCGTTCAGCACGCACACACGGTCGTTTTCGGAAAGCAAAACCTACAGCGTCTCCATCCTGAACGGCTACGGCTGCTCCAATACAGCCTACGGGAC
The DNA here is from genome assembly GCA_031258415.1 of Prevotellaceae bacterium. GTDB lineage: Bacteria > Bacteroidota > Bacteroidia > Bacteroidales > UBA932 > JAIRKX01. The sequence continues at coordinate 2,069 of JAIRMW010000001.1, forward strand.
GGCGACCGTCAATCCGGTGCCGGCGGTCAGCGCCTCCAGCCCCACGCGCTGCGGCGCAGGGACGGTATCGCTGACCGCCACGCCGACGAATGCCACCTCGCCCGCGACCTATAGCTGGATCGTAGGCGGCGCGGCGGCGGTTACGACGCCCGCCAACACTTACACGACCGGCTCGCTGAACGGCAATACCACCTACAGCGTTACCATAAGAAACTCTACGGGCTGCACGAGTACGGCGGCCAACGGGACGGTTACGGTGGGCGCCGTGCCGGTGATCCCCTCCGCCGAACCCGCCAACCGGTCGGCCTGCTCCGGCGCGTCGGTTACCTTCAGCATAACGGCGCAAACGGGCGTAACCTATACATGGTATAAAGCCGACGGCTCTTTGCAGGGTAGCGGAAACAGCTATACTACCGGCACAGCGGGCCGCTATTATGCGATAGCTACACACAATAGCGGCTGCACGGCTACCTCTCGCACCGCCACCGCCACCCTTAGCGGCACGGGGGCAGCCATAGGCGCACAGCCTACCGACTGCGGCTGTGCGGCCGGGCTGGAAGTCTCAACCGACTGCGGGACTTGTTTTCCAATAATACCCGCAGGCACGCTGACAGTATCGGCTTGCAATTTACAGGTGATAACGCGGAATTTTGCCTCTACCGTTACATGTCCCACCGGCTGGAGAGATCCGACATGGAACGAAATGGCATGTATCGCCGAAAATAACGCAAGCGGGGCGTATATAATGACACAAAACGACTATCAATACAATTATTACTACACTTCTAGTACGAACGCGGGAGGATTTAATTGTGCAGGGAATACCTGTTGCACTAGCGGAACGGCAATTATGGGATATAGATACAAAATGAATTCTAATCCCTGCTCTTGCGGCGGTGGGAGAAATGGAGACCACGCCTTTGACCCATATGTTCCCTGCTCAAGCACATGTTTTCTTAAGAAATGCGTAAAGAATTTGTAAATCCGCCGCCGCGGGAACGCGGGACGCATATAAGCAGCCTCCAAGCCTCAGCCCCTGCCCGCCGGCGGGGGCTGTTTGCTTCAATGAACAATGAACAATGGCCTGCGGAGTTACCCGTTGTCCTGCGGCCATCCATCATGCTGAAGCATACGGTTAATAAGGCAGCCCGACGCACCTAATTGTTGAGGTGATGAAAAATACGTATCTTTGCACTCTTTTTTAGAAAACGAACGATGCAAACAATACGGAATATTGCGATTATCGCACATGTCGATCATGGGAAAACCACGCTGGTCGATTGCATGATTATACAGGGAAAACTGTTCCGCGGGAACGAAAAACAGCAGGAACTTATCCTCGACAACAACGATCTGGAACGCGAGCGCGGCATTACGATCCTCGCTAAAAACGTATCGGTGCCCTACAAGGACTGTAAGATTAATATTATCGACACGCCGGGACATGCCGATTTCGGCGGCGAAGTAGAGCGGGTGCTCAATATGGCCGACGGCGTGCTGCTGCTGGTCGACGCCTTTGAAGGGACGATGCCGCAAACCCGCTTTGTGCTGCAAAAGGCGCTGGCGCTGGGCAAAAAGCCGGTGGTGGTCGTCAATAAGGTCGACAAGCCAAATTGCCGCCCCGGAGAAGTCAACGAGCAGGTGTTCGATCTGATGTTTAACTTGCAGGCCACCGAAGAACAATTAGATTTCAAAACCATTTACGGCAGCGCCAAGCAGGGCTGGATGTCTACCGACTGGCGGCAGCCGACAACCGACATTGTCCCGCTTCTCGATACCATCCTCAGCGAAATACCGGCGCCGGCCATCGTCGACGGAACCCCGCAACTGCTGATCTCCTCGCTCGAATATTCGCCCTACGTCGGACGTATCGCGATCGGACGCCTTACGCGCGGCACCCTGCGTGCCGGCATGAACGCCTCGTTAGTCAAACGAGACGGGAGCGTCGAAAAAACCAAAATCAAAGACCTGATGACCTTCGAGGGACTCGACAAAACCAAACGCGACGAGGTGCGCTGCGGCGACATTTGTGCCCTCGTGGGTATCGACGGGTTTGAAATCGGCGACACGGTTGCCGACTGGGAACATCCCGAACCACTGCCCCCTATTGCCGTCGACGAGCCGACGATGAGTATGCTGTTTACCATTAACGACTCGCCGTTCTTTGGCCGCGACGGAAAATTCGTTACCTCGCGACACCTGAAGGAGCGCCTCGAACGCGAACTGGAGAAGAACCTCGCCCTGCGCGTCAAGGACGGCCCCACGGCCGACTCGTTTATCGTCTACGGACGAGGCGTGCTGCACCTGAGCGTGCTGATCGAAACCATGCGCCGCGAAGGCTACGAATTGCAGGTCGGCCAACCGAAAGTCGTTGATAAAAATATCGACGGCATACGCTGCGAACCGGTAGAACACCTGACCATCGACCTGCCCGAAGAAATGGCCGGCAAAGCCATTGAACTGACCACCCGCCGCAAAGGCGTATTGCTGCACATGGAGCACCGCGGCGACCGTATGCACCTCGATTTCGACATCCCCGCACGCGGGCTTATCGGATTACGCAGCAACCTGCTTACCGCCACCCAGGGAGAGGCGGTGGCCGCCCACCGCTTCAAAGCCTTCGAACCGTTCAGAGGCGACATCGAACAACGCATCAACGGGTCGCTGGTTGCCCTCGAAACCGGTATGGTCATTGCCTATGCTCTGGACAAACTGCAAGACCGGGGAAAATTCTTTGTAGCCCCGGGCGACGAAGTCTACGCCGGACAGGTAGTCGGCGAACACACTCGCGCCGGCGACCTCCGCCTCAACCTCTGCAAAACTAAAAAACTGACCAACATCCGCGCCGCCGGCTCCGACGAAAAGATGAATATCGCCCCGCCGATCATTTTCTCGCTCGAAGAAGCGCTGGAGTACATTCAGGAAGACGAATACGTCGAAATCACGCCCAAGCACATGCGCCTCCGCAAAATCATCCTGAACGACAACGAGCGGAAACGGAAACAGGGATAAAAATCTCGCACGCTCCCCGTTACCGGGTGTTATCGCTCCCCGTTACCGGTCGGCAGCCATATTGGAAATGATAAGATATTCATTTCAAACCAAAGAAGCCTGTCTATGCGGACAGGCTTCTTCTCAATATCTAATCTCGAACGTCGTCAATGGTCGTAAGGGAGCGACGTTTCCGTTATCGTCAACCGAATGGTATTATTCGCATTGCCCGTATCTACTAATTGAATCCATGTAGGGTCTGCGTTATTATCGACGGTTACCGTAAATGTTTTAGCCGGGCAGGTTGTACAGTTGATAGTCGCAATAGGGGTTGCATAGCGGAAAAGAACGCTGGCCTCCGCATTTACCAGCCGGACGCCATTATGCGTAAACTTTATCTGATCGGTTCCGACTAACTGATGGGTAAACCCGTAAAACCCATAAAGCCGATCGTAGGTCGTCGTATCGACTAACTGGAAATTAAATCCATGCTGGCCATAATCTAAAAGATCAGCCCCCATCCACGCAAAAGCCAATTTATATATGGGATTCAAATTGTTTTTCACCGCCGTCCATTCCGCTTTTCCATACGACCCTAAACCGCTATAGGTAAAAAACCATTCGCCCATCAGCAGGTGCTCGTTCGGATTGAGGATACGCACGGTCAGGCGGGCTCCGCTGCCGGCGGCGTCAATAAAGTAGGGTGCCGCGCCGCCCACAAAGTTCATATCGGTAACGTTGACGCCGCCTATGTTCAGCGCTTGATAAAACTGGATGCCGGTAGGCGTATAGCGGAAAGCGGCTGTGGTCAAAACCTCTTCACCGCCCAGGGTGTAAGTAAACGTCAGCGTCCGGTAGGTGCGCGACGCGGAAGCCCGCAAGCCATTGGGCGTGGTATACGTACACAATTTAAACCTCATCTCGTTGGCCGCTGTAATATATTGCTGCATCAACGCCTTCCAGTCGACGCCCGCCGCTATCGGAGTTAATATAATTCGGTTGCCGGTCTTCCTCCCTTTTAGAACCACCCGTTCGGGCTGCGCATCGAGGATAATAAACTCGTAATCGCCTTGCATCCCCATATCCGACGTACCGATGTCGTCCGGGTTGGGCGCCATGGCGAAATAATGGATAAACGGGTTGCCGGTATTGAACGTCAGCACCGGCCCTTCGCCGCTGATCACCTCATAGAGGCTGGAGTGCGTTAGAGTTGCATCGCCGCCCACTTCCGACGCCACCTCTACCTGATCGTGATCGCCAAAGCGTACAAACAGCGTATAGCCGCCAAATTCCCGCGTAGGCGACGGGTAATAGCTCATCACCCATCCGTTGGACGCCGATTTCAGGACCGCCCTGCTTTCCTGTAGGCGAGTTTCCATGCGTTCGGTAGCCGTTCTGTCAAACAGTTCCTTGTCTTCAAACAGGCAGGAAGAAAACCAGAGTGGAGCGAATAAACATAATAAAAGAATTTTTTTCATCTTTTCCTGTAATTAAAAATTAAAATCAAGCGAACCAATGGTCGATTGCCTGTACTGCACAATGTCGCGCAGGGCGTTCAGGTCAATATTCCACGACTTGCGCAGATAGTTGTCCACAATCTCAAACTTGGCTTCGATATACGAGCGGCCCGTGGCGCCGGCCACTATCAGCCGGGTGTTCCACTCGGCCGGGGTGTCGGTAATGTAGGTCGATATGAGTTCGACAAAGTCTTCGTCCGGCGCGCTGGACCCATAGGGCGTAATAAAGCCTGCTTTCAGCGCCTCGGCGTCGTTATAGTCGTTCCATGAATCCTTCCTGTAGCCCCCCGGCGTGATCGCTTTAAAATCGTTCGAGTAGGGCTTCTTCTGGTGTAATATATGAGCAAACTCATGGTGCATCGTATGGAAGAAGTAGGTGTTCATGTGCACAATATTTGTCAGATCCAGGTCATTGACCTTATACAGCGTAATCTTTTGCCCGCCTTCCGCCTGCCCGATGATCTCCGTCCCATTATTATTGACGGCCGACGAGCCTATAATGTGGATCATCTTGGGAAAGTTTTCAGCGATAAACGCCCGTGAGCCGGTTGCTTCGTCGTAGGCTCCCAGGCAAAGATGAATAGTCAGTTTGGCTAATTGTTTTGCCTTGACATAATCGGCCGGCACTAAATGGTAGTTCATATCCGATTCTATATCTTCCATCCGGTATTTATACGCTATATTGTATGGAATAATATAGTTGGAAATAATCCAGCGGTCAAATTCATTTTCTTCCCGCTGCGTATCCTTGATAACGCTTATATCGCTCAGCGCTTCTTCGGAACAGGCAACCGCTACACTGAGCATCGTTGCCAAAAACAGATAGAATAGATTTCTTTTCATTGCATTATTTTTTATAAGAGTTATTAATTATCGTGGATTGGGGGTCAGTCCGGCCGAGACGACGTCGGCCGGTATTTGTATTGCGCAACGCGGGTCGCGCACTTTTAGCACATTGTTTGTCGCCGTCGGGGTATTGCTTTGAATAACCCGGCGGGTAACGGTGATGCCGTAGCGTTTCACGTCGAACCAGCGCAAGCCCATGTGCATGGTTTCATGACGGCGGATATAAAGCAGAAAATGAAGAAAATTTTCCTGTTTCTCATCGTCTATGGTAAAACCGGGCGGCGCGAGGCGTTTCTTCGGGGTCGGCTTTTCCGGCTCATAATAGTTGAAATTTTTGGCCCATGTGTCAATAGTCGCTTCCGTAACCAAGTTGGCCCCTGTTGCGACCGTATTGTTCACCCACAGCTTTATGTCGGCCATAGCTTTGGCGTAATCTTTCTTCATAATGTAGGCTTCGGCGCGGTTCAGCAGGGCTTCTTCGACCGTAAAGGCCGCATATACCGTACGGCTGTAACCGATACCAGCCACCGGGTCGGTATATTCAAACAGACGGGGCAGGCGCGGCAATAATATTTTATCTAAGTTGGTTCCTCTATAGACCCACGGTGGAAGGCGAAAGGTGTTCGCGCTAAATGCGCCCCAGGGACCCCTGCTCTGTAAGGTTTCATACGTTGAAATCACCGCTCCGTGCGAATAGCGCGAACAGGTATAATAAGCGCCGTATATATACCCTAATGACGAATAGGCCGTAATAAGCAACAGATTCGCTTTTTCCGTTTCCGATATGTAAGCCGTACTGGCAAGATTAAGCGGGTCTTTGGGGAGGGTGTCTAAAGACGCATTATCGCGCAGCAACGTTTGCGGCGCCGCGCCTAAAACTATGCCGGCATATTCGATGGCTTTATCCCATTGCTGGTAATAAAGGTAGAAGCGGGCGGCAAATGCGTGGGCGGCGCTCCGGTTGAAATGGTACTTCGGCACGTCGTACTGCGAGTCGTTAATCAACGGCAGGCCGGCTTCTATGTCGGCGGCCATTTTTTCATAATCGAAGGCTACTGTTGGCCGTTCGTATTTCGGGTTTAACTCCGTTTCCGGTTTTTCCATATAGGGGATGCCTAAGTCCGTTTCGGAAAGCGTCGGGTGATAGTGTTGGCAGAATACATTGGTCAATATAAAATGCGCATAGGCCCGGCATATCAACGCTTCGCCTTTCGAGGCACGCATGTCTTCCGTATCGCCCATTGCCGCAATAGACTGCAAGACTTGATTGGCGGACGCAATGGCGCTATAACAGGCCGACCAGATTTGGGCCGGCGACTCGTTATCGGTCTCCGTTACATCCCGCCACTGATACAGTTCTTCCCAAAAACGACTGCCGTTGGGATTATCGTCGCCGTAATCGTCGACATTGTCCGACGACAGCTCGGTGCAGACAATGTAATCAATTCCGGGGTATGCCGACACCAGTAGCTTTCGCGCCTTTTCGGGCGAATCGACGTCCGTCCGGTTATCGGGCAGTTCGCTTAAGAAATCGTCACACGAGAGTCCCGCAAAAGACAGTAGGGCAAACAAAAGGAGAATATATTGTTTCTTTTTCATATCGGTGTTATTTAAAAATTAAAATCCAAGTCGTAAAGTAAGCGTAAACTGCTTCGGAACAGGAGCGGCTACGCCGCCGGTATTAAAGAACTCGGGATCCTGTCCGTTCAGTTTCCTGTCGGCGTACAGCAGGAAAAGATTTGTTGCCTGCAATTTCAGCGACAGCGTGGATATACGCCAGTCGCGGATCAGTTTGGCCGGGAAGTCGTAGGTCAGCGATATTTCCTTCATCCGAATGAAATCGCCGCTGGCAATACGCGCCGTCGAATAATTATACGCGCTGTAGGCGTAGGACAG
>JAIRMW010000007.1 GCA_031258415.1 Prevotellaceae bacterium
GATACTTTTTTGATGTCTACAGTTTTTAATGATTGCTACAATAAATCTATTGTCGATACAGCCGATAAATATATGCCAGAAGGCCCATACGGCTACGTTGACGGGAAATTTGATGTTACGGTTAAACCGGGAGATGTAGTGATAGACGCCGGCGCATGGATTGGTGATTTTAGCGCTTATGCGGCCTCTAAAAACGCGACGGTGTATGCTTTTGAGCCTGTAAAAACGACCTTTGACTGGCTCTGTAAAACAGCTATTTTAAATGAACCGGGGAAAATAATTCCTGTACAAAAAGGACTCGGCAAGCAGGAAGGTAATATTGTTATTTCCATTGATGAGGGGCATAGTGGCGGCAACTCTACAGTAATAGAAAGAGGAGCCGCAACAGAGCAAATAACCATTACAACGCTGGATAAATTTGTCGCGGAAAATCAAATAGAACGAATTGATTTCATTAAGGCAGATATAGAAGGAGCAGAACGGGATATGCTGCGTGGGGCGACCAATGTATTGAAAACCTTGTCCCCAAAACTGGCCATTTGCACCTACCATCTCCCGGACGATCCGCAAGTATTGGAGCAAATTATCAAAGAAGCAAATCCTGCTTATAAGGTAGTGCATCTACGGCATAAATTAGTTGCAGCAGTGATATAAATTTATTTTCTGTAACTATATATGGCTATTCCTAAAAAAATACACTGGTGCTGGCTCAGCGGCGACTCGCTGCCGAAAAATTTAGAAAAATGCGTTCGTTCGTGGAAGCGGGTGATGCCCGATTATGAAATTATCTGCTGGGATATGCAGCGGTTTGACATCCACAGCGTGAAATTTGTAGAAGACGCCTGTGCTGCCCGCAAGTGGGCGTTTGCCGCCGACTACATCCGCCTGTACGCTTTATATACGGAAGGGGGCATTTACTTGGATTCGGACGTGCGGGTATTTCGGACGTTCGATAAATTCTTGCACCATGCTGCGTTCAGCGGGATTGAACACCACTCGGGCAAAAAAACATGGACAGAAAATGAACAGTTTACCACCGCTTACAATGCCATTCAAGCTGCGGTCATTGGTGCAGAGAAAGGAAACGGGTGGATTAAAAAATGTATGGAATATTATCAAAAGACCGCATTCAAGCTAAAAAACAATGGCGAGGTAGATGTGGAAATAAGTCCCAATGTGCTTGCCCGCTGTGCCGAAACCTATGGATTCCGACACGATGCACATTTTAACACCCGGCAGGCATTAAAAGAAAGTATTGTGATTTATCCTCAAAAAGTATTCGCTACGGCCTATGCAGGCGCTACCATGCGTTCACACGCATTACATTTGTGCGATGGTTCATGGTACAAGAAAACAGGAAATCCCGAACCATGGTTGGTGAAATTAGATAGGATATTATGCTCCAACTATCGTTTTTTTGCCATGCTGCATTACCTGCGGAAGCAGTTAACATAGTAATCCGCTACTCCCATATCTGCGAAACGCTGTCAGCCGCCCGATTTTTACGCCGTGCCGGCGCGAAATTTAAAGTTGCTGTTTAAATATCGGCGCGAAATTTAAAATAGAATGTGTATCTTTGCGTCCTGACTTACGATGTAAAATAACAGGCAAACATGAAACGGAGAATTATCTTTGACGACTTGCAGGCGAAACGCCATTCGAAACTCGGACGGATTATCGTACTCACCGGTGCGCGGCAAACCGGTAAAACTACTGTCGCCCACCATTGTTTTGCAGATTATGCCTACCTGGCGGCCGACGATCCTGTGCAGCGTAATAGCCTTTTAACCCTCACCGTAGCGCAATGGCATACTTTCTACCGTCGGGCCGTGCTCGACGAAGTGCAAAAGGAACCGGCGCTGATAGATAGTATCAAGTCCACACACGACCGGTTTGCCGATGTCCGTTATCTGCTGCTGGGCTCCAGCCAGTTTCTGTTGATGGAAAAAGTCAAAGAAAGCCTCGCCGGCCGGTGCGTCATCATGGAAATTTATCCGCTCACCCTGCCCGAATTGATGACAGCGAGCTTTGAAGACGCGCTCGAACAGTCGTTTTTTGCGCAGTATGTAACCGGCACACAGAACACGGATGCGGTTTATCCCTCGTTTACATTAGACCCGCGCTATGTTACAAAAAAGAAAGCCTACGACTTTTATTTGCATCACGGCAGTTATCCGGCTATCACCGATGAAGAATTGACCGAAGAAGAACGCTATGAATGGGTACGAATGTATGTACGGACTTTTTTGGAACGCGATATCCGCGATTTGGCCTCGTTCCGCGATCTGGAACCATTTATGAAGTTGCAAAGATATTTGGCGCACACCACCGGCACGCTGGTCAATTATTCTTCTATAGCCAAAGAAACGGGCGTGAGCGTGCCCACCGTGCAACGGTATGTGCGGTACATGGAAATCAGTTACCAGACGGTGGCATTGCCTGCGTGGGTTGCACATCCGTTGAAAAAATTAGTAAAGGCGCCCAAAATCCATTTTCTTGACAATGGGGTATTGCGTGCCATATTACAGAAAAAAGGGACGCTGACGGGCTCTGAATTTGAAAGCGCCGTAGTAGCCGAAGTGTACAAGCAGGTTAAAACCTACGGATTGCCTCTGTCTTGCTATCATCTCCGTACGCAGGACGGGCGCGAGGTGGATTTACTCCTCGAGGCAGAGGACTATTATATTATTATCGAAATAAAAATGACAGATCGTGTAAACCACACCGACGCCCGCCACTTGCGGGATTTACAGCATATTTTAAACAAACCGATACGGCAGGCGTTCATTTTATCAAACGACATGCAGGTTCATCGTTTAGCAGATAATATAACGGCCATGCATGCGGCGGCTTTCCTGTGTTAAAATCGCACAAGGCCAGAGCCCCTTTTCAACTCTTCGCAAACAAACCTTTTTGTCATTGCCGCCGTTTCAAAATCTGTAAAACAAAACACTCAAAATCTGTAAAGCAAATCGCTCAAAATTTGTAAAGCAAGAAAAAAAAACTATCTTTGCGATAGTAAATTTTCAGCAAATACAAAATGCAATGCTTTATAAATTAAGATTAGTAGAAGAAGAAGTGGCGCGGAAATTAAATGCGTCGGGCGCGTTGCTTATTCGGGGACCGAAATCGTGCGGAAAAACGGAAACGGCAAAGCAGTTTGCCCGCAGCATTTTGCAAGTTGACCAGGACGAGCAGGTGCCGCTTCTTATGGCCACCGACCCTAAACGTCTGCTTGTTGGCGACACGCCGCGCCTGATTGACGAATGGCAGGAACAGCCGAAAATTTGGAATTACGTGCGGCATGAAGTGGATAATCGCCGTCAAAAAGGACAATTCATTTTGACCGGCTCGGCAAATCCAAACGAAGATGTGAAGCTGCATAGCGGCGCAGGACGTTTTACCACGCTGAATATGCGCACCATGTCGTGGCAGGAAATGGATTATTCTTCCGGGCAGGCCTCTTTGTCCGACCTGCTTAAAGGCATTGCGCCAAAGGTGATTGACGCGCGTACAGATTTGGAATTGATTGTAGAACGGATTTTAAAAGGCGGCTGGGCGGCGCTGTTAGAGGCGCCCGTTGATGACGCCATGTTGCTGAATCGCGCTTATATTGATTTGCTGGCCGAAGCGGATATGAGCCGCGTGTCGGATATCAAACGCGACCCGCAAAAAGTCAGGGCTTTGCTGAAATCGCTGGCGCGGAATATCGCTACGCTGGTTGATAATACTACTTTGGCAGCCGATATTAAAGTGCACGAAAAGAGTGAACTTTCACGCCCGACCATTATTGATTATCTCCACACGCTGGAACGGCTTATGATCATCGACGAGCAACCTGCGTTCAATCCGCATATTCGCTCTTCCTGCGCATTACGCAAGTCGGCGAAGCGGCATTTGTGTGATGTCTCTTTGGCGGTCGCGGCGTTAGGGTTAGACAAGAATGCATTGCTTAACAATTTGAAATATACAGGATTTTTATTTGAATCCATGGTCACGCACGATTTGAAAGTATATGCACAGGCAAATGACGCCGGAGTGTATCATTATCGCGATTCGAGCGGATTGGAAATCGACGCTATTGTGCAGCAATATAGTGGCACGTGGGCGGCATTCGAGATAAAACTCGGCACAGGGATGATTGAAGAGGCGGCAGAGAATTTGAATAAATTTGTTAAAAAACTGGATTTGACCAGGACACGACAACCATCTTCATTAAACATTATTGTGGGTACGGGAATAAGTTTTACGCGGGCTGACGGAATAAACGTTATTTCGTTAAGTTCGTTTGGAAAATAAAGGGATTAAACCGCTGCTCACGTACCAGCGAAACACTATCAACCGCATGGCTTTTGCCGGACGCAGCGTGAGAAGATAAAACATAAACAGCACCACGCTCACACCCCATTTCAGTCCTTCGCGAACAAGGCTTTTCGCATACTCTTTGCGCGAAAGGCTTTTTGAGCGGATGCGTTCACTTTTGCCGATGCCGGTGGCTTGCCGCCGGAAGAAATCAAAAGTGAGCCGGCGGTCGGGCACGTAATGATGAACGATGGCGTCGGGCACGTAGTAGATTTTCTCTTCGGACGACGTCAGGCGGTAGAAAAAGTCCTTTTCTTCCGCGCCGTCCATGCTGTTTCCCTTGCGTCCCAAATCGGGATTGAACAGGCCGTATTTTGCAAACATACGGTTTCGCACCGCCATGTTTGCGCCGATGGGGAATTGCCGGCGGGTAAACATTTTTATCCTGTTTCCCAAGTCAATCGAGGAGGTGAGCGACAGCAGGAAATGCGACATCCAGCGTGGGCGGCGGCTTTCAAAGCGCGGGTAAATACGTCCGCCGCAGGCTGCGGCATCGGGGGTTTGGGCGAAAAAGGCAAGTATTTTTTCCAGATAGCGGGGTTCGGCAGTTGCGTCGTCGTCCATAAAGACGATAATATCGGCGGCGGCTTCGGCAATGCCGCGGTTACGGGCGTGCGAAAGGCCCTGTCGGGTTTCCATCAGGTAGCGGTAGTTAAAGCCGGGCGCTTGCCGGGCAAAATTTTTACACAGGGTTTCCGTAGCGTCGGTGCTGTTGTTATTGATGAGCAATACCTCGAAAAAGTTGTGCGGCAAGGTTTGCTGCACAAGGCTGTGCAGTGCGTCGAGGATACAGTCGGCGCGGTTGTAGGTGCAGATAACGACCGACAGTTTCAAGGTATTACTTTTTCGTCAGGATAAACGGGTATTATTTTCCCTGCTTTAATAAGCGTCCGGGCGGCAATGAGCACTGTCACCCCAATAAGTATCCATAAGCACACCATCGACGCCGTGTCCAGCATTCCTACCACTTTCGGTTTGAACACAAATTCCACCGTGTGCTCGCCGGCAGGGATGCGCAGGGCGCGCAGTACGTAGTTGGCGCGGAAATGCGGTACGGGTTTCCCGTCGATGAAGGCTTCCCAGGCGGTGAGTCCGTCGTTGTAGTAGATTTCGGAGAACACCGCTATCTGCTCGCTGTGGGCGGTTACTTTATATTGCAGGTCGTTGATTTTATAGTCGACCAACTCGATGGAAGCCGTTTCGTCGTGTTGCGGGACAAAGCCTTCCAACTGTTTGGCGAAACGGTTATCGACTACGGCGGTGGTTTTTAAATCCACTTCGCCGAGGGCGGCCATTTCCTCGTCGGCGTTTTGCACAATGTGCAGCGTATCGGCGAACCAAGCATTGCCGAAGGCGTCGGGATTGCGCTGCACGCGCGGCGGGGCGCCGGTGTTTTCCCTGTCGGGGACGATGAAGTAGCGCGTGTTGAGCATACTGAGGACGCGGAGGTCTATTTTACTCAGGTAGCGGTCTATCAGTTCTTGGTAGCGGCGCAGTTTGGCGGCATGGTAGCCGCCGATAGACTTGTGATAATACGAGGTGCTGGCGTCGTTAAACGGCGACACGGCCAGATTAAATACGCGGAAGTTGGGATCGGCGTCCGCGAGGATGAGTTCGTCGGCCGGCGTTTTGTTCCATGCTATCTGGGTGGCGGTTTTCGGTACAAAGTCGTCGTTATTCAGGTAGCGTTTATCGACGCTGGTCAGATCGATTAGCACCAGCAGGCTCAGGGCGCCAATCAGCAGGGGTTTCTTTATCCGTTTGGCGCTGTAGAGCCACAGGAGGCCGGCGCCGGTCAGGATAATGATAATGCTTCGCCATGCGTCGCTGCGGAAGATGGCTATGCGGGCGTCTTCCAGCGCATCGAACAGGCCGGCGTAGGCCGGGTTGCGAAGGTGCTGTCCGTAGGCGGCCATTTCGCCGTCGCTAAGGAAATGGAAAAACATTTTCGGCACGATAATAAATAGCAGCGACAGGCCGGCGGTGAGCCCGACGGCGGTGAGGAATGCTTTTTTCTTTTCTATCAGCAGGCGGGGGTTGTCGATTGTTTTAGCCAGTGCAAGGATGGCCAGCGCGGGGATGCAGAGTTCGGCCACGACGAGGATCGACGATACCGTTCGGAATTTATTGTACAGCGGGAAATAGTCGAGAAACAGGTTGGTAAACCACATAAAGTTATGTCCCCAGGCAAGCAGAATGGAGAGCGCCGTGCCGGCCAGCAGCGCCCATTTCAGGTATCCCTTTATTACAAACAGTCCGAATATAAACAGGCACAGGATAAATGCTCCGACGTATATCGTACCCGCGACGGAAGGCTGGTTGCCCCAGTAGCTGTCGAAACTTTGGGCGAGGGTGGTTTGTATTTCCCTGTTGGGCGTCGCTTTCCGGACGGCTTCAGGGTGCAGGGCTCCCATGGCGCCCGATGCGCCGCCTTTAGCGTCGGGGATCAGCAGGGTGAAGGTTTCGCTCACGCCGTAGCTCCACTGCGTGGCATAGTCGCGGTCGAGGCCGCCGGTTTTATTGCCGGCGTTGTCGGTGAGTTCCGACTGTCCGCGGATGGTTTGGCCGGCGTGTTGTTGCGAGAGGATCATCGACGGCGCATTGGCGCCAAAGCCAAGCGCGCCGGCGACCAGCAATACCGCACTGGCTTTCAAAAACGACCCGAGTTGTTTTTTCCGTATATCGTAGCACAGCCGCCCTATTACGAAAAGCCCGACAAAAAAGAAGGAGTAGTAGGTCATCTGGATATGGTTGGCATTTAGCTGTAGCGCAAAAAACAGGGCGGTAACGGCGCCTCCCCATAGAAATTTCCCGCGATAGGCTAATACAATCCCGGCCAGCGTGGGCGGGACGAGCGTCAGGACATTGACTTTCCAGATATGCCCGGCGTCGATAATGACTATAAAGTAGGACGAGAAAGCGTAGGCAATCGCGCCGACAATCGCCACCCAGGGATTGACGCGCAAGGCCAGCAGCAGAATAAAAAATCCCAGCATGTAGGCGAATAAATGACTGACCGGCGCCGGCAGCCAGCCTTCATAAGTACGCCGCAAGGTTTGCAGCATCGGCGACGACTGGTAGCGCGGCGCTATCTGGTAGGTGGGCATACCCGCGAACATGCGGCTGCCCCACAGGCTCCACTCGCCGGTTTCGTGGAAATGCCCAAGCTTGTCCTGTCCCATGCCCGACCCTGTTCGAATATCATACTGATGCAGTACTTTTCCTTCAAACACAGCCGGCGTAAAGTAGCCGACGGCAATCCCCAGAAAGACGACTATCGCTGCGAGGCAGGGCGTAATTTGATGACGTATATTTTTCATTTGACTTATTTTTTACAAATATAGAGGAAATTTTTTAAACCACATACGGGCGTGCCCTCCCGGGTGCGTCGTTGGGCGCTTTCGAGGGCGTCGGGGCGCCGTCCTGTTTGGCTTTTCCGCCACGTGGCCGACGCCTCCCGTAGCCCCGCCCACTCCGCCCGAATTAAAAACCCCGCATCGCCCCGCGCCGCGGCCCCGTTTCTACCGGAAAAGGCGACGGCATGGCTCGCCGCAGCCCGTTTCTGCCGGAAAAGGGGGCTGTTTTGCTCGCCGAAGCCCCGTTTCTGCCGGAAAAGGGGGCTGTTTTGCTCGCCGCCGACCGTTTCTGCCGGAAAAGGGGGGATATTTTGCTCGCCGAAACCCCGTTTCTGCCGGAAAAGGGAGGAGGTTTTGCTCGCCGCCGACCGTTTCTGTCGGAAATGAGCAGCCGCGAGCCGCCACGCCGAAAATTTCTGCCGGAAAAGGGAGGGGATTTTGCTCGCCGCCGACCGTTTCTGTCGGAAATGAGCAGCCGCGAGCCGCCGCGCCGAAAATTTCCGTCGGAAAAGGAGGGGTGTTTTGCTCGCGGCAGCCCGTTTCTGCCGGAAATGAGCAGCCGCGAGCCGCCGCGCCGAAAATTTCCGTCGGAAATGCCTCCCCGATACCGGAAATGAGCCCCGCAGCAGGCAATGAACAATGAATAATGAACAATGAACAATGAACAATGGCCTGCGGGCGCCAATGGTTAATGGTTAATGGTTAATGAACAATTGCCGTCGGCTTCAGCCGACGGACAAAAAAGGAGAACCAACTCTATTGGGGGCTTTAGCCGGACTGTCGATGCGGGGGCTAAAGCCCCGCGAACAGAGTGCGCCCTCCACTTCTCACCGTTGGCTGAAGCCGACGGCAATTTTTGCTCGCTGTTCATTGAAATAAGGTAATAAGGTTCGGGGGACGGGTGGGGCTTCCCGTTCTACTACCGTTGTTTTGTTTTTTAAATAAGGTAGAAATAAGGTTGGCGACAGGCGGCTACGCGACAAGCGCGACTCCCGCAGGCCAACTAATCATTAACCATTAATCATTGTTCATTATTCATTGCCCGCGGCGGAGCGCATTTCCCGTTAAGGGAAGGAAGAAGGTCGAAACGTCGAGCGTCGAGCGTCGAGCATCGAGCTACGTTCACAGCAGTTTTGCGGCCAGTGCGCGGAAGGCGTCGCCGGCGGCGTCGGACCGGAGGGCGATGGGCTCGCCGCTGTCGCCGCTGTCGCAGATGCTTTGCACAAGGGGTATTTGCGCCAGCAGGGGGAGACGCAGTTTCTCGGCCAGCGCCGCCACGCCGCCACGCCCAAACAGGTAGTAGCGGTTTTGGGGCAGCTCGGCGGGCGTAAACCAGGCCATGTTCTCCACTAATCCCAGTATGTCGACGCGAATATCCTTGTTGAGAAACATATTGACGCCCTTTTCCACGTCGGAGAGGGCGACGGCCTGCGGCGTGCTGACGACGATAGCGCCCGTGAGCGGGAGGTCGTGGATCATGCTGAGGTGGACGTCGCCGGTGCCGGGCGGCAGGTCGATCAGCAGGACGTCGAGCGCGCCCCAATCGACCTGCCGGGTCAGTTGCCGCAGCGCATTGGTGGCCATGGGGCCGCGCCAGATCAGGGGTTGCTCGGGCGCCACAAAGAACCCGATGGACATCCAGTGCACGCCGTAGCGTTCGACCGGCAGTATCCATTCCCGGTCGCCGTCCTGCCGGACGTCGGGGCGGGCGGTTTCGGCCGCAATCATTTTCGGCACCGACGGCCCGTAGACGTCGGCATCGACCACGCCGACCTTCAGTCCCCGGGCAGCCAGCGCGACCGCCAGATTGACCGCGACCGTCGATTTGCCTACGCCGCCCTTGCCCGATGCGACGGCCACTATCTGTTTGACGCCGGCCAGCCCGTCGTACTCCGCCGCAGCGGGTTTCGCCGCCGGCTTTTGCGGACGCACTAATTCCATGATATGGCCTTTCACTTCCCCTTCGGGAAATGCGTTGGCGAGGCGCTGCTCGATCGCCTGTTTAATGGCCGACGCCTGCGGGTCGGGCTGCGAGAAAACCAACCGCATCCGGATTTTGTGGCCGTCTACCTGTATGTTTTCGACCAGCCCCATGGAAATAATATCCGTGCCTGTCGTCGGGTGCGTCACGGCGCGCAGCAGGGTTTCTATGGTGTGCCGGTTCATTTCCATGGCGTCCTGTTTTTTATTGCAGGGCTGTATTGCGGGTCGATTTTGGCCATCAGCCTGTTTTTGAAAATGACTTCCTGTAGGGTCGAAAGAAACCGGACGGTGATGGGAATGTAGTACAGCCGCTGCCGCACATCGTCCGAGAGGCCGGCGGCGTCGAGCAGGCGCATGGCGTCCTTTTCGGTGGTATAGAAGGGGCGCCGGGGATAGCGCAGCGCCGTACTGTTGATTTCATGCACGTCGGCGGGCGTAAAGGCGTGATGGTCGGCAAACGCCAAATGCGCCAGCGGCCGACGGTCGGTGGCCGTCAAGTGATCGACTAACGGCGCGGGGTTGGCGACGCCGGTCAGGAGCAGGCACTCGCCGGCGGCCGCCGGCGCGGGATCGGCGTCCGGAAAGACAGGGACGGCCTCGCCATATACAATGGTGGTAAAGAACAGCCCGTCGAACAGGTTGCGGGGCATTCGGGCGGCCAGCGTCTGCTGCGCTGCGAACGACAGGTCGCCCGGGCATTTGGTAACGATGATGACGTCGGCGCGCATCGCTCCGCGGCTGCTTTCGCGCAGGCGTCCGAGCGGCAGCAGGGCGTCGTCCCACAGCGGGCGGCTGTAGTCGATCAGCAGGATCGACAGGGCGGGGCGCACTTGCCGGTGCTGGAACGCATCGTCGAGAATGACGACGTCTATGGCGTGGTCGTCGGCCTTCAGGCGGCGGATTCCGTCGACCCGCCGGCGGTCGACGGCCACCGGTATGTCGGGAAATTTCCGTTTTATCTGTAGCGGTTCGTCGCCGACGGCTTGGAAGGCGTCGGTGGGCGATACGTATCGAAAGGCGCGGGTCGTTCGCTTATAACCCCGCGAAAGGACGGCGATCTTCCGTTTGTCGCGGAGCATCGCGACTACTTTTTCCGTATGGGGGGTTTTGCCGGTGCCGCCAACGGTGATGTTTCCTATGCTGATAACCGGAAACGGAAATGCGATCGACGCGCAGACGCCCCAATCGTAGCATTTATTCCGCACGGTCGTAAGGAGCCGGTAGATCGCGGCGGCAGGCGCTAACAGGATTTGTTTACTTCGTTGTTTCATGGTGCAAAAGTAGTAAAAGTTTACGACTTGCGGGACGGATTGCTTCCGTCACGGCGGCGGGGCTCGCTTTTCATCAGCAAACGACGTGCAGCGCGCGAGGGATGATTTCGACGTCGAGGCGCTCGCCCATCGTGGAGGATTCGCCGTCGAGGTGGACGGCGTCTTCGCGGGGGCGTTCGAGCGTAATATGGCGTCCGCGAAACGTCTCGATGTGCGGCGAGCGATGCAGCGAGCGGGTGAAGAGTCGGACGATTAGGAAGGGCAGGCTGCCGCGCGGGGCGCTTTTCCAGACGACGACGTCGAGCTGACCGTCGCAGACGTCGGCCAGCGGCGCGACGGTGGCGTTGTTGCCCCACTGCGAAGCGTTGGCAAACGTAATCAGCATCGCCGTGCGGACGAGGGGTTGCCCGTCGATACGGAGGCGGTATTCCTGCGGCGTGTAGCGCCGGAAC
>JAIRMW010000056.1 GCA_031258415.1 Prevotellaceae bacterium
CGGCGATAGTTGGTTTGACCGTGTCGAGCCATTTATTGTAGATGGTGATGAAATTGTTTTTGTCGATTTTTGTTTTGGTTGTTACGCCCTTGCCGACGATGAAGTTGTCGCTGATGAAACGCCGGAGTTCTTTTTCGTCTCTTTCAAAATAGAAGAGGCAGGGTTGTTGCGAAGAGTCGGCTTCAATGATCGCCCGGATTTGCGAGGAGACCTGTTTAAACTCTTTTGTATCGGGGTTCGAGGGGGCGACGTTCCAGTTGAAGTCGTTTTGGTAGAAGATGTCCTGAATATCGCTGTAGGGGACGAAGGCTATTTTTTCGCTGTCGAAGCATCCTAAGAACGGCGGCGGCAGGATTTCGTCGAACGTTCGCGCCTTGCCGATAGTCAGCACCAATTGCGCAAGCATCGCGACGAGGTCGGCGGGTTTCGACTTGGCTTCTGCCCAGAGGAGGTATTCGTCGTGGAAATCGTCGGCGTTCCGGGGGCGTTTCAAGCGGACGGCAAAGTCGATTTTACCCAGAATACGGGTGCAGTCGTACGCGCTGAAATAGTCGGCGGCCAGCGTATTTTTGGTTTCTTCTTCGAGACTGTTGATGGGTGTCATTGGATCGTTTGTTTGCGCTTTTACTGGCTGCAAAGATACGATAAAAAAAAGTTCTCTTATGAATGCGGCTACGGGCGACGGCGTCGCTTCCGGCGGCGCCTTGCCGTGCCGGATAAAAAAAGGGGGAGCGACCTCCCCCTTCTCTTCGTTGTTCGTTCGCGCGTTTTATTTCAGCACGACCGCCGACGTAACCGCCCGTTGCGAGCCGTCGGAGGGTTTGATGGTTTCCTGTCCGTTGACCAACATGCACGACGAGCCGCCGCCGTCTAAATTCAATGCTTCCACGCAGCCCAGGTCTTGCAGGATAGCGGCCATTTCCGGGAGGGTAAAGCCGGGCGTGTTGGGGGTTTTGTTACGGCCTTCGCATACAAAGAGGATAATTTTATTATCGTCGGTGTAGCCGATGGCGGTACGGGGGTTGATGTTATAGAGGTCGGCGGCGGTCATTTCATCTTCCAGCATCGCGGGGGTGGAGAGCACGCCGTTTCTTATCAGCACGGGGCAGCCGCCGATCGCGGTTTGGGCGACGTATTCATACCCGCCGTCGGGATAGGTGGCCGAAGGCACGAGGCCGCCGTTCGTAACCGGATTGGGCGCCGGGGCGGGGTAGGCGTAGGTTTTACCCGCGTAGTCCGTGAAAGCCCAGCCGGTTTGGTAGACCTGATTGTGTATATGGCCGAATATGCCCCGGGTAGGATAATAAGGGCTCCCGCCGCTCCACACATCGAGGCTGGTGGTAAACGCCATGGCGCCGGAGCGCCAGATCAGGCTCAGGTTGTAATAGCGCCCGTCGGCCTGCCAGAAGAAGCCGCCGTTGACCACGATAGGGTAATTCCCGTCGCCGTAGAACTGGGCAGGCGTTTTCATGGCGGATACTTCATAATCCCGGACGCCGGTTCCTACTTTGGTTCCGCTCGGGATGACGTCGAACGTCCGGCCACGGCTTGTTTTGGCCACGGCAATATAGGCCACGGCATTTCTACCCTGCAATTGCGCCGGCGATTTATACACCCGAATGCCGGAGGGAAGCTCGCCGAAATCGAAGCACTGTTCCCAGCCTTTGTAGGGGCGGCCTACGGGTTCTTCGATTTCCGCTGCGGTGATTTTATAGGTCAGCGTTTTTCCGTCCGCCGCAATCGAGAAGGTCGCGGGGCTTTGCAGGTTGTATATGGCCTCGGCCGAAGCGGGCGAGACCATCGTGGCGCCTTCCGCCAGTTCGAGCCGGATGCGTACATCCGACCGGCTTTGTTCCTCTACCAGCTCCAGATCGACCTGATAGATGAAGTTATCGACTTTCACCGCGCCAAATTCTTTGTTCAGCACGGTGACCGACGCTACGTAATCTTTAATCACGATGGCGCCGTCGTCGTCGTTACACGCGCTCAGGCCTGCTACCAGCACGCCGAGCATTAAAAAGTAAAGTGTTTTTTTCATATTCTTTTTATTTTAGTTGGTTGATTGTTTCATTGTATATTTGATATTCGATATTCGATACTCGATACTCGATACTCGATGTTCGATACTCGATACTCGATACTCGATGCTCGATGTTCGATGTTCGCGGGAACCACAAAGTCGCACGAAGGCGCGGTCGCGGGTCGCAAAGTCGAGTATCGAGCATCGTAATTCATTATTCATTGTTCATTTGCTCCATGCCGGCTTCGATTTCGTTCCAGCGGTTTTGGGCGATGATATGGCTAATGTCGAACACCATTACGCCGTCGGAGAGGCGCAGGTTCATTTCGATGGAGCGGCGGAGGTCATCGGTTTTGAGGGATAGCTGGTCGACGAGCAGGCCGCCAATGAAAGGGCGTCCGTGGAGGATTTCACGCAGGCGCAGGCAGGAGCCTTCGACGCAGTACCACTCGCCCGACTGCGCCCGGCTGTCGGTTTCGTTGCGGACGCTGCGCGGGTTGGCGCGGTAGTCGTCGAGGCTGACGTCGGTATAGTAGTTGCCCGTGGTATAGAGGTCGAGGAGTTCGGCGTAGCCGGTGCGTTTATAGTCGGGCGTCGCCCAGTCGTAGTCCTGCGAGGGGTCGTAGCGGCGGCTGGCGAAGTTGACGCCCACTTCGTAGTACGACGGGTACCACGCGCCGGTGTAGTCGCCGAAGGAGATCGCCGGGTTGGCGCTTTTCACGGCGTCGCGGGCGGCGGCCATGAAGTCGCGGATCACGCCGGCGCGCCATTCTATCCATTTCGTAAAATGCCGTCCGTTCTCGCGGGAGTACCGGCCGTCGTCCGTTTTTACCCATTTGAAGACGTCGTCGGGGAAGGCGGCGAGCGTGTCGCCTATATACTGTTCAAAGGCTGTTTTCGAGGCGTCGGAGAAGTCGGCCATGACGCCGTCGTAGCGGACGCGGTCGAGGATCAGGCCGTCGAGCGACGGGTAGTTTTGTACAAGCTCCGTCAGGATGTCGAGGATATAGGCACGGTAGGTCGAGTCGATCGGATTGACCATCGCGGAGTATTTTTGCTTGTCGGCGGTGATGGGTATCAGGCCGCGGTCGGGGGTGTAGAGGACGGTCGCCCATTCGGGATGCTCGTCGTAGACCGGCCCGCGGTCGAAGTGGTTATGGCCGGCGACGAAGACGTTGAGCGAGGCGTGGACTTCGAGACCCAGCGCGTGCGCCCGGTCGATGAAGTAGCCCAGCCAGTCGTAGTCGTCGCGGCGGAAGCCTTTCCATTCTTTCAGCTGCGGCGCATAGCGGCTGGGGTATAGCACCTCGCCCGAGATGGGGCGGACGTCGACGACGGCATGGGTGAAGCCGAGGGTTTTGATTTTGTCTAAATAGTAGTCGATGGAGTCGGGCGCGCTGAGGCGTTCAAAGTTCGCCGTGGCGTCGAACCACATCAGGGCGGCTTTGGGCGGCGCGACGTCGGGCGCGGAGCGGCAGGCGGCCAGCAACAGTACCGCAAACAGGGCGGCGTATAATAAGCGATGGGGGGGATTCATTGTATTCATTTTTTTATTTGATATTCGATGCTTGATATTCGATGCTCGATATTCGATATTCGATGCTCGATACTCGATGCTCGATGGAACCGCAAAGTCGCACAAGTCGCACGAAGGCGCGGGTCGCGGGTCGCAAAGTCGAGTATCGAGTATCGAGTATCGCGTATCGTATTTCATTATTCATGCGAATCAGCTGTTAAAAACGAATGATGATTTACGTTGCGCCTTTGTCCGTAGGACAATAATAGCAATAGACAACCGAACGCCGCGCACGCCGTTTCCCCGTAGGGGATATATTAATGTCCCTGTTAATGCCCTACGGGCAATGGGGGCCTTTATCATCCTTCGTGCTCTTGATATGAATGCCCTACGGGCACTGGTGGCCTCTATCATCATTCGTGCTATTGATATGGTTGCCCTACGGGCAATAAACTTTTTCCGGTTTATTATCTTATTTTTCAACGGCTGATTTTCATTATTCATTCACTACATTAACTACATTAACTACATTCACTACATTAACCATTAACCATTAACCATTAACCAAGTAGTTGTCTATTCCTGTTTTCACGGCCTGCCACTTCTGGGGTTTGAGTTTGAGGTGGATCATATCGAAGAGGAAGTAGCCGTCGCAGGCGTTGATGGCGGCGTCGACCGACTGGGTAACGGATCGGAGGATGGCTGGGGTATCGCCGTCCCAGCCGTAGTTGCCTACGTCGGGGCCACCGACGACGAGGGCGTCGCCGGCGACGAGGGTTTTAGCGCGGGCGCAGAAGCCCTGCACCGTCCATTCGCTGCTCCCGTAGACGCTGGTCGGGGCGGCGTAGGCGCCTATCAGCACGACGTCCATCAGGGCGGCAAAGCCGTAGTTTTTATAGTTTGCGCCGGCCCACGCCGGGTAGTTGGCGGCGGGGTTGTACGCGGGGCTGGCCCAGTTGACGCCCATGCCGTAGTAGTCGGAGTACCACCCGCCGACGTATGCGCCAAATGTAAGGTTGGGGTTTTTCGCTTTGACCCGCGTCCGGGCTTTGTCCATAAAATCGTAGATCACCTTGGCGCGGAACTCCAGCCACGCTTTGAAGTGCACGGGCAGCACGGCGGGCAGCTGTCCGGTTTTGACGTCGTAGCGCATCACGTCGTCGGGGAAGCGTTCGACGCGGCTTCCGAGGTAGGCCTCGAATTTTGCGCGGCTCTCGGCGGAGAAGTCGGCGTCGAGTTCGTGATAGCGGGCGCGGTCGAGGATGATTCCGTCGAGGTCGGGGTAGGCGGCGAGGTCTTCGAGCAGCCGGACGATAAATTCCTGCACCTCGTCGTTAGCGGGGTTGAGGAATTTCGCGTCGGTGGTGGTCGGGTTGTCCATCATATTGACGACGCCGGCGGCGGTGAGGAGCGACGTCGCCCAGGCTTTTTTGGCGGGGTCGCGGTAGAGCAGTCCGTTGCCGCCCAGCGCCGTGTAGTTGCCGCCGACGAAGGTATTGAATCCGGCATAGACCTTGAGGTTTAGCTCATGTCCAATGTCAATAAACGCCTGCAGGTAGTCCCAGCCGGCGGTGCGGGTGATTTTCGTATAGACGCCTCCTACCCATGCGCCGAGCCATCGCGCCTGTTCGAGGCGTGCGGTAGCGAACAGCGCGTCGCCCGAGGGCGGGCGGACGTCGACGACGATATGCGTAAAGCCGGCGTTGGCGGCCAGCGTCAGATCGCGGCGGATGTTGTCGCGGCTGTTGGCGAAGTCGGGAAAGTTGGCCGATGCGTCGATCCAGATAAAGCGGGGCTTGGAGCCGTCGTCGGTATCGGTGTCGGGCGGCGGCGGCGGGTCGGGCCATTCCCATGCGGGCGTCGGATGGTTTTCCTTATTGCACGCGGTCGTCAAAAATATGAAAAAGACGACCAGCGTGCAATAGAAAAACCGGGTGATCGCGATAGCCATCGTTGCGTTACGCTTCATGGGCGTCGCGTTGTGCGTCGTCGGGCGCGGGCGTGTTGGGCGGCGGCGGCGGCACGGGCGGCCGGCGTTCGCCTATTTCCTGCGCCAGTATCCGTTTGTAGCGTTCCAGCACGGCGTTGAGTTCGGCGACCAATTCGTCGGCGGTATGGACGCCGGCGAGCAGTTGGTTTTCCAGCTGGTTGACGATGGCGTGATAGTACTTGTCGGTCTCCCGTCGCGTGGGGACCATCCGGTAGGGGGTACGGGTGGCGGCCTCGACGTAGCGGTCGGTCATCAGCGCGGCGAATGCGGCGTTGGCGGCGGCGAGCTGCGTATGCCACGCCCCGACGCCGGCGGCGGTCATTGCGGCGGCGGCGGCGGGCGCTTCCAGTTCGCGCAGCAGGTCGTTGAGCGCGGCGGTTTCGTCGTCGAGCGTCCGCTGGGCGATATTTCCGTAGTGGTTGAAAATATCGAGCAGCAGGTGCGCCGCCGTCGCCACCGTCGGGTCGTAGTGGTGCGTCGCGCCCTTGACGGTTTCCGCGAAGCCCCGGAAGAGGCGGTCGCGTTCGCGATCCTGAGCGTGTATTTGCACCGTATATTCGCTTTTAAGGATCAGGTCGAGCGCCAGCACCTCGTGCGAATACGCAACGTCGTAGGCGTCGTAAAGCAGCTTAAAGCCCATCGTCGCGGGATCGTATTTGATAAATACGCCCCGAATGTTTTCGTGACACTGTACGTGTGTCTCGTTTTTTAGTCCCTTCAAAGAGACTCGAACAATGAATGTTGTCATAACTTCTTGTTTTTAGATAAAATTTTTGATTTAGTAACATAAAACGGCCGGGATGAACCCACGCGACGGCCTCCGTCCCCCCGAGGGAGAATGGATAAACGCGACCGCTGTGCCCCGTTCCCGCTTTTTCGGAGGGGTCGGGGCGGGCGCGGCCGTCCGGCGTCCGTTGCCCGAACGGGCGCGAAGGGTCGGCGCGCCCGGAAGGGGGAAGCGGAAACGAAGGAGGGCGAAGGTCGTCGCGGGGGGCATCACATGCTCGTTTGTAAAAAGAGCGGCGCCGAGGCCGATGCGTAGCGGCGCCGCCGATTTTTCAGGTTAAATGTCATACGTGTCGAATTGGTAGCCTACGACAAATCCGTTCTGGAACATGAAGTAGATATACAGGAACATCCCGTCGGCCG
The DNA here is from genome assembly GCA_031258415.1 of Prevotellaceae bacterium. Taxonomy (GTDB): domain Bacteria; phylum Bacteroidota; class Bacteroidia; order Bacteroidales; family UBA932; genus JAIRKX01. The sequence continues at coordinate 6,676 of JAIRMW010000056.1, forward strand.
ATTCGACAAAGGCGACGTCGCCGCTGCTGTTGGCATTGGTCGTGCCGGCCGCCTGTGCGCCGTACGTATTGATCAGGCAGGCCCATTCGATCGACCCGCCGGCGCCGGGGCCGCCGTAGGCGCTGAACTCCGCCTCGAAGGCGCCTTCCGTATTGACTAAGTAGACGCGGTCGGCCTGTCCCCAATTGTAGGCGTTGACGTAGTTGACCAGCGCGTAGGGGGCGTTGTTGAATACGATATAGTCGACCGCATTGACCACAAAGTTGCCGTTGACGTCGACCAGCGAGGTGCGGAGGCCGCCGGTCGCGCCGTTCATCCAGTCGAGCATCGAGTAGATGGAGCTTTGTCCGGCTATCGGATTGGGACGCATTTGGTCGCCGGAGCCGTATCGTCCGACAAAGTAGTCGGCGTTGACGTCGGTCGCCGAGGTATGTACCAGATCGACGTTATAGACATTGTTGTTGCTGCCGTTATACCAGTGTATTCCCGACACGGTAACGACGTCGGGGTTCTGCGAGGTCAGCGCGCCGTTGACCACCGTCCAGCGAGCAAACTTGTCGGCTTCGGTGAGGTTTTTAAACGGCACGGTGATGATGGCGTTGCGGTCGACGCTTCCCTGTATGGAGAGCTTCCGTCCGCCGTCGCCGGGCAGGGTGCACGATATAAACAGCTCCGGCGCGGCGGTGGCCGAGGTCTGTTTGTAGACCTTGAAGGCGCCGCTGGTACGGTTGTTCACCAGATTGCATATCAAAATATTGCCGTCGTCGTCGGCGGTCGTGTAGAAGTTGTTCAGCCCGCCGCCGGTGGCCGAGACGTCGACCGTACCGACATAGGCGCCGGTGAGGGCGTCGATGATGATACTGCTGTTGGCGCGCGTGCTGAGCACCACATGCTCGCGGGTCGCCGCGATCCCGTTCACGTTATTGGCTACCGCAATGCCCGAGGCGGTTCCCAGACTGCTGACGGTGATCGCAAACAGCCGCTTTTCGCTTCCCGGCCGGACGCCTTTCGCGCGTTTGCCCGGGAGGCTTTTCGTAACGGTGTAGGTCGCCGCCGTACCGTCGTGGGCGGTAACGACGAAGGTCTGGTCGCGGTTGTAGTCGATCGTCGTCGTTCGCGGGTCGGGGCTGATAGTGGCGTGCGCCGAAATCCTGACGGAGGCCGTCGAGGGGGCGAGGGTTTCGAGCGAGATCAGCGAGACGGTCTTGGTGGTTTCGGTGATGATCCCCGCTACGACGTCGTTGCCCGTCGCCGGCACGATAAACTCCGTGATGGCGCAGGCCGAGCTTTTGCGAATATCGCTGCGAATGGTGTAGGTCTGCTGCACTTTTCGCTGGTTGGTAACGGTCATCGAATGGACGTTGCCCGGCGAGAGGTCGAGGAAGAGCAGCGGGGGGTCGATAAATACATTGTCGTCGAGCGAGGCCCTCATTCTCATTTTGGAGAGCATCGCGTCGTTCACGCGGTTGTCGCTCTCTTCGGGATAGTAGTAGGGGATCGGGATGACGACGTCGTGCTGCCCTTCGGCGAGGACGACGGTAAATTCGGCGGAGCCGTCGGCAAAGGCCGCGGTTACGCTGTTGATGCCTGCATGCGCCACGGGGGGCAGCAGTTCGTCGGGCGTCTGGCAGCCGACGAAGCCGGCGAGCGCGCCCAAAAGGATTGCGAAGTATATGTTCCGTTTCATAGTCAATCTTTTTTTTTAATATAATACATAAAATAGCGGCTTATTTCCATTCGTCGTATTGCTCGACGGCGTTGTTGTTCTGCAATTCGCTGTAGGGAATGGGCAGCACATAGGCTTTCGCCTGAAATTTGCGGTCGGTCTTGTCGCAGTCGACGTACTCGTAGGTATAGTTGCCCGGCGTGCCGGTGATTTTCAACCCGTGTACGCGGTAGTTGTTATAGCCCTTCGGGTAGTCTTCGTGCGCGAGTCGCCAGCGGCGCATGTCCCAATAGAGATGCCCTTCGAACGCGAGCTCGATCTTGCGTTCCTGCCTGATGGCGTCGAAGAGCGCCTCGCCGGCGAGTCCGGTTTTCGGGGGCAGCCCGACGCTTGGCCTCGTGCGGACGGCGTTGAGGTCGGCCAGCGCCGCCGTCGCGTTGTTCAGCCGGTAGTGCGCCTCGGCGCGGTTGAGGTACACCTCCGCCAGCCGGATTTCGACCATCGTCTGCGTGCTGGCGTTGCTCGTCAGGTCGACGTGCGTTTCGTCGATGAGCTTGCGCAGGTAGTAGCCGGTAACCGTCCGCCCCTGCGGGTAGGATTCCGAGGCGTACTCCATGTAGCGCCCGTTGGCGCCGTCGACGGCGTTCTCCATCGTCTTCCCCTTCCACGTACATCCGTTGTAGATCACCGAAGCGTGGAAGCGCGGTTCCAACTGCGCGTAGGGCGGCGGCGTGGTAGTCGTCCCGTGCCAGGGCGTCCAGTCGACGCGCGTGCCGTCGGCCTTTTCAAAGGCTTCGACAAATTCCTGCGTCGGCCCGCCCTTGCCTCCTCCATTGACAATGTCGCCAAACGGCACATAGTCTAAGTCGAAGCGGTGGCTGGGGCCGGTGAGCAGGTAGCGGTACTCGAGTATCGCCTCCGAGTTGCCGCCCTTCCATGCGTCGGCATAGTTATTCACTAAGGCGTACTTGCCGGCCAGCCCGGCACCGGAGAACACCGAGTCGGCGGCGCTTTTGGCCGACTGCCAGCGTTGGGCGTAGAGCATCGCCCGCGATTTGAAGGCAAAGGCGGCGCCTCGGGTAATCCGTCCCTCGTTGGCGGCGTCCCACGTAGCGGGCAAGTTGGCGGCCGCAAAGTCGAGGTCGGATTCTATCAGATTCCATGTCTCCTCGGCCGACGAGCGGTTTTTGTCTTTCACCAAATTCATGTCGGTGTAGAGGATCACGCCGCCGTGCCGCCGCGCCAGCTGAAAGTAGAGGTACGCGCGGAAGAACCGCGCCTGCGCTTCAAACAGCAGGTTGGTACGATCGTCGAACGTCGAAAAATTATACAATCCGACGAGAAATTCATTGACGCGCCGGATGCGCGTATAGGTCGGACCCCAGATAGTCAGCAGGCAGTCGTTCGACGGACTGATCTGCTCGGGGATGGTGGCAATCCAGTTGGCGTCGCCGTTGCGGCTTCCGAGCTCGTTGGAGCCGTATTTGAACGTCTCGGTCAAGCCGTCGGTAAGGTTGCCGTTGAACTGCGAATTGCCCCCGTCCTGCGTCGCAAACAGTCCGTACCGGTCGATGTAGGCGTAAAAATTATTGGTGTACATCGTGGCCGCCTTCACGTCGTCCCAGACGAGTTTATCCGATATTCGGTTGGTTGGCGTCGTATCGAGGAACTCGTCGCATCCGCTCCACACGCTTGCGAAAGCGAATGCCGTTAAAAGTAATACTATTTTTTTCATACTCTTCATTGTTTAAAAAGTTAATTTAATACCGGCCGCCACCACCCGTTGCTGGGGATAGTAGCCGTTGTTGACGTTCGGCTGTTCGGGGTCGATGCCGTACTTGTTGAGCTCGCTAAACGTGAGCAGATTTTGTCCTTCGACATAGACCCGCAGCGCCTGTGCGCCTACGTGAGCCAAGAGATTTTTCGGAATGTTGTAGCCGATTTGCAGGCTTTTCAGCCGGAGGTAATCGCCGTTGCGGTACCAGAAATCCGACGCCCACGCACTCTGGTTCGACCCGCCGGTGATGCTCAACCGAGCAAACTCCGAATTGGGGTTCTCGGGCGTCCACGAATTTTCGACTAAGTAGCGCGGCGTGTTCCCCTCGTGGTAAAAGGCTTTTGTCAGAAACGTATTATCGTTAATCGGAATGACCGCGCCGGGCGTCGCTTCTATCGGGTAGATGCCCGTGAGCGCCACCGTCCGCCCCAGCGAGCCTTGCCAGAGGAACGAAATGTCGATCCCTTTCCATTCGGCATAGAACGACAGCCCGCCGGTGAACCTCGGATAGGCCGACTTGCCGACGTAGCCCCAGTCCTGCTTGCCGTTTTCATAATGGGTGATGACCCCGTCGCCGTTGCGGTCGAGGTATTTCACGTCGCCCAAACGGACGGCCGAGCCCCGTATGGTCGCCGAGTTGGCGATCTCCTCTTCGCTCTGGAACAGCCCCAGCGAGGTGAGCCCTTCCAGCGAGCCTATTTCGCGTCCGGTCAGTTTCAGGTAGTCGGGCAGGTTGGGCGATTCTTCCACGTGCAGCCAGCGGCGGTAGGCATAGGTGCCGTTGACGACAACCCGGTAGTTGAAGTCGCCTATCCGATGCTCGTGCGACAGCTGCACTTCAAACCCTTTATGGTCTTGTTTATTTACATTGGCGTAGCTCGGCACGTAACCGCCGAACGAGTCGGGGTACGTCCCCGAGACTCTCGCGGGGATGTCATAAATGTATTTGTAGAACACGTCGAACTCGACGCCCAGCAAGCCTCTCCACAGGGTGGCGTCGAAGCCGGCGTTATACTGCAGGATCTTTGCCCAGGTGAGGCTCACGTTGGCCTGCGCGCCGCTGTAGAACCCGATCACCCCGTTGCCGCCAATCACCGCATCCGGCGACGTGTTCCGCTGCAGCGTATTCAAGTAAAAATAGGACGTCAGCCCGCTGGTCGAGCCGGTCAATCCGATACCGCCGCGCAGCTTGAAATGATCGACAAACGGCAGCGCGTTTTTAAACCAGCCCTCTTCCGACATGCGCCAGCCCGCCGAGCCTGCCGGCGTCAGCAGCCAGCGGTTGCCCTGTATATTGCGCCCGGCAAACATATAGGTGCCGTCGTAGCGCGTCGTGAGTTCGACAAGGTACTTGTCGGCATAGCTGTAGTTGAAGCGCCCCAAAAAGCCGACCCACCGCGAGTCGCTGCTCGAACCGTTGAGGGTAAACTTGACGGTATTGGACGCCATGCTTAATTCGTCCAGCCCAAAAAGATCATACCCGTATCGGAGTCCGTAAAGGTCGTTGTAGTCGCCTTTCCGGGTTTCCATCAACGCCAGCGCGCTGACGCTGTGCTGTCCGAACCGGTTCTCGTACCGCAGGCTGGTGTTCGTGGTCAGCACACTGCTGTACGACGCAGTTTCCGACAAGCTCGCCTCGTCGCCCCGCGGGTCAATCGCCTTGGTATACCTTATGGAGCCCGACGGGTCGGTGGGACGCTCGGCGACCATCGTTTCGTAGGGCGTCGAAAACTGCTTCGCATAGCCGTGCGTATAGTCGTACGATACGGCAAACTTTGCGTGCAGCCCCTTCACCCAGGGAAACTCGTAGTCTAAGGCGACGGTCGATTCCAAAATATTCGAGCGCTCTTTTCGGTAACCCGACCCGTCGATAGCCGCCTGCGCACTGACAAACGAGCTCGAGGTGCGGGTCGATACCGGCAGCCCTTCCCATGTCTCCGGCACAAACGGCAACGAGCGTATCGCCAACTGCGGGATGTTGAACCAGTCGTTGGGATTGGCGCTGAAGTACGGCCGGTCGCGGTTTTCGAGACGGCCGCTGACGTCGAACGTCAGCGTCAGGTGCTGCGCAATCCGCGCGTCGATGTTCGAACGCAAATTGATCCGCTCGTAGTTGAACCGGTCGACATTGCCCGTCTGGTTGAAATAGCCCAGCGAGGCATAATACTTCACGTTCTCCGTCCCGCCCGACGCATTGACGTTGTACTGGGCATTGGTGCCTACGCCAAAGGTCTTTTCATACCAGTTGGTGTTGCCCCAGCCGTCTTCGCCGGCGAGCATCTTGCGCACGTGCTCCTGCGAAAATATCGGCGTGTTGCCGTCCATCACCCGCGCCTTGTTGTACCAGTAGGCATACTGCGGCGCGTCGAGCAGTTCCAGCATCTCGGTGTTCATGCTCAGGCCGTAGGAAGCCGTAAAGTTAATCCGCGACGGCGTCGCCTGCCCGCGCTTGGTGGTGATAATAATCACCGCGCCGGCGTCGAGCCCGTAGACGGCCGCCGAGGCAGCGTCTTTCAATACCGACACCGAGGCAATATCATTCGGATCGATCTCCGAAAAAGGGCGGTCGACGCCGTCGACGATGTACTTCGCCGCGTTGCCGCGCACCAGCAGGCTGGCGCCGTCGGAGCCCGGTTGCCCCGACTGCTGCAAGCTGATAATCCCGGGTACCCGTCCGGCCAAAAGGTTGGTTACATTGGTTACAGGCGCCTTGAGCAGCTCTTCGCCCCGTATCTGGGAAACGGCGCCGGTAACGCTGATCTTTTTCTGCGTCCCGTAGCCCACGACAATGACTTCCTCTAACCGTGTAACGTCGTCTTCCAGCGTTACCTCGTATACGCTACGATCGTCGACCGGCAGTTCCCGCGTACGGAAACCGACAAACGACACCACGAGCGTCGCCTCGGGCTCAGTCTGTATGGCAAACCGGCCTAAGGGATCGGACAAGGTGCTTACCGTTGTCCCCTTTACAACGATACTGGCTCCGGCCACGACGCCGCCTTTGGCGTCGACCACCGTACCGGTAATCGTTTTCGTTTGAGCAGTGGCAGGTAAAATGCTCAGCATACTCCACAGGATCATACCGGCCAAAAGCCCTGCTTGCTTCAATAGCCCGGTTCCTGATTGCATTGGTTTTTTAAATACTCTCATAATAGAATAGTTGATTTCATAAATACATTATTTAACATAGTAACTCAAAATGTTCTCCGTACAGTTTATACAAATGCCCCGCCTGCAAATAGGCCGAATGAGGACTCATAAAATGCGAAAATTCAAACGTGATGGCCTTCGACATGCCGGCCTCCTGCGAATGAATGAGCTTTTTTATCAGCTTGTCCCAGCGGATGGGCAAAAAGCGGATGGGCATGTCGCGGTCGAACGACTCGACGTTCGTCCAGCACTCGATGCCGAATTGCGCCGCCAGCTCGCGGTTCGCTATCAAATAGTCTTTCAACTCGTGATAATCGACCTGCCCGTCCTGAAAGGCCATAATATCGACCGAGTCGCGCACGCCCGACAGGATTTCCGTCCAGTCGCGCACATGCTGCTCGACGGTCGTCGCGCGGTCGCCGCCCATCACCTGATCGGTCTTCAGCCCGTGGATATAGGGCGAAATCAGGCAGGGCTTGTTGCCCGACAGGGCTTTTGCGTGCTTCCCTATCTCGGCGAACGACTCGACAATGCCCCCCTTGCGCCGGCTCACTTCCTGCGACAGGTACCAGCCGTAGAACGAC
>JAIRMW010000071.1 GCA_031258415.1 Prevotellaceae bacterium
TCGAGCATCGAGTATCGAAACAATAAGCCCCCGTCTGTATGACGACGCCGGAAAGCCGGCGCCCGCACCGGCGGGTTCCAACGCGAAGACGCAGCGCAGGTAGCTTGTGGCTACCGACGCTGCGTCTTTCGTCTTTGCGTCCTCTATCTATCGCGATGCTCGATGCTTGATGCTCGATTTTCGACTGGCGTCGAGCATCGAGCATCGAGCATCGAATATCGCATCATTACGGTTGTCCGCCTTTTGTGCCGATACCGAAAACGAAGGCGATTTTCAGTCCGATGGAGATCGTCGAGATTTTGTCGACAAACGCTTTCCGGCCATTGTCTGTGGCATACTTTGACGTGAGCACACTGTTGATTTTATACTCTTGCGGATTGGCCGCATTGTATTCCACTACGGCGGCTGTCGTTTCGTCGTCAATGAGGTTGTTCAGCCCATAGTCGATATACAGGCCGGCGTAGAACATAAAGTTTTCATTGTATACCAAGTTCATCCCTGCTTCGGCCGCGAGCGCCCATGTGATGGCGGGCTTCAGTTCGCCGTTTGTCGCGGCGAGGGTAATGGGGGGCGACGAGGAGAAGCCCATGTGCGTAAAGGCGGTTCCGTCTTCCGGTTTTCCGTACACGTAGTTCTCGCGCGCGTAGAAGCCGGTAGTAGCGGCGTTCAGCTTTTCGGTTTTGTAGTCGAACTGTAGCGGGAGGCCTATTTTCACGCCTGCCGCCGCGCTGAACTGCCGCGTACCGGTGGTACGGAAACGCGCCATAACCGGGATTTCGAGAAACGTCGCCTGTTGCTTTTCATCATAGCGGTTCATTGCGATACGAAACTCAAAGTTTTTCCCATCGACGTCCTGCATGGCATAATGATCGGTAAACGAGCCGGTCGAAAAATGCGCATTGTAGAAAGCCAGTCCTAATCCGGTTCCGACGCCCCAATGCGGGGAAAAATAGAGGTAGTAGTGTACCCCGAACTGTCCGCCTATATCAAGGCTGGCGGTTCCTTTGACGGGGGTATAGCTTAATGCCGAAAGGCCTGTGCCGCCGTAGAAGGCCAGCTGATGGGTACTTTGGCTGTTTGCTGCGGAATAGCCCAGCAAAGCGATTACGAGTAGTAGTATAATTTTCTTCATAACGAATTATTATTTAAAATTAAAAAAATCAATTTTATTGCAGAAGTACTTTCATACTTTGCAGCGTCTGCTTGCGGGCGTTCTGCAATTGCAGCAGGTAGATACCGGTGGCCGGCGGAAGCTGTATTTCGGTCAGCGCACCGGTAACGGCAGCGGTTTTCACCAGCACGCCGGTAGCGGAATAGACCATAATCACGGCGCCCTCCAGACCTGTTTGATCGCCGTCGATACGCACGAACACCTTCCCGTCGTCTACCGGGTTGGGGTAGGCCGATGCGATCATACGGGCGGGCGACAGCGACGGGGTATAGCGGCAACTCCGTACGGAGCCTTCATACTCTTCGGCCGACAGCTCGACATAAAATTCGTCGGCGGGGTTTAGCGACTCGCCCTTGTTGCCGGCGGAGTACCATTGCCGGTTGCTCACATGATCGCCGTTTTTAAACCATTTATACGCGGTGAAATGGTATCCTCCGTTGTTGGCCGGCTCGTTGATCACGGTAAGCGTATTGTTCCAGTGCTGCTCAATCACCTGAGCGCTGTTGAACGGTCTGGCGATGGTCAGCGGGTAGTCGGTAGAGAACTGCCCGTCGCGCGAGCCCACCGCATAGCTAAGCCAGTAGACGCCCGGTTGGGCTATGGGGATCGTAAAGGTGTTCTCGACCTCTGAGCCGTTATAATGGACGGTGGCCTGCGGATCGAAGGTTACGACCGTAATGGTTACTTGGTCGACGCCGCAGTCCATCAGATAGTAGTTCTTTTCCGGGTCGAACGTGGCGCCGACGACCGTAAATTCGGTTACCCGCGTAGAGAGCACCACGAGTTCGCGCGTTACCGGCTCGGCGGCGGCGTAGTAGGTGCTGCCCGGCTGCGTAGCGGTGATGCTGGTGGCGCCTTCGGCTTTCAGCCGTACCGTAACGCCGTCGGAGTAGAAGTCGGCAATTTGCAGATTGTCGATTTCATAATAGATAGGCAGGTCGGACGAAACCGTCGCATTCAGAGTATAGCTGCCGTCTTCCAGCCGGAGCGACGGGATCGCCGGGAAGGTGATCGTCTGCGGCATCTTGGTGGTCGTAAATTGCAGGCGCGCGGGGTAGTCGTCCGACGGATAGCCGTTGGCGTCGATGGCCGACACGATAAACGAATAGGAGGTGATGGGCGCGAGGCCGGTCAGTTCGTATTCGTTGGTAGCGGTTTTACTCAACAGCTGGGGCGCTACTTTGCCTTCTTCTTCGACAAAGCGGATGGTCGCCACGGGGTAGGTGCCGTCGGTGGCGGTAACGGTAGCCCGGGCGGTGGTGGCGAGGGCTTCGATGAGCGTTACGCCGGTTACGGCTACGGGGGTTGCGGGCGCGGGCGCCGTAACCTCGCACGACAGCCCTACGGTATAGCTCAGGGCGGGGTTAATATAGCAGTTGCCGTTGCGTTCGCCGGCGGCGTTGTAGGTTGTCCAGACTAACGGCATCCCGAAGGCTACCACGTCGCCCGTGGCGAGCGGCGTACCGAAGGTCAGGGTAAGGACGTTGTCGCCGACGGCCGCACGGGTTACTCCTCCTGCCGGCGCCGCGCCGTTGACCGTTACGCTGGCCTGCGTAATAGAGTTGTTGTTCCACGTAGCCACGGTCCCGTTGACGGGAGAAACGGTGAACGAGAGCACGGTTTTATCGCTCGACAGGCCGATGGTCAGGTTGGCGGGGAACGAACCGTCGGCGTTGGTAATAATTTTATTGCAGTACTCGGAGAAGCCGGTCGACGTTACGAGCACTTCTTTAGGCAAGGCCAACCCGCCGCCCGATACTTTCACGGAGCCGCCGGCCGATGCGCCTTCCGTCCATACGACGGTTACCGGACGCGGGTAGATTACGCCGTCGGCATTGGGCGTCATGCTGACCGGCTGTACGGCGAGGCCTGCCGAGGGGGTGATATCCACAGGCCCCTGTAGGTGCTTCCCGGAGAGCATAAAGGTTTGCACGGCGACCGCCGGCGAAAACTGGATGGTCGACGGTTGAACGGTTACTTCGGGCGCTACGGAGCAGTTGGTGCCGTAGGTATACAGGATATACTGGCCGAAATTGACTATCGGGTAGAGGTTGTTTAAGCCGCCGGCGGCCGCGTCGGAGGTTTTATATTCGATCATGCCGTTGTAGCTGATTTTATCGCCAACGAGCAGGGCTATCAGCGGCGTGAATACGATCTCTGTTTTCTCGGCGTTGATCGCGGCGGTAAACCATGTTCCGGCCTGTCCGTTGACGGTAAAGTTCGCCGGCGACATCCCGTTGCCGCGGAAGGCGGTTTGGGTGCTGCTGGCGTCGACCGGGGCGATTTTGACTATCAGGGCGCCGTCGTCGCGGGTTTCCATGCTAAAGAGCGCCACGTCTTCCGTCTGGTAGTCGCCGGTAGCGGCGCCGTCGCCACTGGGGTTGACGGCCAGCCGGCATATTTCGGAGGAGCCGACGGCGGGCGTTGGCGGCGTGCCCGGGATCACCCACGTGTAGGGCGCCGAGAGTTCGGAGTCGAGGTATTCATAGACGTTGGAGTGCGACTGCACCTTGAGGGTGTAGGTACCCGGCGTAGTAAAGTCGATGACGTCGCCCGATACGATGTTGGCCTGCGTATGGGCTACGTAGGCCGACGTGCCGCGATAGACGGTAGCCGTATGGTGGGCGGCGTGGCTGTCGCTGGTGAAGGCGATTGCGCGGGCGGCGCTGACGCCGGTGATCACCGGCGCGCTCAGCGGCACCCGGGGGATGGGGGCGCATTTACTGCCGTAGGTATACGTGAATGCTAAGGTCGGATAGGCATTGGTGTTGGCCGTCGTCCGGTATTCCAATATCTGGTTGATATAAATCGGCGTGCCCGGGGGGATGGTAACGCCTGCGGCCGGCGTCAGCGTCATCACGCTTTTATCGGCATTGATCGTACGTCGCAGGATGCTCTGGCCGGTATTGGGGTTGCCGCCGATGGTCATGGCGGCGATGCGTTCGTCGCTCCAGCCGTTGTTGCGGAAGAACGCGGCGTTGTCGCCCGGGATGCCGGTGATGGAGACGGTGATGTTGCCGTTGTCTTCCGTATTCCATGTGATAATACATTCTTCGGTAGTGCCTGCCTGTACGGTCGCGCGGCAATATTCGGAGGGCGGCAGGGAGGGCGTGCCGGGGATCGTCCAGTTGAACGGCGCCGACGGCTCGGAGTCGGTATACTCGAATTGCAGGCTCTTCGACAGCACTCGTACCGTATAGGTGCCCGGGGCGGTGAAGTTGATCGCATCGCCGGAGGTGACGTAGCTTTGGCTGTAGGCGGCGAAGGTCGTAGTGCCCATATAGACCGTTACAACGTTGTTGCCCGCGTTCGGGTCGCTGGTGAAGGCGATTTCGCCGGTCGCGGCGATGGCGGTAATCACCGGCTGCGCAAGCTGGGTCTGCGTAACGGCGGAGCAGGTGCTGCCGTAAGTGTAGGTGAACGCCACCGTCGGCCATGCGTTGCCGTCGAGCGCGGTGGCATATTCCAGTATCTGGTTGATGTAAATAGTTGCGCCGCGGGGGATGGCCTGCTGCGGCGTCAGCGTGATAAGGGTCTTTTCGGCGTTGATCGTACGGACGAAGTATTTATTCGCCGTGTTGGGATCGCCGTTGACGGTCAGGTTGGCGAAGCGGTCGTTGCTCCAGCCGTCGCCGCGGAATTTGGTTACGTTGTCGCCCGGAATGCCGGTGATGGCGACCGTAATATTCCCGTTGGTTTCGGTATTCCACGTAATCACGCAGGCGCGGTTGTCGCCGGGCAGGATGGTCGTCCGGCAATATTCCGACTCGCCGATGCAGAGGCTGCCGTAGGTGTAGGTGAACGCCACCGTCGGCCATGCGTTGCCGTTGAGCGCCGTGGCATATTCCAGTATCTCGTTGATGACAATAGTTGCCCCGTCGGGAATGGATTGTGCAGGCGTCAGGGTGATGACGGTCTTTTCGTCGTTGATCGTACGCGTGAAATACTGAAAATCGGTATTAGGCGTACCGTTTACCGTCAATCGCTTGACGCAGTCGTCGCACCAGCCGAAAGCCCGGAATTTGGTTACGTTGTCGCCCGGGACGCCGGCGATGGCGATCGTGATATTCCCGTTGGCCTCGGTATTCCAGCTAATCACGCAGGCACGGCCTTCGGCGTCGCCGGGCAGGATGGTTGTCCGGCAGTACTCTGAATCTACTGCAAAAGCAGCGTTGGTCAATGTGAGGGACAGTATGAGTAACCATCCCATTTGTGCAATTTTTTTCATATTATGTATTGTTTAGTGTGTTGTTTTTTCGATTTTCGATTTTCGATACTCGATTTTCGATACTCGATATTCGATGGAACCACAAGTCGCACGAAGGCGCGGTCGCGGGTCGGAAAGTCGAGTGTCGAGCATCGAGCATCGAGTGTCATTTTTCATTTTTCATTAATCATTATAAAAAGGCCAGCCAGTTGATAAGTAGATCGCCTTTGTCGTCGTTGCCGGGGTGGGCGTCGACGGCGGTGAGGCGGACGGTTTGGCGTCCGGCGGGCAGGATGACGATGGCCGTGGCGGTTTGCCAGTCGGTGAGGCCGGCGGTGGCCGGGAGGGCGATGGCGCCTCCTTGTCGACCGCCGACGGTGCATTGGATCTCGGCGTTTTTGCGGGCGGCATAGCGGATTTGCACTTCGTAGCGGCCGGCTTCGCGAAGGTCGAGTTGGTATTCGACCCACTTACCGGGCGTAAAATCGGTGATCGCCAGCACGCCGGTTTCGTCGGTCGAGGGGCGGACGCGGACGCTGCCTGTCCAGTGGTCGCTGTCGGGGACGTCGACGATATTCATCGAGCTGTAGTGCTCGGCGGGGATCATGTCGCCGGCGGCGTACCACGTGTTTTTATCCTGCGAGGAGAGGTTGAGGTACACTTTTCCCATTTCTTTCAGTTCGGAGCCGCTGTTATACATCAGCTGCATGTAGGGCGAGCTGTTGTCGCTGCCGCCGGTGCGGAGGATAAACCATGCGTAGCGGGCTACATGGGGGTCGCTTTCGAGGAAGTTGACCACGTCGCACATGTAGTTCTGCTGGTAGTCGCGGTTGAAGCCGGCGGGGAGGTCTTCCCATGCGCAAAATTCCGTCAGCCATATCGGTTTGTTGTATTTATAGAAACGTCCGACATACCACATCATGGCCGACGGGGCGGGCATGTAGCTGTGGATGGCAATGGCGTCGACGTCGTCGAGCGGCACGCTGGCGAAGAATTGATCTAACCAGTCTACGGGGTCGGAGGGGCCGACGTTGCCGTAGGTAACGGCGGGCGAGACGATTTTCATGTCCAGTTCGTCGGCTAAGGCTTTGAGCGCGGGCCATGCGGCGACAACCTGCGCGACGGACATATTAGCCTGACCGCCGAGCATGGGTTCGTTGAAGGCAAGGAGGTACTCGCACTCGGGGTTCGCCTGTTTGTAGGCGCGGATCTGGTTGGCGTTGTAGCCGGCGCTCCATGCCATGGGGTAGAAATCCAACTGCGCGTCCGCCTGTTCGGCGGTGAAGTTGGTATGGGTGTTCCCCCATGTGTAGAACCAGCTACAGCCGGCGCCTATTTTGGCAAAGTCGCCGGAGTAGAACGGGTCGTTGTTGCTAAACGACACGCCGCGTTTGGCGCTGCGTGCCTGTTTGGGATAATCGGTCGGGCGCAGGGTATCGCTGCCGACGAGATGCGGCCCGACGTCGCCGTCGCCGTCGTAGTTTTTGTCTTCACAGGCGACGAGGCTCAGCGCTACGGTGAGCGCTAAAAAGTAGTGTAGTTGTTTTTTCATTTTTTTGTTTTTTGTTTATTTATTTGATTGAACCACGAAGTTTGATACTCGATACTCGATTTTCGAGGGAACCACGAAGGCGCGCAAGTCGCACAAAGGCGCGGTCGCGGGTCGAGCGAACCACGAAGTCGCGCAAGTCGCACGAAGGCGCGGTCGCGGGTCGAGCGAACCACGAAGGCGCACAAGGCCTGTCCACCCCCGCCCTTCGGGCACCCCCGCCGGCGGGGGACAGCGTCGCAAAGTCGAAAATCGAGGCAACCTTATTTCCACCTTATTCAAAAAACAAAACAACCTTAGTAGCCGTTGCGCAACACGCCCCCCCGACCTTATTACCTTATTAAATATGGTATACGATAATAAGGTAATAAGGGTATGGGGTGGAACAACCTTGGTAGCTACTACCGTTGTTTTGTTTTTTGAATAAGGTGGAAATAAGGTTCCTCTTCCCGTGCCTGTTATACTGTCTCTACTACTGTTTCGCATAACTCTTAGTTCTTAACTCCTCTAACTCCATTAACTCCTCTAACTTCATTATTCATTGTTCTCTGTTTCGATACGCCACCAGTTGAGCGAGAGGAGGCCTTTGGTGGGGGTGAATCGGACGGTGTAGACGCTGTCGGATCCGTCGGGGAGTTCGAGGCGGTGGCGGAGCGTGCGCCAGTCGGTGGCGGAGGCGGTGGCGGGCAGTTCGATTTCCGTGTCTTTGCCGTCGATGGTGATTTTGCATTTCGAGTCGACGATGGCGGCGTAGCGGATGGCTATTTGGCAAAGGGTAGGCGGAGTCGAGAGGTCGAGGCGGTATTCGAGCCATTTGGGGAGGCCGAAGTTGGCCACTTCGAGGATGCCGCCGGCGGGGTCGGAGCAGATTTTGAGTTGGACGCCCGGCGCCCAGCCCGAGGAGCCGGCGACGTCGGACATGTTGGTGTTGCTATAGTGTTCGGCGGGGACGATTTCGTCGGGGGCGTAGGCGGTCGTCTTGTCGAGCGAGGAGATGGAGGTGTAGATCGTCCCCAGATCGGAGAGCTCGCCGCGATTGTTGCCCGTGGGACGGAGGGCGTAGTGGGGGTTGCCGGCGGGGTTGCCGTCGTACTTGAACCACGAGTAGCGTTCGATGAGGGGTTCGGACTCCATGTAGTTGATCACGTCGCTCATGTATTCGCGCTGGCGTTCGGCGGAGACCGTCCCTTCCCAGGCGCAAAATTCGGTCATCCAAACGGGCTTTCCATACTTGCGGAACAGTTCGACGTAGCCTTTGAGGGCCGAGGGGGAGTTCATGTAGCAGTGGACGGAGATCACGTCGACGTCGTCGAGCGATACGCCGGGGAGACTGAAGAACTCGTCGAGCCAGTCGATGGGGCTTCCGTAGTTGGGCATGGTGCCGTAGTTCATCGACGGGGCGACGAGCAGCAGTCCTAATTCTTTGGCGAGGTTTCTGAGTCCGGGCCAGACGGCGGCGGCGGCGGCGGGCGTCATGTTGGCCTGATCGGTGAGGTTAGGCTCGTTGAAGGCCATCAGGTAGCGGCACGAGGGGTGGGCGGCGACGTAGTTGCGGATGGCGTTGGCGTTGTAGTTGCCGTTCCATGCCATGGGGCAAAAGTCGACGCCGGCGGCGGCGAAGGCGGCGTCGAGGGTGTTGTTGAACGAGGCGCCCCAGTTCCAGAACCAGCTGATGCTGCTTTTGAAGACGTCGAAGTCGGCGGGGTAGATCGTGTTGCAACTGACGCCGCGTTTGGCGCTGCGCGTTTGTTTGTAGACGTAGTCGATCTGCTCTTCGCCCGGCGGCGGCGGCGCGTCGTCGGGCAGTTTCTCCGAGCAGGAGGTCAGCGTCAGGGTCAGCGCTGCGGTGAGCGCTAAAAAGAGATGGATGTGTTGTTTTTTCATTTTTTTTATTGTTTATTTATTTTTGATAAGTCTTAATAGTCTTTGAGCCGATGGAACCACAAAGGAACACGATTTTCGATACTCGACTTTTCGACTTTTCGATTTTCGAACCACAAAGTCGCACGAAGGAGTGGCCGATTTGTCCGTAGGACAATAATAGCAATAGCGCGCGCAACGCCGCGTACGCCGTTTCCCCGTGGGGGGATATAGGTTGATGCCCTACGGGCAACTTAAGAGGCACAAAGTCGAGCGTCGGAAAGTCGAGCGTCGAGTATCGAGTATCGTAATTCATAATTAACCATTAACCATTACCCATTGTTATTCGTTTTTCCGGTATACGGCTACGTAGTCGATATACATGTGGGCGTCGCCGGCGGCGAGGGCGGTGATGCCGTTGATGTCGCGGATGCCGGGGAAGTTTCCGCCGACGGCGAGGTTGAAGAGGATAAAGAAATCCTTTTGAAAATAGTTGCCGGGCGACCAGTCGTCGTCTTTCGAGGCGATGTCCATTTCGAAGTAGGGCTGGGCGTCGGGGTTTTTGTCATAGTCGAGGTAGGTGGCCACACGCCGGTCGTCCCATAGGAGGGTGAAGAGGTGGAAGCCGTCCTGAATGCCGACGGGGCTGACGTAGTCGCGGGCGTAGGACGCATTCGGCCAGCCGGGGCCCCAGTGGCAGGCGCCGTTGAGGAGGCGGTCTTGTCGTCCGTTGAAGCCGCTGCTGTGTCCCATTTCGAGGATGTCGAGCTCGCCGCACCGGGGCCAGCCTACCTCGCGGTAGTCGTTGCCCATCGTCCAGAAGGCGGGCCAGAGGCCGTTGGCGGTTTTGGGGAGCCAGATCGAGGCGTCGATACGTCCGAAGGTAAACGCGCGTTTGCCCTGGGTGTTGACGCGCCCCGACGTAGCGGGTTTGCCGCCGTACGACTCTTTGCGGGCCGTAAGGATCAGGCAGCTTTTAGCGCCGGAGGGGTCGCGGCCTATCGAGACGTTCTCGGCGCGGTAGTACTGAAGCTCGTTGTTCCCGCCGCCTTCGCCGTTGACTTCGATGTTCCAGTCGGCGAGGTTGAGGGCGGCGCCGTCGAACCGGTCTTCCCAGACGAGGGTGTAGCCGTCGGGCGTGCCGACCTCGGTGGTATCTTCGAACGGGGGCGTCCCGTCGTCGTCGGGCGTTTCTTTCCGGCAGGAGCCGAAGCTCAGGGCCAGCGCAAGCGCTACGGTGAGCGCTAAAAAGAGGTAGAGGTGTTGCTTTTTCATTTTTTTTATTGTTGTTTATTTTTGATAAGTCTTACTAGTCTTTGAACCGATCGAACCACAAAGGAACACGATTTTCGATACTCGACTTTTCGACTTTTCGATTTTCGAACCACAAAGGCGCACGAAGGAATGGCCGATTTGTCCGTAGGACAATAATAGCAATAGCGCGCGCAACGCCGCGTACGCCGTTTCCCCGTGGGGGGATATAGCTTGATGCCCTACGGGCAACTTAAGCGTCG
>JAIRMW010000126.1 GCA_031258415.1 Prevotellaceae bacterium
CTTTGGTTGTCCTCACCCAAACTTTGGTTGCGCGCAAATAAAACCTGCTTGCGCTCCTCATGACGTCGTGCAAGCAGATAATAATATAGGTATATATAAAGAAAATGCCGGAGGCATCCGTCCCGGACAAAAAGGTGTTCGATTTTCTCAAAATCGCTGTAACTAACTGTTCATCAAAAAGTTGGTGGTGGTGGGGGGGGGGTAAAATTACAAATCAACGCCGCCGTCGGCCGTGCGGCGCGGGCCGCTGGCGGAAGGCTGGCGGACAACGTCGGCTGACGAAAAGAACGAAAACCGGTCATTGAGTGTTTTTGCATCTTTTTTATTCGTTATGTGGGGACAAATATAGTAGTATTTTTTGAATGGCGCAACTATTTCTTCATTTTTTTTTAATTTTCTTTGAACAAAGGGAGTTAGAGGAGTTAGAGGAGTTAATGGAGTTAAAGTAGGCCTGCGGGCGCCAATGGTTAATGGTTAATGGCCTGCGGGGGTGTACACAAAACAGGCTGCCCAAAACCCTTTTGAACAGCCTGTCTTGCGTGAACATTTAACCCTATATCTAATTCTGCGTGTCGCCCCATTGTTCGTAAAACAATCTTAAAATCAACAAACCCTGAATTGCCCGAACGAAATGGCTTCTTCGCCAAGGCAATATGTATAACGACTGCATCAAATTATTCTGTTCGTTCAACTGGCAAAAGGAAGGCAGGTTTCCCAACAGACCCCGCTTTTGTCAGAATCGACTGCAAAGGTAGGGGTTCTTTTCATCCGGTACAATCCCTATATTTTGTGATTTTTGAGATTAGCATCCCTGAAAACGGGTAGTGGCGCGTTGCTGTAGAATGGCTATCGATTGAGAATGCGCGACGCGCAGTTCCTAAAAACGAAACGGGCAGCTTTCGCTACCCATCTCACCTAAAAACGAGACGGGCAGCTTTCGCTACCCGTCTCACCTAATCTAAACCTATGAAAACCTATTTCGTATTCTAAGACTGTAATTATGGAAAAAGGTTTAAAGGGAATCGTAAAAAAAAATAAAAAATTTTCTCAGATTAATTTCCCATAGGCTTCGGGGCTGAGTAATCCGCTGATTTCTTCCGGATTGCTGATATTAATCCGAATAATCCAGCCTTGTCCGTAAGGGTCTTGATTGACTAACTGGGGCGCCGCTTCCAGCTCTTCGTTCATCTCAACCACGTCGCCGGATAGCGGCATATAGGCGTCGGCCACGGTTTTCACCGCCTCAATCGCGCCAAACGTATCGCCTGCTTCCAGAAAATCGCCTACGGTAGTTACATCTACGTATACCACGTCGCCCAACTGGCTTTGGGCATAGTCGGTAATGCCGACTGTGGCTACTTTGTTTTCAATGCGCACCCATTCGTGCTCTTTTGTGTACTTTAAATTTTTAGGAACGTTCATAATTTTTCTGTTTTTTAATTAATTATTTATAATGATAAATTGATACTTATGCCTGCGTTAGTATTAGCCGTAGCAATCGACGATACGTAGGGGTTATTGACCATCCGGTCGAAGAACAGCCGTAACGTAAGGTTGCTGCTGACGGTATAGTCGGCCGATAATTTGATACTTATATTATATTGTCCGCTCGAGACCTGCGGGATCGCATCGTCTTCGAGTACGATTTTCCGTAAGATCGTCATTTCGTCCTGTACAGACAGGTCGGCGCGGACGCGCAATGTGGTTTTGACATTTCGGGTATTGCCTGCCACGAAACGGAAAATCAAGGGGATTTCACGAAAAGTATAGCCTGCGCCAATGATATATGTTGTTCGGCGGTTTTCCATAATCTGGTTATTCGATAAGCTCAACGACAGGGTCCGGTTGCGCGCCCACTCAAACCGCGTTGAAAGGTTGTTCTGCCAGCCCACGTCGATATAAACCGGCGTAAGTTCTTCGCGGATGCTTGCCTGTAGAATATCGTTCAGCGGAATAAAGTCGCCCAACACATTTCGCCCGTCTGCAATGTCGGACAGCGTATACATCTGGTTGTACGTATAGGAGTTGATTGCATACATGGATGAATATTTTGACATCAGCGTAAGCGAGGATATAAGCGCGTTTTGCGATCTGGCCCTTGGTTGCCAGTTATACGTAATTTGCCACGACGGCAGGGGGATCAACGGGAAACTCGACAGGGTAACCTTATCGGGCGATTGGCCGGTATAGGCCGCCAGAAATGCCGGCATCAATACGTCCTGCGAGAGCGAACCGAATCCGTCGGGGTAGCCGTCGACGATCTGGTTGGGGTTATAGTTTTCCTGCCCCAATTTTGCCCGCGCAAGGGCTTGCCGACGGGCAATGGCGGTACGCGCTTCCAGAAATTTATCAAAGGCTTTGGAGGCAAATCCGTTTTCGGTTGTCGGGTTTTCAAAAGCCGTGGCAATACTGATGGTCGAAATGCTGAAGTTGCCTGTTGTCTGGCGTTGATTGACGGGTAACGCCACATTGTACCATGAATTGTTTTCCGAATAATTGCGGGTGAGCCCCAAATCGATTTTCAATGCCGGCCAGGGTTCCAGCGTAGTGCGGATATTCAGCATCGAGGTATGCGTCATGATATAGGGGTTGATAATCGTCGTGTCGGTCGACAGCCATTTTTGTTCCCGCGCATAATTCAAAAAGTTTTCGTCCTGATAGCCCAATACGAACGGCCAGCCGGGTGCCCATACGTTATTGGTTTGCCCCCACCCCATGATATGCGCGTACGGTTTGAAGCCGGGCAGCGTCGAGGCGTCGTTGCTGTTGAAGCTGACCGACACATTGCGGATCATCATGGCTACTCGAAGCAAGGCTTTAGCGGCAATACCGACCGGATTTTGTTTTTTCGGCACGCGACCTGTAACCTTTACCACTACGGCGTTGGCGTCTTCGTCCAAAGTTACGGCTAAGGTGTTTTTATTGATTATATCGATCTGTCCCTGTATTTCTCTCCCGTTGGCGTCGAAAATCTGCGTGCGGATATCGTCGGTTTTCAGATTATGCCGAACAGTCCGGCGACGGTTGGCCGTGAAACGTATTCTCGGGCTTTCATAGATTTTGTTTTCCATTTCCGGCGGCTTCGTGGGGCCGCGTCCCGAAAATTCGTTATTGACGTTTCGCAGGAGCGGTACTTTATTATAAATACTTTCAAACGACAGACTGCCGTTGATAACCATGTTCCGAAAGTTGGAGATGGTGTTACCCGGGTCGTATGTGGTATCGTTCAGCACCGGCGCGGCTTCCCATGTGTAACCGGCGTTGTACTGTACGCTGGTCGTAACCCACGACAATAGCGGGATTTTATTTATCGGCACCATCCATTGCGCATTCATTTGTTGATTGTAGAACACATTGCGCCCGAGATTCCAGAAATTAGTCCATGTCGAATCGTGCCAGTGGCGGTATCCTTCGGGGTCGATGCGTTTATTGATAATGCCTTCCGGCTCGTCGATGCGGGCACGGTTGGTGGCGATAAAATCGATTTTCACCGAACGGGTAATATCCCATACAAATGAATAATTGTTGTCCCACAGAAAATCTTTCGAAACGGTAGGCGGAATGACAATTTCGGGCGCCATAATGCTCCGATACTGTATTTCGCGGTAGGTGCGGGAAATATCGGCGTTAAAAGCAAACTGATTAGGATAGGGGTTAAAGTTGAAATCGCGAATCAGTTGCAGCCACGGCGAGCGCAGCCATGAAATATTTTTGAGGGGTTCTATATAAAACGGCTGGACGTTGTACGCATAGCCCAAATTGAAATGGTAGGTTTCGTCTAATTTGTGATCGGTACGCGAATTGCGGGCGAAGATTTGGTTATATGCAAAACTGATGGTCAAATTCGACAGGCTGAATACTGCCGGACTGGTCGAATTGGCAAATACCCGCACGTTGGTGGCATTGAACGACAGGCGGCGCGTGTAGTCCTGCGTCAGCCGCTTGATGGAGTCGCGCTCGTAGGAGGTCAGGCCGCGCATGGCCTGATCGTACAGCACATCCTGATCGAACGGATAGTACTGAGGATTGGTAAAGTTCTCGGAGAACCCGAAGAACAGCGGCAGCCTTACGCCGATGCTTTTTGGGAAAAACAGTCCCAGTTCAAAGTTAGAAATCACATCGTACTGGTATACATAATCCATCGACCGTTCGTTCATCTTCGACTCCAGTCCGCCGAAGTTTGGCGTTTGCATGTTGCCCGATAAGCTGATATTCCCAAAATCAGCCAGCTTGGTGGCAATACGGGCGTTGGCGGCAAATCCGCTTGATTCGTTAAAATTCGTCAGGCGCAATTCATTGACCCATACAATAACCGATTTCTCCAGACCGTCGTCGTTCGGCGAGCGCTGTTTCGACGGGTTTCGCACACCTATCATCACAATCCGTACTTGTCCGAGATTGGGATTGCCGGCAATCCGCACTTTATTTCGCCCGTCTGCTTTTTCATAGACTGTTGTAATAGAGCCACCGAATCGGCGGACGTAGTCGTTACGCTCCAGTTTGGCGTCGGTCAGGACGTCCAGGTTAATATCGACTTTATTTTCGGCACGCCACACTAATTCCCTTTGATTGTCGGTGTAAAAGCCCGGCGGCGTAAGCACCAGCGGCACCTCGTATTCGTAGTAGTTATAGCGGTAGTCGCTCCCGATGCGGATAAATATCGACACCTCATTATCGCGCAACGGTTTTCCGGGGACTTCTTCTGCGTGTACGTCCATGATTAACCGGCGGTATTTACGGAAATCGAAGGATACGTTTTTGTAAGCCGCTCTGGCGTCGCCGTCGGCCAAGTCGCCGACACGTAATTCCATGGCCTGCTCGTTGAGTTGCCGCACCTGATATTGTCCCGGATCAATTTGACGGGACGATTCCGGCGGGAGGATATAGTTGACCGGCGTGCGGTGCGAGTTTTCTTCAATATTAACGGCCGAGATGTCAAAGCCGGCATTCGACATTTCGGGTAGCGCGAGTATTTCCTGTCCGTCGATCATCGACTGGTTATAGCGCCGCCATTCGCCACGCACTAATTGCAGCGTAGCAAAGCGAAAAATCGTCGTGTCGGTAAACCCACGCATAAACATTCGTATAAACCGGATGGATTTGAAGTCGGCAATACCGCCAATGGGTTGACCTTCGCTAATCGGTATTTTTATCTGATAGAACCGCACTGTTTTCACGTCGTTAAATTCGGTTTTGGTTACTTCGCGGATGTCGGTAATATAGTTGCTTCCGATACGCATGTTGGCCGGCGTCAGATCCAGTTCATACTGGTAATAACTTTCCGTTTCGTTCATGGTATAATCGCGGTTCATGTCTTCCATATCGGGGTTGATCATGCCCATAGTGTTTTCGCCGCTGGCCGATGGCCTCGAGTTGCCGTCTGTGCCGTTGTAGTATTTGTAGCGATCCAGAATATCGGCTTGCGTATTGTCATAGACGGGGTCTAAATAATAGCGGTAATTATCGCTCGACGGGTCGTTTTCTATGCGGTTACGCGCTTCGGTGTTGGAAATAAGCGATCGCAGCGTGTTTACGTAGCCGGCAAAATGGGAGCCTTCATACGCATCGTTCAGACCGTCGTAACCAATGTCTTGGTACTGTCGTTTATCGTAATCGTTGTCGAATGTCAGGGTTATTTGCGGATCTTTGGGAACGCGACCCCAGACGGTCGAAATAAAGCGGGACGAGTCTTCGGGGCTGCTGAAGCCGTTTTCAAATGATTTTAACCCGTCTTTCAGCACATCTTCCGAAATACTGCCGAGGTTGAAATAGAGTTTTCCGCCTGTGGCGTTCGGTTTATAGACAAAGGGGTCCATCAGCCAAAACTCGATATAATCGTAATTGGCCGTTTCAAAATCGGTGATCGGCAACGGACGCTGTACGCCGGCCCACCGTGTTTCGGGCGACTGCAATCGTCCGTCGGGGCGTATGTTGGTACTGTAATTATACGGGCCGCGTTCGTTGGGATAATACGTCATGTTGAGCACCTGCAAATTGGTTGGCGAGCCGATAATTTCTTCGCGGTCGGGAAACAGATCGTTGATTTGGATTTCACATACATACCAGTTCCGTTGGAACCGGAACGGGTCGGCACGCATGTAGCCGGGCGTATAGGACGTGTTGCGCACAAAATCGGGATAAATGTAGAACCACGACAGCAACGCCCGATTGAAGCCGGTAGTGAGGCCGGTCAGGTCGCCGTCGGGGAACTGGGGGCTTTGTCCCTGCGGTACGCTCGACAGCGACCACGCCGCATGGCTGCGCAGGTCGAGGGTGATCTGGCTGCCTTCAAAGTCGTCGATAAACGCGGCGCCGTTCGAGCCGATAGCCGATGCGTGTCCCGGCAGGAAATGGGCAAACTCCGCATCGAACGTGATGTTCGAGGTCGCTTTGGTTTCCAAGAACGGCAAGGCGTCGACCGCTTTGGTCAGCCATGGCACATCGGTGCGAAACGCGGTGTTCAATCCCCAGATCGTATTGGATATCGGTTCTTCGCCCCAATTTACTTTTTGCGTCAGCGGTCGTTCGCTCAAATGCAGCAGGGTGCCGCCGACATAAAAATTATTGTTAAACGTATACTTCAACCGCGTCCCGACAAGGAATTTGGTTTGCATGTTGAACAACTCCCGGTTCTCCAGCGATACTTTTAGCGGCACGCCCGACTCCAAATAGGAACGGTTCAGGATACGCACCGTGCCGCCGATATAGTTCACTTCATAATCTACGCCTTCAATCAGTTTAACCCCGCCGGCGGTAACCACCACCGACCCCTGCGGTACGTTCATCGCGTCCAGCCGGATTTCATCGCCGCTTTCCGACTGGTAGCTGCCGACTAACCGGAATTTATTTTTCTCCGCATAACTTTGCGCTTTCGTGAGGGTCGAATCGTATAATTCTTTATATACATACTTCTCGGCCAGTACCGGATCGCCGATTTTCTGTTCAAGGTAGCGACCAAACGGTTCCAGTACAGGGAAAATAATACGCCCCCGTGCAGACAGCACGGTGATGCCTTCCACAAAGTCGAATAGGCCGTCGGGCGAAGCGTCGTTTTGCATATTCAGATTATCGAGGTTCAGCACGCGCAGCAACGGCTTTTCGGCAATCGCGCCCTCCGAAATATAAGGCAGCGCCGTACCGGCTTCCGCATTTTCATACATGATGTCGAGCAGAAAATCGTCGCGGTTGATGCGATAGGCGTCAATGGCGTATACGTTCTTCATCATCAGATCCCACGTCGGATACTTAGGCGAGAAACTTGTTCCTTTCAGTAGCTTTAACGTCAACATTTCCGGCGACATGATGCCGTCGGTTGAAAGTTCGCCGACTTTATAGGTTACGCCGAAGGCCTCATATTCATACGCTACGGCGAGGATTTCGTCGGCGTTGAGGGCGGCGTTGAGCGAAATGTACCCCAACTGGGTATTGACCGTATAGTCGGTCGACGAGAGTCGGCGGGCGTTTTCGACTTTTTCAAAATCGCTGCCGCTATGCAGGCCTAAACCGGTGAGGTAGGTTGTTACATCCTGTGTTTGCCGGATATTGTCTTTATTGACGACGGTGTAGAGATTATTGCTGTTTTTCGACGAGGGAAGGCCATTACCGCTCCCGTGGAACAGCGACGTATTGTAAATCCTGTTGCGCTCGCCGTCGTCGATGAAGGCCACAAAGTTGCGGGTTTCCTCAAAGCGTCCGCTTTTATTCGTAACCCACACCTCAATCCGTTTGATATTAATCCCGGAGAGCACAAGCGGCAGGCGACCGAGCCATTTGTCATAGTTTTCCTTAAAATAATGCGACAGAAAAAAATGCCGGTTGGCGTCGTACTGGTCGGCGTTGATTTCAAACACGCTGGTTTGCCCGCCGCCGGCCAGTTCAACGGTTTTCGACTGGGCATTCTGAATCGAGGCAACCACCGACACATCCAATTTCCCGAAGCGCAAATCGGTTTTAGCCCCAAACAGGCTCTGACTGCCCGTAATCAGCGAGCCGTCGAGCGGAAATGCAATATTCCCTACCTCGATTTTCTGGAGAATATCGTCTTCGTTGCTGGCATATTCGATTTTCAGATTGGTCTCAAAATCATACGTCGCTTCGGTATTGTAATTGAAATTCAACTTCAGCCGTTCGCCAATCTGGCCGGTGATATTGAACTGCATTTGCGCCAGAAAATCGAAATTAAACGCCGTCCGGTAGCGTTCTGCAATAATCGGATTATTGGCATAATTCCATTTCCCGCCAAACGTCAAATTGACCGACATCTGCGGATTAATGACAATTTCGTTCGAGCCGAATATCTTCGCAAAGGCGTCGTTATTTACCCCTATACGGAAGCTCGACGGAATCAGGTTGTCGCCGGTTGCGCCAAGCAGCCCCTGCCCATCGCTGCGCTGCTTCGACCAGCCTTCGCGAAGCGTCTGCGAAAACTGCTCGCGCTGGTATTCTTCGGAACTCAGCACCTTATACGGCACGCTACGCCGCGTATCGTAGGCATGATAATAAAGATAACGGTGCGTAACAGGATCGTATTCCACGACCGGCTTTTCCGGCGGCAGCAGCGACTGCGCCCAGGCAGAAGCATGCACACAGCACAGACAACAAATCCCCAAAAGCCGATGTAACCCTGTCATAATTATAATCGCTTCAAGGCGGCCTTAATGAGTTGTTCGGCCGTATATGTCGTCGTTTCCTGTAGGAGGGACTGGATCGCTTTCTCGGCCGGCGTTTTGGCAAAACCAAGCATAATCAGCGCCGACAGCGCCTCCTCGTGGATGGCTTGCGGCAAAGGAACCCCGGCGCCGCCGGACGACAGGAGGGTTTTCCCGATGCGGTCTTTCAGGTCGACCACAATCCGATTGGCGGTTTTCAGCCCGATCCCTTTAATCCCTTGCAATTTTTGTATATCCTCGTGCAGAATGGCGCTGCGCACTTCCGCCGACGACAGCGATGAAAGCACCATCCGCGCCGTATTCGGCCCGACGCCCGACACGCCTACCAGCAGCCGGAACACCTCGCGTTCTTCCTTATCAAAAAAACCGTAGAGTTGTTCGGCGTCTTCGCGCAGAATATGATGCACCCACAATTGTACCTCTTGTGCCTGTCCGATGTGTCCGTATGTTTGCAACGAAATATGGATGGCATAACCGATACCGCCCGTATCAATGACTACATACGTGGGCGTTAATTCCGCTACAAGACCTTTGATAAATTCATACATAAAGGAGATCGTTCTAAAGATGAACGCAAAGATAGTATTTTTTCTTTAGTAGATCAAATATTTTACAAAAAGGGGCGATCGGGACGGTAAAATGCAAGGGATTTCGGACACTTTTTTCAGGATGCAACGCTTTCCAATCGTTATTGGAAAGGCGCCATGGGTAGTGGTAGAACCTTGACGGGAAAGCGGGCATATATATAAATATGTGTATGGCCGTTCCCTTGTCCTGCAAGGCTTTCAATGCGCGATACGCGGCGGCTGACTTTGCGTGAAAAGATTGGGTAAAGAGGAAAGCAGGTATCCGCGAAACCGGCCACCGCTCCACAGCCTGTGGAAGCGACCGGCAAAGGGCGTCGTCGTGCGGCGGGCGCCGTCCGATGTTTTTTCGGTTGCGGCGTCTTTTTTTGCCCCATGCGCCAACGGTTTTTCGCCGGCCGCCGTCCGGTGTTTAACGGGTTCAAAAAAGAATATATGAAATGTAACGAACAGTGCGTTCTTTGAAGAAGCTCCTCAGCCAGGACTTGAACCTGGGACCCTCTGATTAACAGTCAGATGCTCTAACCAACTGAGCTACTGAGGAATTTTTCGGACTGCAAAAGTAGGCTAAAAATTGGAATTGTGCAAATATTTTTACATTTTTTTACCGGGGCAGATTCAAGTACCCGAAGTATCCGGTTAATAAAGCCGAAAGTCGAAACGCCGGACAGGACAACAAGCGTCTGATAAAACGTATCAAAAATTAGATGCGGCGGCCCTAAGGCCGGGGCGCTTTTCTAACGAAACAACCCGCCACAGGCCATGAAAAAGCCGGAACGCGCTTTGCGTCCCGGCTTTTTGTTTTAGCTTCCTTTGGGGGCTGTGTCCTCTCTTTATCCGCGTTCGGCTAAATGCCCGTTATCGTTCCGAAATTTTGCCATATAGGGGCGTTTTGATAGGCGCTTACCGCGCTTGTCGGCACCCTGAGTGTCAGAGAGCCTATGCTAACCCCGGAAAAAACGTTGCTGTTTATACTTTGCGGGGTCGGCTGCAAGTTGGTTACGGAGGTAAAGCCGCTGCAAGAGGCAAAAGCCCACTCGCCGATAGTGGTTACCGAATTACCAATAGTCAGGCTGCCGCTAAAGCCGCTGCAAGAGGCAAAAGCCCACTCGCCGATAGAGGTTACCGAATTGGGAATGGTTAACGCACCGGTAAAGCCGTAGCTATTGTAAAAAGCATACTCGCCGATAGTGGTTACCGAATTACCAATAGTCAGGCTGCCGGTAAAGCCGGAGCAAGAGGAAAAAGCATCAGGGCCAATGGTGATTACCGAATTGGGGATGGTCAGATCGCCGGTAAAGCCGGTGCAAGAGGAAAAAGCCCACTCGCCAATAGTGGTTAGCGAGTTGGGAAGGGTCAGGCTGCCGCTAAAGCCCTCGCACCTGTAGAAGGCATAATCGCCGATAGTCGTTACCGAATTGGGGAGGGGCAAGCTACCGGTAAAGCCGCTGCAAGAGGCAAAAGCCCCATAGCCGATAGTATTTACCGAATTGGGAATGGTTAGCGTACCGGTCAAACCGCTGCACCCGTAAAAAGCATAATCGCTGATAGTGGTTACCGAATTACCAATGGTCAGATCGCCGGTAAAACCGGTGCACTTGTAAAAAGCCCCCGCGCCGATAGAGGTTACCGAATTGGGAATGGTCAGCGTGCCGGTAAAACCGCTACACTCGTAAAAAGCAATTTCGCCAATAGAGGTTACCGAATTACCAATAGTCAGCGTGCCGGTAAAGCCGCTGCAAGAGGCAAAAGCCCCATAGCCGATAGCGGTTACCGAATTGCCAATGGTTAAGCTACCGGTAAAGCCGCTGCAAGAGGCAAAAGCCGCCTCGCCGATAAAGGTTACCGAATTGCCAATGGTTAAGCTACCGGTCAAGCCGCTGCAATAGGCAAAAGCCGCCTCGCCGATAAAGGTTACCGAATTGGGAATGGTCAGCGTGCCGGTCAAGCCCGTGCAATCGTAAAAAGCTACCGTGCCGATAAAGGTTACCGAATTGGGAATAATCAAGGCGCCGGTCAGGTTGCTATGAGAATAAAAAGCATACCGACCAATAGTGGTTACCCCCTCCCGTATCACTAACGTTTTGATATCCTCCCTATAACTACTCCATGGTATGTCGGCGACGGAACTAAAATCCCCCATGGCGCCGCTACCGCTAATAGTAAGGGTGTAGTTTGGCGAGACGCCGGTGATGGTCCACGTGCAGGCGCCGGTCGTGCCGGAGGCTACTGCTACAGGCCCTTGAATGGTGGCCTTGGCGGTGTAGGTTTTTGTCGTCGTGCCGTCGGCCGCCGTTACGGTGTAGGCCACGCCCTGCGCGGTAAAGAAGTTCTGCGCCACGCCCGAGGCGGGACTTACCGTCGCGCCCGACGATACGGTGATGACGGGCGTCAACGTCGTTGCGGGCGTCCCTTCCGGGTAGGCGTAGGTAATGTTTGCGCCGTCGATAGCCCACGCCGTGCCGTCGACCGTAAAGGCGGTGATGTCGCAGGCGCTGCTGGGGGTGATGGTCGCCTTGGCGGTATAGGTTTTTGTCGTCGTGCCGTCGGCCGCCGTTACGGTATAGGCCACGCCCTGCGCGGTAAAGAAGTTCTGCGCCACGCCCGAGGCGGGGCTTACCGCCGCGCCCGACGATACGGTAATCGCAGGCGTCAACGTCGTTGCCGCCGTTCCTTCCGGGTAGGCGTAGGTAATGTTGGCGCCGTCGATAGTCCACGCCGTGCCGTCGACCGTAAAGGCGGTGATGTCGCAGGCGCTGCTGGGGGTGATGGTCGCCTTGGCGGTATAGGTTTTTTTCGTCGTGCCGTCGGCGGCAGTAACGGTGTAGGCCACGCCCGTTTCGCTAAAGAAGTTCTGCGCCACGCCCGAGGCGGGGCTTACCGTTGCGCCCGACGATACGGTGATGACGGGCGTCAACGTCGTTGCGGCCGTCCCTTCCGGGTAGGCGTAGGTAATGTTGGCGCCGTCGATAGTCCACGCCGTGCCGTCGACCGTAAAGGCGGTGATGTCGCAGGCGCTGCTGGCCGCTATCGTGGCTTTGGCGGTGTAGGTTTTTTTCGTCGCGCCGTCTTCGGCCGTTACGGTATA
The DNA here is from genome assembly GCA_031258415.1 of Prevotellaceae bacterium. GTDB lineage: Bacteria > Bacteroidota > Bacteroidia > Bacteroidales > UBA932 > JAIRKX01. The sequence continues at coordinate 12,342 of JAIRMW010000126.1, forward strand.
AATAACCCCCGCTTCGCTAAAGAAATTCTGCGCCGCGCCCGAGGCAGGGCTCACCGTCGCGCCGTTCGACACGGTAATCGTGGGCGTCAAGGCGGTGGCGGTTGTCCCTTCCGGGAAGGTGTATGTAATCTGCGTGCCGTTGATCGTCCACGGCGTGCCGTTTACGGTAAAGCTAATGAGGCTGCACTCGGCGCTCCTCTCTTCCTTTTTTTCGCAGCTGCCGCAAATCACCAGCGCGGCAAGCATCAATGGTAAAAAATTTTTCATTGTGTTAGTATTTGTTTTGTTAGTATTTGTTTTATGCCCCTTGGGGCGTTTGTAATGGTTTGTTTAGTTTCTTAGTTGCTGAATGGCGACAGCGGTACGACCGCCGCAGGCCAATTGTTCATTATTCATTGTTCATTGAAATAAGGGTATAAGGTTCGAGGTGGGGAGGGCGTCTCTGCTACTACCGTTGTTTTGTTATTAAAATAAGGTGAAAATAAGGTTGGCCGCTGCGACGTGCGATGTTGGCCGGCGGCCATCCATATCAATAGCACGAGCGCCTCCGCGAAGCCCATTCCCCGTCAGGGGATTCATGGCCTCCGGCCAACCCATAACTCATAACTCATAACTCCTAACTTCCTACGGAATGATGGCGCTTTGGATTTCGCTCCACGGGCCTTTTTCGCCGCGCGTATTTTCCCAGCGGAGGGCAAAGTAGAGCCTCTGTCCGCGCTGATCGTTCTCGAACGAGAAGATATAGGGCGAGTTGGTATCGACGGCCGAATGCAGCAACTCTTCCCAGCGCGTGGGGGGCGTGTCGCTGAGCAGCCATGCGATTTCCACGCAATGCTGGCCGGGAGGTTTTCCTTTCTTGTGGCGGCTTCCGCGTTCAAAGAAGTCGATCTCGACACGCCCGGGCGAAGGCGTCCGTGCGTCGGCGTCGGGGGGATCGGTCGCCACGGGCGCCGGCGTTCGCGTCGCTTTATAAATCGGCAACCCGAGGTCGTCGCGGTCTTCGTCGGTAACGTTCCGGTTGAACAACAGAAACTCTTTGACGTCCTGCTGGAGGGCTTTTTCGAGCGCGGCGCGGGCGATGTTTTTCGCCAGCACCGACGTTTTGGTTCGGGTAGCCGGTTCGGTGGCGGTGTCGAGTTTCTGGGAAAAGTCGTCGCGCAACGCCGTTAATTTGTCGTACTCGGCGGCGGGGAAATTAAATCGGGACAGCGCCGGGTACAGATAGCGTAAAAAGTTAATCGTCCACGCGAGCAGTTCGCGGTCTTTGCGGGGTAAATAATGAGTAGTCATGTGATTTGTTTTTTATTTTGTTTATAATTGTAATAAGAGACGTCTTGTGTTTTTGCGCCTTGCGGCAAGGTTGCCAGAAGTCGCGGCAAGGTTGCCGGAAGTCGCGGCAAGGTTGCCGGAAGTCGCGGCAAGGTTGCCGGAAGTCGCGGCAAGGTTGCCAGAAGTTGCGGCAAGGTTGCCAGAAGTTGCGGCAAGGTTGCCAGAAGTCGCGGCAAGGTTGCCAGAAGTCGCGGCAAGGTTGCCAGAAGTCGCGGCAAGGTTGC
>JAIRMW010000124.1 GCA_031258415.1 Prevotellaceae bacterium
GTTTGTCGTCCGACACGCTGTTGCGCGCCAAATATCCCCTGTGCCTGTTTGCCGACCCCGCCGCCCGCGCCTCGCGCGTAGAACGAATCGACAGGCTGAATACGGCGGAATGGCAAATAACGTATCTCGCCCTTTTCTGTGAAACCGTACGCCGCCGGTTTGGCCATCAGGACTTTTCCAGCGAAGAAGAAGCCTTGCGGTTTTATGCTTCGGCCTACAACTGCGGGTTTCACAAGTCGGAGCAGCAGATAAAGGCCCTGGCGCAGCAGGCGCTCTTTCCCCATTTCTCCACGCAAAAATTCAAGTACGCCGACATCAGCCTGCTGTTCTACCGGGAACTTGTGAATGAACAGTGAATAATAGCCGTTGCGAGTGGAGGACGAAGCGTTAGCCGGCGCCGGAAAAAGGCCAACGGCTCAGGATCGACAAATTTAATATTGCGGATATAAAAATATTTTTATACCTTTGCGCCGCTAATGTGAAACGGCAGTCATGCGGTTTTTACAGTGTAACTTACTTAAATTTATTTAATAGTCTATGAACAAAACGCTCACATTTAACCAGTCAACCATTGCTTCTACGGCAAGCAAGTTCAACGACGACGCTTTCGATAAAAGCGTGCAGGCGTTCGAGGAGAAACAGTACAAAAAGTCGTTCGAGTTGTTGCTCGATTACCTCAACGGCGGGTTCCGAATCAAGTACGGCAATGCCGACGGCACCGAGTTTACTATTCCTCACGGCTCGATTATCGTAAATCTGAAAATCGAACACGACGAATTGCAAATTACCGCTCCCTTCCTTTCGTTGCCCGAAAAGAACCGGGTTCCGTTGCTGCGGCAAATCGCGGGACTTAATTTCAGCAATCTGGACTTGGCGTCGATCATCCTGCGGGGCGATCATCTGGCGTTCGAGTTCCGGTGCCCGCTTTCATTAGCCGAGCCCTACAAAATGTATTACGTTCTGCGGGAAATCTGCTCGACGGGCGACCGATATGACGACGAATTTGTAACCAAATTTGGCGCCCAACGCGTCTACGAGCCGAATGTAACGCCCTACGGCGCCCAATTGGTCGACGCCATTTACGACGTCGTCCAGTTGAGCTGCAAAGAAGCGCTGGACGCCCTGAAGGAATTTGAAAACGCCCGCAAATACGGCTATGCGTGGAACGTCCTTTGCTCCACCCTGATGAAAGTTCTCTACTACGCCCACCCGCAGGGTCAGTTGCTCAACGACCTGAACAGAGCAGTGCGAAACATGGATCGCGAAGACATCCCGCTGCCCGAAATCGTAACGCAGGGCAGGCAGGCGGTTGAGCGTTTGCAGCAATTGACGAAAGAAGCGCTGGCCGACGACCTGTATTTCGTCGAAACCTTTGTGCCCGACAAACGCCGGTCGAATCTGAAAAATATTCAAAGCAATTTTGAAAACGTATTTAAAAATCTCTGCAACGCATTTGAAAACGGCGACTGGCTGTACTGCTGCATGGTCGCCACCTACCAGTTCTACCAACTGTATTTCTATAATAATGTGCAGGACGATGTGAATGCGGTTGTGGTAGGCGCGCTGAAGCAAAGCTCGGCTAAGCCGCTGGAAGAAGCCGCCCCGATATTATACAGGGCGATGGAAAATATCATGAACGGCAACCTCACGCCACCCGTCGAGACCCCGCAGGAAACTACCGATATGTCGGACTATATGAATATGGTGCAACAGAGTATGCAAAACGTAAACGTATCCGAGCTGGCCAAACAAATGAAGAACCTGATGTCGTCCTTTTTTGGCGGGAAAAAAGACTAACCCATTCGTAAAACAAATTTAAAAACAAAATCCTTATTATGGAACATAAAACGATATACAATGCCGTTTACAAAGTAAATCATGCCGGTGGTTCGGGGAGCTGCTTTTACCTGAAAAAATACAATCTTTTTGTAACAAACTACCATGTGGTAGAAGGCTTCAAAAAGCTCTCCATTAAAGATAACGATAAAAACCCGTACCTCGCCGACGTGGTGCTGGTCAATCCGAAACGCGATATCGCGCTGCTTGTGGCGCAGGGCGATTTCTCGTCTCTGCCCGATATTCCTCTGGCCGATTTGACCGACGTCAGCATCGGACAGAAAATCAATGTAGCCGGCTATCCGTTCGGGTTGCCGTTTACCGTTACCGAAGGCACCGTCTCGTCGCCAAAACAATTGATGAACAACAGCTATTACATTCAAACCGATGCGGCGGTTAATCCCGGCAACAGCGGCGGCCCGATGTTCAACGAAAAAGACGAACTGATGGCGATTACCGTCAGCAAGTTCAACGACGCCGACAACACCGGTTTCGGTATTCCCGTCGCCGTCTTGCAGGAAATACTGGACGGTCTGGGCGACTTGGACCGCTCGACATTCAATGTCCAGTGCCATGGTTGCGACGAGTTCATCAATACCGATGAAGAATACTGTCCCTCGTGCGGCGAGAAGATGATTGAAAACATCTTTCAGGAACGCGGCTTGACCGAACTGGCGACCTTCTGCGAAGAAGCGATCCGCGCCCTCGACATCGATCCGGTACTGGCGCGAGTCGGATATGAAAGCTGGGTGTTCCACAAAGGCAGTTCAGAAATACGGATATTTATCTACGATCGTGCCTATTTATTCTGCACGTCCCCCATTAATATTTTGCCGAAGAAAGAACTGGAACCGGTACTTACCTACCTCGTCAGCGCCAACTTGAAACCCTATCAGTTAGGCATTGACGGAAATCAGATTTACCTTTCGTACCGGCTCCATATCTCCGACGTCTTCTCCGACCATCGCGACGAAATCAAGCAAAATATCACCAACCTTGCCCTTAAAGCCGACGAGTGCGACAATTTCTTTGCGGAAAAATACGGATGCGAATTCTCGGAATACGCCAAGAAAAGCGAGATATAGAACGGTAAAAATCCTGCGGGGTGGCCGCCCCGACCATATCGATGAAGGCCCAATGTTGAAAACGGAGCCGTAATAGCGTTAAAGATTTAATTTTCCGTTTTCAACGTTGTTTTTTTAAAATCCGGCGGCGCCTCCTTCCTCCGAAGACGCCTCGCGGTCTTCCCGGTATTTTTTTAACCAATGCAAAAAACCGAACGAAGCGATTATTATTTTACTGCCGCTTTCTATTGCCAAAAAGATCAATCCGCCAAACGGATAACGAATGGTATTCACTACATTGACAGTCATCCATGCTGCCCAGCAGTCTAATTTTTTCTGCGCCGAAAGCCATTGTGCCGTGAGGATCATGACCAGAATAAACGAATCTAAAAACGGTTGCTGCGCAGGTCGCACCGCCGGAATCCAGCGATGCAGATTCGAGAAGAGCGTCCCAAGACCGACCGTCAACACCACCACCGTCAGCAGCGTCGCCATCCACGAACGGCCGCCAAGACGTGTAATCTTCAACTCGTGCCGCCGGTTTTCCTCCTTTTTGCGGGGATGCGTCCAGCGATAATGCCCAAACAGCGTAATAGCAAACCCGGCCGGCTGCAATAGCATACTGGCATATAACCCCTTTTGTAAAAACAATGGAAACAGCAGGATATTGTATAAATACCCAATCCAGAAATTAGTCGTTTTAGCACGCATGGCAAGGAAAATACAAACCAACCCGGCCAGCGTGCAAAGCACTTCGAGATAGCTGACCGCTTGCCTGCCTACGGTGAAAAATACCGTATCTACATCAAAAAAAGAAAACATTGCGTATATTTGTAGCGTCAATCGACGGATTTGCCTGCAAAGGTACGAAAAAACAGCCGTCATAAATAAAAACGATCGATAAATTAAAATCAAGATGTATAAATTAGGAAAATATAAAGAGTCCGACCGCATGTGCGATCTCATTACGGAACACTATAAAATGCTGTTGGTGTTGAGTCGTTTCGGAATAGCTCTGGGATTCGGCGACAAGGATATAAAAGACGTTTGCACCGAGAACAGCGTAGATACCGACACCTTCCTGACGGTCGTCAATTTGCTGCTGGACAGAGATGGGATGATCGATTTCAGCCATTGCCACGTATCGCTGGATGCGCTGATTAGCTATCTGCAACGTTCGCACGACTACTTCCTGTCCTTCCGGCTCCCTTCGATTCGCAACAAATTAGCCGAAGTGCTGCGGGACGGCAACCACGAGCTGGCGAAAGCCATTCTGCACTATTTCGACGAATATGTGGCCGAAGTCCATAAGCACATGTCGCACGAAGAAAAAATGCTGTTTCCTTACATTCACGAAGTACGCCGCGGAAAATCCCGTACAAAGTACAGTAGCGCCGTATACTCAAAACAGCACGATCAGGTCGAAGCGCGGCTTACGGAATTAAAGAACATCATTATTAAATACTATCCGGTCAAAAGCGCCAACGACCTCAACAGCGTTTTGTTCGACATATTCTCCTGTGAGCAGGACCTCGCGTCGCACAACGCCATCGAAAACCGCCTGCTTGTGCCGGTCGTGCAAAAACTGGAGCAACAAAACAAGAAACGCTATGAGCACAACGCTTAAAATACTGCTGGCCGAACCGTCTGCAATTATCCGGCAAGGAGTGCTGGCCGTGTTAAAGCAATGCCAAACGCTGCATCTGGAAGTATTTGAAACAAGCGACGCCGAACACCTGAAAACCGCCCTTTTACGGCAAAAGCCGGAAATACTGATTATCAATCCGAACTTGATCGGCGTCCTGTCATGGCCGTCGCTTAAAAAGAGCGTCGGCCTGCTCGATATGAAATGTGTTGTCCTGCAATCCTCCGTGGCCGACAGCGCCCTGTTCAAAACATACGACGAAGCCATTTCTATTTACGACACGCCCGACCAAATCTGCGATAAACTGACCGCCCTCGTCAGCGAAAAGGAAAAAGACCGCCGCCACGAACTGTTGAGTGCACGCGAAAAGGAAGTGATTGTCGGCGTTATCAACGGGATGACCAACAAGCAAATTGCCGACAAACTCTGCCTGTCGGTGCACACGGTCATTACCCATCGCCGGAATATTTCAACCAAACTGCAAATCCACAGCACCGCCGGATTAACGATTTATGCGATCGTAAACAAATTGGTTGCGATGGATTCGGATATGCCAGCGCATGCTATACAACCAAGTCAACCGGCTTGAAAGCACCCACATCGAATAAGCCGCCGGTAAAAATTTTCAGTTCAGGAATTACAATCAACGATAAAAACGACAGGGTCATAAACGGCGACGTAAGCCGGCAACCCTGCGCTTTAGCCTGTCGGTGCAACGCCTCGTATTGCCGGGCAACGGCGTCTATCGGTTCCGGGCTCATCAGTCCTGCTATCGGGAGCGGTAAAAACGTTGCAGCGGCGCCTTTACAACAGGCCATGCCTCCTTTATGGCGAATAATGGTATTCATCGCCTGCACCAAATCCTCGTCGTCTACGCCGACAGCGATAATATTATGACTGTCGTGAGCGATACTGCTACAGAGAGCGCCGCACTGTAGTCCGAACCCGCGTACAAAACCGATAGCCGGCTCGGCCTGTTTTTCGTACCGGTTGAGCACGGCCACCTTTACTATATCTGCTTCGACGTTTGACTCCATGCGCCCTGTCGTGCGGGAAAAAAGCAGGGCCGGCGCAACAGTCGTCGATTTCGTATATAAACTTTTATCCATGACCTCCATCACTCGAACTTGACCGGAATCGACGACCGGTACTTTCAATTGCGATTTACGGATCGTATCCGCTTTAAAGTTATTGATTATACGTGGTCGATACTCGTTTTTTAACGGACGCTCGTCATTCGTTTCGCCGGAAGCCGGGCTATGGCGGTCATAGACTTTTTTCCCGTTAATATACGTCTGCAATACGGAACAGTCATTCAAATTGTCCACGACAATGCAGTCTGCAAAGTCGTGCAGACGCAACAACCCGACCGGCAATTTATAATGCGTTACCGGGTTCAAGGAAAACGCCCGCAATAAATTAAATAAATGTAGATTTTTGGCCATCCCCCGCTTAAATAAGTCGAGGAGAGCGCCGCGTTGAAGGTCGTATACGCCGCAATCGTCCGTACACATCATTATCGACGAGGGGTAGCCGTTAATCAGCGGATAGAGCTGATCGAACCTGCGGGCGGCGCTGCCTTCGCGGATGATGACCTTTATCCCCAGACCGATCTTTTCTTCCGCTTCGCAAATGTCTTCACATTCGTGGTCGGTCGAAACGCCGGCACGGATATACTTTCTCAGCGCCTCGCCGCTGAGCGCGGGGGCGTGTCCGTCGACCGGCTTGCCGTATTTTTGCGCGGCGGCTATTTTCCCAAGCGCCTCGGGATCGTCGCCTACCACGCCCGGATAGTTCATCATCTCGGCTAAAAAGTAAAGATCGTCGCGGGACAGTAACTGCGCTACCGCCGCCGCATCCAATATCGAACCGGACGACTCAAAAGACGTGGCCGGCACGCACGACGGCACGCCAAAGAAAAACTTAAAGTCGGACTGCGCGGCGTCGGCAATCATAAAGTCAATCCCTTCCACGCCCATTACATTGGCTATTTCATGCGGGTCGGCTACGGCGGCCACCACCCCGTGCTTAACCGATTCGCGGGCAAACGCGGCGGGCGTCAGCAGACTGCTTTCTATATGGATATGCGCGTCGATGAAGCCGGGAAGGATATAATGCGTTTCCGGCGTCGGCCCGCGCTCGATACGCACGATCCGCCCGTCGGCAATATGCAGGCGTCCCGGATAGCATTCCTGTTGCTCCACATCTACAATATTTCCGCTTAGCGTAAAACCGGCGTCGACGCCGATAAGATCTTCCTGTTTCAGCTGATAGGTTTGCGGCGCGGTATACGGATTGGTTCGTTGAAAAATAAACGACATAAACTATAAATTTAAAAAACAGATACAATGGCACAAAGGTAGTGTTTTTAGCGCAAACGACAACCGGTGAAACGACCGTCGTTACCGCCGCCGACACGACGGGGCAGCCGGACTAACGTACCGGCGTTTTTTTACCGCGTTTCGTAAGTCGGTCGTCGGTCTTTTCCTTCATATTGATGAAGCCGCTCCACCATTTCGATTTCTCGTAGGCCGCAAGGCTGCCGCCGGGCACATACACGGGGAGGCTTTTCGACGCCCCGTCGAAAGCCCCGTTTCCACAGCGCGGAGGATAGGGGGCTTGGAGGGTTATGGAGCAGAGAGCGCTACAATGCTGAAAAGCATGCTCGCCGATTTCCGTAACCGAACGGGGAATAGTAACCGCCGTCAAGCGAGTACAGCCTTCAAAAGCATAATCGCCAATTTCCGTAACCGACGGGGGGATGCTAACCGCCGTTAAGCCTGTGCAATGCTGAAAAGCGCCCACGCCGATTTCCGTAACCGACGGGGGAATGCGAACCGAAATGGACCCGGTACATTTGGAAAAAGCCCACCAGTCAATGATCGTAACCGTTTCGGGAATACAGTACAGGCCTGTTTTCCCGCCGGGGAAAGCGACCAATATTGTTTGATCTTTATTAAACAGTACGCCGTCGTGGGAACTGTAGTCCTCGTTGCCTGCGTTCACATGAATAGCGGTCAAGCCCGTACAGCCCTCGAAAGCGTTCCCGCCAATGGAAGTAACCGAACGGGGAACAGTAACCGCCGTCAAGCCCGCACACCCGCTAAACGCATGTTCGCCGATTACCGTAACCGAACCGGGAATACGGTACACGCCTGTCTTTCCGCCGGGGAAAACCTCTAAGACTGTTTTATCTTTATTAAACAGCACGCCGTCGAGGGATCTGTAATGCTCGTTGCCCGCTTTTACATGAGTAGCCGTCAAGCCCGTACAGCCTTCGAAAGCGTTCTCGCCAATGCTGCCGACCGAACGAGGGAGCGTAATCGAAGCTAAGCGGCGACAGTTTTTAAAAGCAAACCCGCCTATTCTCGTAACCGAAGGGGGGACGACTACCGCCGTTAAGTTCGTACATTTCCAAAAAGCAAAATCGCCAATCGACGTAACCGAAGGAGGAATGCTGACCGTCGCGATGTCGGCGCAGCTGTAAAAAGCCCGGTCGCCAATGGCTGTAACCGCATACGTCTGCCCCTCGTAACAAATCGATGCGGGGATCGCGATGTGCTTCAAGCAACGGGAAGACTTACGATATTTGGCATAAGAATAGCGTTTGATTTCGACCGTCAACGGCGCTGTCGAGGAGGTGATGCGGCAGCAAAGGCTTTGTCCGTCGGCGGCGAGGACTGTAATCGGTAAGGGGGCTGATTGTTTCATAGCGTTTGTTCTGTATTGTGGCGGCTCTATTATCCGTCGGCGTCAACCGACGGAAATCATTATTCATAACGTTCCACTTCGGGGTCATGGCCTGCAAATATAGGCCTATTTTTTTAACGCCGCAAATTTTTTTTGAGTAGTTAGCAGTAGTTAGTAGTAGTTAGAGTAGGGGGGCGAAGCCGGAGGCCAATGAACAATGAATAATGAACAATTGGCCTGCGGGGGTGCCATTGGCCGGAGGCCATTCATCCCCCCTTCGGAAATGCGCTCCGCGGCAACCTCCCTCTGTGCAACCTCCGTGTCCTCTGTGCAAGAAAAAAGGTACACAGAGTGCACAGAGGGGCACAGAGAGCCGTTGGCGAACCATTGGCCGTAGGCCATCCATAGCAATAGAAAATGGCCATTCCCATCCTCACCCGTTGTCCGTAGGACATGAATCCCCTGACGGGGAATGGGCTGCGCGGGCGACGCTCTTGCTATTGATATGGATGGCCTCCGGCCAACGCCGCCCCCGCAGGCAATTAACCATTAACCATTAACCATTAATCATTGAAAAGCGCCGCCCTTTTTTTCCTTCTTACGCCCTCGTTTTTTGCACTTTCGGAATTTTCTCGTACCTTTGTTTTACTTCTGATAATATACA
>JAIRMW010000051.1 GCA_031258415.1 Prevotellaceae bacterium
TCGACCGTCACAAGGTTGTGGGGAACCAAACAGCGCACTGTTCGACCGTCACAAGGTTGTGGGGAACCAAACAGCGCACTGTTTGGGGGGTACATTTTGCCCCGAAATCGGCAGCAAAACGACTTAAGAAAATCAAACATAGTTCGTTAAATTTTTAAAAATTTTTAATTTATTTTTAAAAATTTCTAAAATAACGGCTGATTTTTTAAAAAATAAAAAGAATTGTTAACGAGAAATAACGCCCTCTCCGCTTTTTCAGGAGATGACGGAAAGAACCCGCCCCGTGCGGGAGGGCGGCGGCTTAGCGTTCCGATTCGATGGTATACACAAAGCTGTCGGCGCGGTAGTAGCCCACATTCCATTCGACGGGACGGTTGCCCGGGTCGTAGACAAAACGCTTGCGTTTCAGGAGCGGATCGCCGACCGCGACGTCTAATTTTGCCGCCAGCGTTCGGTCGGCCGCAATAGCGCTGACTTCCTCTTTCGACAGCTTGACGATGATATGGTAGTTTTTTTCGAGCAGGTCGTACAACGGCTGCGAGAAATCTTCGTCGCCTGTAAGCCCGATGCGCGGATTGAAATACGATACGAAATAGACGAACGGATGCTCGGGCTTCCCGCGCAGGCGTTCCAGCTTCAGGATTTTGGTATCTTTCGTAACAGTAAAAAACCGGCAAAGTTCTTCGGTCGGCTTCACCCACGCGACATGAAGCGCATAGTTTTTTACTTCGACCCCCAATGCTTTCATCTCCTGGGAAAAACTCAGCCAGTTGCGGGCTTTGGAAATAATGGCCGTATCGGAAACCACCGTGCCGATCCCCTTTTTACGCACCAGCAGCCCCTCGAACACCAATTTATTAATCGCCTGCCGCAACGTACTCCGCGAGATGCCTAACTTTTTTGACAAATCCACCTCGTTGGGAAATTTCTTCCCTTTTTTATAATCGGGCGACTGGATAATCTTGCGAAGTTGCGCTTCTATCTGTACATGCAAGGGTATTGGCGAAGAATGATCTACTTTCAGTTTCATCGTGCGTTATTCTTTTACGGCATATTGCTTTTATTCTACTACTGTGAATGTGTTTTGTGCAAAGGTAAAAAAAAGGTTTGTGTTTTTTTATCTCATGTAAAAATAATTTTGTTGGTATAAAAATAATTTCGTTACTTTGCATCTGCAAATATATGTACATACATATATACATACATACATGTACGTATACTAAAAATGCAATTTTAATAAATGAAAATAAATAGATTAATAATAGAATGGAGGTATTAAAACAGTATTCGGCAGGCGTCGATATGGGCGGCTCCCATCTTTCGTATGCGTTGGTAGAAGCGGCTACCGGCATGGTCTGCCATACTGCGGCCGGCCCCCGGCAAATTAAAATCGACCCGCAGGGAAGCATCTCCGAATTCCTTGGCGCCTTTGCGACGGTATTCGACGGGCTGTTCGCTACGCCCGCCGGCCCCCGTATTTCGTCCGTCGGCATAGCGATGCCGGGACCGTTCGACTACCGGAACGGCGTTTCCCGTATTGCCGGCGTACACAAATTAGACGCCGTTTTCGGATTAAACGTCCGGCAGGCGTTGCAGCAACTATTGCCGCGCAAGGACGTCCGCATTGCCTTTGAAAACGACGCCGCGTGTTTTGCATTGGGCGAATACCATGCCGGCGCCGCCAAAGGAAGCAAGCGAACGCTGGTAGTAACCCTGGGCACAGGTTTCGGAACTACTTTTTTGATTGACGGCAAGGCGCAAACCGAGGCCGGTGAAACCATTCCGCCGAACGGATACCTTTATAATATCCCTTTTGCGGCCGGCATCGCCGACGATTATTTTTCGACGCGCTGGTTCGTCGCACAATGGAAGGCGCGGACAGGCGAAAGCGTCGCCGGCGTAAAAGAAGTGGCCGATGCGGCCATGCAGCGCCATGCGGCGGCCACGGCGCTTTTTACGGAATTTGCCGGCAACCTCGCCACATTCCTCCTGCCGTGGCTACACGCATTCCACCCCGACACGCTCGTGGTCGGCGGCAACATTGCCAAAGCCATCGCATTATTTGGCGCGACGTTGACCGGCGCTCTCCGCGACGCCGGCCTCTCCTCGCTCGCCGTAACGCCCTGCGCCCTGTGGGACGACGCCCCGCTTATCGGAGCGGCCATGAGCGCCGGCGAAACGGACGCGGCGCCCATGCCGGCACCGTGGCGGAAAACAACGCAGTTCTTAGCGCCCGCCAAAGCATCCCCGCCCGCGCCGGGACACTATGACATCTATCCGGCGTTCCCTGCCGGAAACGGAAAAATTCAAACGACGACCGCCGCGCTGGCCGCATGGATCGCCGAAAGGCAAACGGTGGTGATCGACGGTTATGTCGGCGTGTTTTGGCCTCAATTAGTGGCCGACCTCGCTAAAGAGCCGTCCCTGCAAGGGAAAAAAGTCAGGTGGTTCCATGCGGATGCCGCCATGAAGCCGCCCGGGGAAATTGCGCAACAGATTGCGCCGTACATGGGAGAACCGAACTCCATTTTCGGAAAAATGACCGACGCCACATTAAGCGACTGGTTTGATATGGAAAAACTGCAACGCATCCGACCCGACGCCGACGCCGACGTCAATATTCTGGTTGGAAGCGGCGCGGCGCTGGCCGGCTGGCAAGCCGGCCTGATCTATGTGGATATGCCGAAAAACGAGTGGCAATTCCGTATGCGGGCGGGCGCGGCCACCAACTTGGGCGCCGACGCTGTAGCCGACGACCGCGAAATGTATAAACGCGCCTTCTTCATCGATTGGCCGGTGTTGGACAGGCATAAATGCGCTCTTTTACCACGCATGGATTTAGTGGTCGACGGGCAGCGTCCCGATACGTATCTTTTTATGAGCGGCGACGATCTGCGGGCAACGCTTGCCGCGATGAGCCGGAACTTTTTCCGTGTCCGCCCATGGTTCGAACCGGGCGTTTGGGGCGGCACGTGGATGCGCGACCGTTTCGACGGGCTGAACAAAGAGACGCCCAATCTGGCCTGGTCGTTCGAACTGATGACGCTCGAAAACGGACTGATGATAGAAAGCGACGGCTACCGGATGGAAATAACGTTCGATTTCTTGATGTATGCGCACTATGAGGCCGTATTGGGCGATTGCGCCGCGCGTTTCCGCTACGATTTCCCTATTCGCTTCGATTTTCTGGATACGTTCGACGGAGGAAATTTGTCGATTCAATGCCATCCGCAGCCCGCCTATATAAAGGAGCAGTTCGGTATGCCGTTTACGCAGGATGAAACATATTACATCCTCGATTGCCGGACGGACGCGGTAGTCTATCTTGGTTTTCAGGCAGGCGTTGACGCTTCCGCTTTTTACCGGGCGCTGACGGAGAGTGAAAAAAACGCCTGTGAAATACCCATCACTCGTTATGTGCAGCAGCATCCGGCAAAGAAACATGCTTTTTTTCTGATACCGAACGGCACCGTTCATGCCTCCGGCAAAAACAACCTCGTACTCGAAATCAGCAGCGCGCCCTATATTTTCACCTTTAAACTGTACGACTGGCTCCAGTTGGACATGGACGGGCGACCGCGCCCTATCAACATCAAGCACGGGATGAAAAACCTGTATTTCGACAGGCAGGGCGCACGGGTGCAAGAAGAATTGATCAGCAAGCCGTATGTATTGACGCGCGATGCGGCGTGCATCGTGGAGCATTTACCGACTCACGCCGAGCATTTTTATGACGTCCATCGTTACACGCTGAAAACGGAAATTAATGTGGAGACCGGCGGAAAGTGCCACGTGTGGATGCTGGTAGAAGGGCGCTCGGTGGTGCTTGAAACGGCGCAGGGCATGAAGCAACGTTTCAACTACGCCGAAACGTTTGTAATTCCTGCGGCGGCGGGGGCGTATAAAATAGTTAATGAAAGCGCCGCGCCGGCGATGCTGGTTAAGGCGTTTGTAAAATAAAAAAAACTTTTTAATTTAAAACATGTTATCTATGAAATATTTTATTGGTTTATTATTGGGGTTGGGATTTATGTCGTCGTGTAATTCCCAAACTACGATTTGGAGCATCGGCGAAAAGGATAATTCGCCGGACGAATTGGCGCTGGCGCCGGATAATTACAAAGATTTTCTTAAGCATGA
>JAIRMW010000119.1 GCA_031258415.1 Prevotellaceae bacterium
CATGTCAATAGCAAGAGCGTCGCCCGCGCAGCGCATTCCCCGTCAGGGGATGGATGGCCTACGGCCAACAGTTGAGGATGGGGGCGTTTTCTATTGATATGAATGGCCTACGGCCAACGTTCAACTGTTCATGGCCGCGGGCGACCCGGCACTCCGGCGCGCGAAGCGCGTAGACGCTGTGCGGAGCACGCTTTTTCGGCGATTTTCCGTTCAAGCGAAGCCGCAGGCGGAGTGCGTTAAAATCGCCAAGCCTTTTTTGGTTCTTTTTGCGGCGGCAAAAAGAACCAAAAAACAACCCTGATTTCAATGAAGAATGAATAATGAATAATGAATAATTGGCCTGCGGTCGCGCCGCCTCGTCGTCATTGCGAGCATCGCCTGTCGAGCATCTCACACCGGATCGACGTCAGCCCGCGATGGCGGCCGCGGCTACTCTAAGTAGCCCACCGGCTGTACCAGCGTGATCGCCTGATGGCTTCCGAGCTGCAATACGGTCGAAAGCGCCGCGCCGTCGAACGAGCCGCGCGCGACACTGCCCAACCCTTCCGAGGCGGCAAACAGGTAGATGTTTTGGGAAATATAGCCGGTCGAAATACGCGCCATATCGATGGACGACTTGTTTAAATCGGCTACCATGACGATGGTCAAGGCGGCGTTGAGGGTAATCTGCGGTTGCCCCAGCGCCTCTTTAAATTTCCCCTTGGCGATTAATTTCAGCACGTGTTTTGACGCATCGTAGAAATACGCGCCGTCGTCGAGGATCACGTACAACTCCATCTCCTGCTTGTTCATTGCCGTCGGGACGGTGCGCTTGTCCGCGCGGTTATAGCCGTTGGCCACCCACAGCAGGGTAGAGACGAGCGACGCCGGCAGTTCCCTTTTTACAAACGAACGCTCCGAATGCCGTGCATTGACGGTTTCTAAAAACGACCGCCCCCCGGTTTTAGCCGGCGCCGGCAGCGTAATGTCCTGTGCCGGCGCAAACCCCGCCATGCACGCTAATAGTACAAATAAAAGTCCTTTTTTCATAAAACAGTATTTATTTAAATGTTAATAAACGCAAAGATAGCACTAAATAATGAATGACATACAATATGGCCCCAACGACGGCAAACAAAAGGTCAAAGAAGGCATGCCCCGGCGGTGCATTGGGGGTCTTGAACGTTCATCGTGCCGTTTTTCTATCCTTTTTCTAACGGATTTTTTGAAATGGTTCGACAAAAGACACTTGTCTTTTGCCGAAAATAACGTATGTTTTACTAAAAGATATGTATCTTTGTTCCATGTATACATTATTGCTCGATATAGGAAATAGCTCCGTGAAGGCGGCGGTGGGCGAGGGCGACCGGCTGCTGAGCGTGGCACGCGCCGATCGCTGTACGGAATCCTTCCTGCAATCGCTGACAGCGTGCTACCGCCCGGCGGCGGCGATTGTGTCGTCGGTGCGGGGCGACGGGGCGGCGGTGGCAGCCCGGTTGCAGGCGCATGTATCAAAAGTGATCGTATTGTCGCATACCACGCCTATCCCGATACGGAACCTGTACGACACGCCCGACTCGCTGGGCGTCGACCGGCTGGCGGCGGCAGTGGGCGCCGCGGCGCTTTTTCCACAGCGTACGTGCTTGATTATTGATTGCGGGACGGCTATTACCATTGATTTTCTGGACGCGTCCGGCGCATTTATCGGGGGCAATATTTCGCCCGGGCTGACCATGCGTTTCCGTGCGCTACATACGTTTACCGCCGGGCTGCCGATGGTCGCTGCCGGCGAGATGGTGGCGGCTATCGGCGCCAGTACCCGCGAGGCGATTGAGTCGGGCGTGGTACGGGGCACGCTCCATGAACTGGAGGGCTATCTCGCCCAATATCCTGCCGGCACGCCTGTTTTTACAGGGGGCGACGCATTTTATTTGGCTAAAAGGATAAAAAAACCGATATTTGTAGCTTGTAATTTAAATTTTATAGGTCTTGCTAAAATACTCCATTATAATGTATCGCTTTAAACGCATCAGTCTGGTCGTGGCCGGCGTGCTACTGCTCAACATGGCCGGCGCGCAGAATGACGACGCCGTCAATACCTTTACCCCCTATTCCCTGTACGGCGTAGGCGATCTGGCCTCGCCGGGGTTTTCGTTCCAGCGTGCGATGGGCGGGATTGGCGTCGGCCTGCGTACCAACCGGACGATTAACTATATCAACCCGGCTTCGCTGAGCGTGCAGGACACCCTGTCGTTTATGTTCGACTTTGGCGGCGAGATGCAGAACTACTACCTTTCGACGACTAACCATACGACGGCTTCCAACAGTTTCAACATGCACCATATCGCCATGAGTTTCCCGGTATGGAACAAAACGGTGCTGGCCGTGTCGGTGATGCCCTACAGCAACGTGGGCTATAAGATTACCGAAAAGGAAACAGCCCCGGCGATTATCGACAAAACCGGCGGCGTAAGCTATACGAACCGGGGCGAAGGCGGCCTCAATCAGGTGATGATGAGCGTAGGCACCTCGCTTCGGCGTTTTATATCGAATCCGTTCCTCCAGCGGTTCTCGGTGGGCGGGCAGGCGCA
>JAIRMW010000097.1 GCA_031258415.1 Prevotellaceae bacterium
CCTGAAATGAACTGCTTTAATTTTCATGGCAATTTATTTTTGAATTAATAATAAAGAACAGTATGTGTTTTTTAGCATACGCATATAATAGGCCGTTGGCTTCCCGGAGACTCCGGAGAAGAAACTGCACAGGGCGACCCGGCACTCCGGCGCGCGAAGCGCGTAGACGCTGTGCGAAGCACGCCTTTTCGGCGATTTTCCGTTCAAGCGAAGCCGCAGGCGGAGCGCGTTAAAATCGCCAAGCCCTTTTTGGTTCTTTTTGCGGCGGCAAAAAGAACGGAAAAAACGAAACCTGATTTCAATGAATAATGAACAATGGAGGTAGAGGAGTTAATGGAGTTAGGGTAGTTAGGGTAGTTAGAGGAGTTAAAGGAGTTAGAGTAGTTAATGGAGTTAATGGAGTTAATGTAGTTAATGGAGTTAATGGAGTTAATGGAGTTAATGGAGTTAATGGAGTTAATGGAGTTAGAGAATTGGCCGGAGGCCATTCATATCCATAGAAAACTACCATCCCCGCCACCCCTCAACCCGAAGGGTCGCGCGTCGCGGTTATCCCCTAATCCCCTATCGCTTCGCTGCGCCCGCAATGACGATAGCGTTCGCCCTAATGCGCAGTTGGACGTTGGCCTTCGGCCATTCATATCCATAGCACGAGCGGTCGCCCCCCGCGGAGCGCATTTCCCGTCAGGGAATGGATGGCGGGCGGCCAACGTTCAATTTTTCACCGTCGGTTAAAACCGCCGGCAATTATTGTTCATTATTCATTATTCATTGTTCATTAAAAATAGGGGTTCCTAAAAAAATCCCTACCTTTGCAGTCGATTAAAGATGTATTTATGTTAGTCAAAACGTATGGTAGCGCATGCTATGGGGTAAAGGCCATTACCATCACCATAGAGGTAGACGTATCGCCGGGTCTTGGTTTTTCCATGGTCGGGCTTCCCGACAATGCGGTCAAGGAAAGCCAGCAGCGTATCAGTACGGCCGTACAGTCGATCGGCCTTCGTATGCCCGGTCGCAAGGTCGTTATCAATATGGCGCCCGCCGATATCCGCAAGGAAGGCTCGGCCTACGACCTTCCGCTGGCCGTCGGTATTCTGGCGGCGTCGGAGCAACTCAATCCGTCGCGCCTCGAGCAGTATGTGCTGATGGGCGAGCTGTCGCTCGACGGCCACCTGCGTCCTATTGCGGGCGCGCTCCCGATAGCCATTCAGGCCCGCAGCGAATCGTTCGCGGGTTTTATCCTGCCGAAAGAAAATGCCCGCGAAGCTGCCGTCGTCAACAAACTGCGCGTGTATGGGATGGATACCCTACAGGAAGTCCTCGATTTCTTCAACGAAACCAAGTCATTCGAGCCGCTGACGGTCAATACGCGTGAAGAGTTCGCCGGGCATACGGCGACCTACGGCGTCGACTTTTCGGACGTCAAGGGACAGGAGAACGTCAAGCGCGCGCTGGAAATAGCCGCCGCCGGCGGTCATAATATGATTATGATCGGCCCGCCGGGCGCGGGGAAAACCATGCTGGCCAAACGCCTTCCGACGATCCTGCCGCCCCTCTCGCTGCAGGAATCGCTGGAGACAACCAAAATCCATTCGGTGGCGGGGAAAACAGGGAAGAACTCGGGGCTGATCGTGTGCCGTCCGTTCCGGTCGCCGCACCATACGATTTCCAACGTCGGGCTGGTCGGCGGGGGCAGCAATCCGCAGCCCGGGGAAATCTCGCTGGCGCATAACGGCGTGTTGTTCCTCGACGAGTTGCCGGAATTTCAGCGCACGGTGCTGGAGGTTATGCGTCAGCCGCTGGAAGACCGCCAGATTACCGTTACCCGGGCCAAGTATTCGGTCGATTATCCGGCGAGTTTTATGCTGATCGCGTCGATGAACCCCTGCCCGTGCGGCCACTACAATCATCCCGACAAGAAATGCCTGTGCCCGCCGGGCGCGGTGCAGAAGTATCTGAGCCGCATCTCGGGGCCGCTGCTCGACCGGATCGACATTCATATCGAAATTACCCCGGTGCCGTTTGCCCGGCTGTCCGAGCTACAGGCGTCGGAAAGCAGCGCGACGGTGCGCGAGCGGGTCGTCCGGGCACGGGAGGTGCAGAAGCAACGGTTCGCCGGCGAAGAGGGCATCCACCACAATGCCATGATGCCGGCGCGGCTGCTGAAAAAGTACTGCGTGCTCGACGAGCCCTGTCAAGGGCTGCTCAAGCAGGCGATGGAACGCTTAGGGCTGTCGGCCCGCGCCTACGACCGCATCCTGAAAGTCGCCCGCACGGTGGCCGACCTCGCGCAGCAGGAACGCATCCTCCCCGAACATATCGCGGAGGTGATCCAGTACCGCAGCCTCGACCGGGAAGGCTGGACAGGGTAGCCGCCCAACGCAGACACAGCATAACCGATAAGCACAGGAAATAATATTATACTAAATACGGATTGGATTGAAAACAACAGGAGGAACTACGGGCTGGTGGCTGGCGGCAATAGCAGGGCTGGCGCTGTGCGGGGCATGTTCGGTAAAGAAAAACACATGGCTCTCGCGCACCTATCACAATGTGAACGCCGAATTTAATGTCAAATTCAATGGCCACGAAGCCTACAAGGAAGGCGTCAGGAAAGCCGACAACTACCTGCCGGACGAATACGACGAGATGCTGCCGGTATTTGCCTATACCTATAACGCAATCCCCGGTAAAACGTCGGGCGAAATGGATCGAGTGATAGAGAAATGCGACAAGCTGGTGCTGAAACATTCGATCACCGTTAAACCCAAAAAGCCGTCGGGGACGATGAGCAAAGAGCAGCGCGAATTTTACAACCAGCGCGAGTTCTGCGTAGTGGTCGACGACGCCTACCTGCTGAACGGCAAAGCCAATATGTACCTGCACGAGTACGACAAAGCCGTCAGCGCGTTCGACCATATCCTGACGGAATACCCCAAATCGTCGTCGGCCGCAGAAGCCCGCATACAGTTAGCCTGCGCCCTGATGAATACAGGCGACATGGAACGCGCCAAACGCCTCCTACAGGAAGCAGGCGCCGGTAAGAAAATGCCGAAACGACTGACCACCCTGCTCAACGCCGCCTACGCCGACCTGTTTATCCGCGAAAAAGCCTATGCGTCGGCCATCAGCTATCTGGAAAGCGCCCTGAAAAACGAACCGCGAAAAGCCAACCGGATACGCTACTACTTTATCCTCTCGGAACTGTATAAATCGACCGGACGACGGGCGACGGCATTCGACTACCTCAATAAAGCCATCCGCGCCAACCCGCCGTATGCGGTGGTGTTTGCGGCGCAAATGCGGAAAGCCGCCCTGTACGACCCGCAGGAACAACGCGCCAACCTGCGGCACAACATGCTGGCGATGCTCAAAGACGAGAAAAACGAAGAATACCTCGACCAGCTCTATTTCGCCCTGTCGCAAATCGAAAAAGCCTCGGGCAACGACTCGCTGGCCATCGACTACCTCAACAAGTCGGTAGCCGCCGAAAGCAGCAACGACCACCAGCGGTCGCTGGCCTATATCCTGCTTGGCGACTACAACTACCAACGGAAACAGTATGCGGCAGCTTATGGAAACTACACCAGCGCCCTCGACTTGCTCGACAACGAACATGCCCGCTACGACTCGCTCTCGCAAAAAGCCGACGGGCTGCGAAAACTGGCGGAAAACTATACCATCGTCCATACCGAAGACAGCCTACAGCGCGTGGCAGCCATGCCCGCCGCCGAACGCAACAAATGGATACAGGAAATGATTGCGTCCGTCATCGCCCAAGAGCAGCAGGAACAGGAAGAACGACGGCAACAGCAGTATTTTCGCTACCAGCAGGAATTTGGGAACCGCGGCATCGGCAACGTGGCCAACGCCGACCACAGCGGCTCGTGGTATTTCTATAACATCTCGTCCGTCAATGCCGGCCTGTCGGCTTTCAACATGCGGTGGGGCAAACGGAAATTAGAAGACGACTGGCGACGGAAGAACAAACAGATCGTAGCCCCGTTCGACACGGACAGCGACAGCCGTGCCGACAGCCTGCCGGCGGCGAGGAGCCTCTCGAACAAGTCGCCCGAATACTACCTGCAAGACGTCCCGCTAACCCCGGAGGCCATGGCCGCCTCGAACCGGCGACTGAGCGACGCCCTTTTCCAGCTGGGCGAAGCCTATAAGGAAGACGTCCGCGAGCCGCTCGACGCCATCAGAACCCTCCGCCGACTCGACGACCGCTTCCCCCAAAACGACAACCACGCATCGACCTGTTTCTACCTCTACGAACTCTATACCGCCACCGGAGCCCTCGATAGCGCCAACTACTACAAGCAGCAGTTGATTGACAAGTACCCCAAAACCCCGCTGGCACAACAACTCACCAACCCGAACTACTGGGCGGAGCAGCAGGCCGAAAAAGCCACCATCGAACAGCGTTACGAAAACGTATATGCCGCCTACAGCGAAGGACGCTATGCCGACGCCGACGCGCAGGCGCAGCTGATGATGCAGCAATTCCCCAACAGCCTGCTACAACCCCAGCTCGAACTGATACGCGCCCTGTGTGCCGGCACCGACGGCGACATCGCCGCCTACAAAACCGCGCTTGCGACCGTCGTCCGGCATTATCCGATAACCGACGTCGCCGCCAAAGCAACGGAAATCATCGCCGAGCTGGAGAAAAAAGAACTACAGTATACCTCTCCCGACACGCCCGCCACCCCCACGCCGACAACGCCCGACGCCGACGCCGACACGGACGACGCCCCCGTCGCCTACCGCTATGCCGACACGACGCACTACTTCGCCCTGCTGTGCGAGAAAACAAAAGAAACGGCCAGCCTGCTGTTTGCCATGGAATCTTTCAACGCCGACGCCTACCTGAACGACAATCTGGAGGTCGCCGTGCGCGACATTGGCGCCCACTATGCCATCGTCGTCGTACAGGCGTTCCCTTCTATCGCTGCCGCGAAGGACTACGAGGCCGCCATCGCCCAAACCGACGCCCTGCTGGCCTTCTTCCCGCAGGACTACCGGCGGGTGCTCATCTCGCCGGAGAACTTAGCCACGCTGATCGCCTCGAAGGACGTCGCCGCCTACCTGAGTTTCTTTGCCGCCCGCTACCCGCTATGATCATCCCCGTCCCGGCGTTAGACGACCTGCCGCGTGCAGCCGCCCTCATTGCTCCGATGGCTTGCCGTGCGCGGGTCGTCGCCATCCACGGCGCCATGGGCGCCGGCAAGACCACCCTGATTAAGGCGCTTTGCCGCACAATCGGCGTACGCGATACGGTGGTCAGCCCGACCTTCGCGCTGATCAACGAGTACCGCGACGGCCGCAGTCAGGCCGTATTTCATTTCGATTGCTACCGCCTCGAAAGCCCCGACGAAGCCTGCCGTCTGGGATGTGAAGAGTACTTCTACAGCGGCGCCCTCTGCCTCATCGAATGGCCGGAGAAGATCGCCGACCTCCTGCCCCCGCAAACGCTACACCTCTACATCTCGGTGCTCGACGGCGAACAGCGACAGATCAAGTTAGGAACAATGGAGTTAGTGGAGTTAGAGTAGTTATATAATTTACATTTTTAAATTACACAAATATATATTATCTTTGTAGTCATAACCATTAATACAATAAAGTTATGGGACGCAAAGTAAAGCAGTTGAAGAATTACACCACCGCAGAGCTTGAATCGCTATTGGAAAGTAACGTGGAGCACAAACTTGGGGTTAAGCTGTATGC
>JAIRMW010000103.1 GCA_031258415.1 Prevotellaceae bacterium
CTTTTGTGTACGTATTCCTTTTTGGTCAGCAACTCGCAGAACTCGCGGGTGGTGGTCAGGTTTGTCCCTCTGTAGACATACCATTCAACGTTCAAATCGCCGGTGATAGCGGCCATGTACTCGGCGGCAAAATGGTTAATACTGTCGGTGGCGTAGGTTTTAGCGTAACGACTTAATAATCCTGTTCCACTATCGGTGTCGGTCAGCGTTTTACGAAGGGTCTCCGTCAGCGCGGCGTAACTTTGTCCCAAAGTCATGTAACTTTGTTGCAAATTCATGTAAAAATTGTCCCGCTGCACGCATCTCAGGCGGATTGATCGACTATATCGCGCGTCGCGCATCGAGCGTCGAAAATCGAGCGTCGCGCTGTCGAGGTTCGAAGGAAATTGTGTATCTTTGTAGCACTATGCGTAAAATTTTCACACTTGTAGGCCAATATTTCCTGTTGATGGAAAAAGTGCTGAAGAAACCCGACAATTCGACGGTGTTCTGGAAACAGTTTGTACAGGAAGTCGAAAAGGTCGGCCTGTCGTCGGTGCCGATAGTAGCCATCGTGTCGATATTCATCGGGGCTGTTATTACTATCCAGACGACTTATAATATCACCAGTCCGTTTATTCCCAAAGCGTACGTCGGATTTATGACGCGCGAGACGATGCTGCTGGAGTTCAGCTCGACGATGATTGCGCTGGTGCTGGCCGGAAAGATCGGATCGAGCATCGCGTCGGAAATCGGTACGATGCGGATTACCGAGCAGATCGACGCGCTGGAGATCATGGGCGTTAATTCAGCCAACTATTTAATCCTGCCCAAGATTGTGGCGGCCACGTTGTTCAATCCTTTATTGATGCTGATGAGCTTTATCATCGGGCTGTGCGGCGGGGGGCTGATTGCGCTGACGACCGATGTGATCACGCCGGCCGATTATATCGAAGGGCTTCGGATGGAGTTCAAGCCCTTCTATATCGTATACGGGGTGATAAAGATGGCGACGTTCAATTTTATCATCACCTCGATCTCGGCCTTTTACGGCTATTATGCGTCGGGCGGTTCGCGCAATGTCGGGCAGTCGGCGACCAACGGGATTGTCAGCTGTAGCCTGTGCATTCTTATATTTAATTTAGTTCTCACTCATGTACTTTTGTAAACGGCCATGATTAAAGCGGTGAACCTCTACAAGTCGTTTGAAGGCAACCCGGTGCTGCAAGACGTATCGGTGGTGTTCGACGATAATAAAACCAACCTGATTATCGGCGCAAGCGGCTCCGGGAAGACGGTGCTGCTGAAAAGCCTCGTCGGGCTGCACGACGTCGACGCCGGCGAGATATGGTTCGACGATCAACTATACACCGCCCTGTCGTTCGAGCAGAAAAAACATTTGCGTCAGCAGATAGGCATGCTTTTTCAGGGGGGCGCACTGTTCGACTTTGCGACGGTCGAGGAGAACGTGATGTTCCCGATGGACATGTTTACCAACTGGTCGCTCGAAGAGAAGCGGGAGCGGGTCAACAGCTGCCTACAGCGCGTCAGGCTGGAGAATGTCAACAGGCTTTATCCCTCGTCGTTGAGCGGCGGCATGCAGAAACGGGTGGGCATTGCCCGCGCCATCGCGCTAAATCCCCGCTACCTGTTCTGCGACGAGCCGAACTCCGGTCTCGACCCTCTGACGTCGATCGTGATTGATAACCTGATTCACGAGATTACACACGATCTCATGATCACTACGATTATCAATACCCACGACATGAATTCCGTGATGGAAATAGGCGAGAAGGTGGTCTTCATCCACGAGGGCATGAAGTATTGGGAAGGCTCGAAGGAAGAAATCCTTCATACGGATAATGAGGCGCTCAACCGCTTTGTCTTCGCCTCGAATATGGCCAAGCGCCTGCTGAACACCGGCCATTGAGCCGTCGTCGCCCACGCGCTCCACGACCTCTCGTCCCCGTTTACTATGACCCGTTCCGAACTTATCGAACTGCTCTCTATCGACGATCCGAAGGCCCTGCAACGATTGTTTGCCCGGACGCAGGTCGTGCAGTCGTCGGTCGTCGGCACGAAAGTCTTTCTGCGCGGGCTGATCGAGTACTCCAACCGTTGCCGGAAAAACTGTTACTATTGCGGCATTCGTGGCGGCAACCGCCGGGTCGGGCGTTACGAGCTGACGGACGGGGAGGTCTTGCAGGCGGTCGATTTTGCATGGCGTAATCGTTATGGCTCCATAGTCCTGCAATCGGGCGAGCGGCAGTCGGCCCGGTTCGTATCACGCATCGCGCGGCTGCTGCGGCAAATCAAGGAACATACGCACGGCGAGGTGGGCATTACCCTGTCGTGCGGCGAGCAACCGGACGAGGTGTACCGGCAATGGTTTGAGGCGGGTGCGCACCGCTATCTGCTGCGTATAGAAACCGCTTCGCCGGCCCTGTACGCCCGTCTTCACCCGGCTACTCCGGCGCACGATTTCGACGCCCGCATAACTGCCCTGCATCAGTTAAAAGCCATCGGCTACCGTACCGGCACCGGGGTGATGATCGGCTTACCTTTTCAAACGCCCGGCGATCTGGCGGACGACCTGCTGTTCTTCCGCCGGATGGACGTTGCCATGGTCGGCATGGGGCCGTATCTGGAGCATCGCGATACGCCGCTGTACCGTTATAAGGATCGATTGCTGCCGCCCGCCCAACGGCTCACGCTGGCTCTGAAAATGGTGGCCGCGCTGCGTCTGCTGATGCCTCACATTAATATTGCCGCCACTACAGCCCTGCAAGCCCTGCACCCGACAGGGCGCGAACAGGCGTTACAGGCGGGCGCCAATGTCTTCATGCCCAACCTGACGCCTGTGGAATACCGCGCAAGCTACCGGCTTTACGATAGCAAACCCTGTCTGCACGAAAGCCCCGGCCTGTGCATGGATTGCACCGCCTGCCGTATCCGCCTTGCCGGAAATGAGATAGGGTATGGGGAATGGGGCGACCGGTGAAGCCGACAGCCCGCCGTCTTAAGCCTGCAATCCTTCTACAAACACTTTGATTTTATCCAGCGCTTTTTTGAGACTCTCCAGATCGATGCAGTAGGAGAGACGCACGTAATTCTTATACCGGTCGTTGAATGCGCTGCCCGGAATAATGGCCACGCCCTGCTCTTCGACTAAACGCCGGGCAAATGTGTCGCCGTCTAATCCGAACTTTTCGACGGACAGAAAAAGGTAGAAGGCGCCTTGCGGCATTTGCGGCGTCGTAAAACCCAGCTCGCAGAGAAACGGCCATGCGTAGTCGCGACAGGCGCGGTAGTCGCGCACCATGACGGCCAGTTCCCGCTCGGTTTGCGCATCGTTGATGGCCTGTATGGCATATTGGGTAACCGAGCACGCCGAGGTAACATAATATTGATGACTCTTCATCAGCTCCTTTATCAGGTCGTTGTCGGCCAGCAGGAACCCGATGCGCCAGCCGGTCATGCTGTGCGATTTGGAAAAGGAATTGACAATAATCAGCCGCTTGCGCAGGTTCTCATACGTACCGAACGAGCGGTAATCGTCGGTATAAATAATCCGGTTATACACTTCGTCGGCAAGGATATATAGATCCGTTTCGGCAAGGAACGCGGCTAACCGGTCGCGGTTTTTACGGCTGTTGATGACGCCGGTAGGGTTATTCGGGTCGGTGATGATAATACATTTGGTACGCGGGGTGATCTGTTTTTGCAGCGTTTCCGGCGTCAGTTCAAAACGATCCCGGCGGGTATCGACATGCACCGCCGTCGCATTATAGAGGTTCACCAGCGGCTCGTAGCCCGGGTAGACGGGCGCCGGGATAAGCACCTCGTCGCCGTCGTTGAGCAGCGAGCGCAGGGAGGCGGTCAGCGCTTCGGTCGATCCGACGGTTATCAGAATTTCGTCCTTCCCGTAGTGCAGGTCGAAGCGTTCGCGGCAATACTGCAACACGCTTTCGATAGTGGCCTCCGCGCCGATATTGGGCGTATAGTAGGTAATATTCCGGTCGATCGCTTCCTTTGCTTTGGCTTTGACAGGCGAGGGAGTGGGGAAGAGGGGTTGTCCAAGGGTTAATCGGATGACGTCTTCGAATTGGTTGCAATAGGCGTCGAACTGTCGGATTTTCGACGTGGTTACGAGGGGTAGCTGTGTATTTAATGATTTCATTTCGATGCGAGATGAGGGATGAACGTTTTTTACTAAAGTCGTTAGCGCCGTGCTCAATATGCCATTGCCGGATGTTTCCAGCGTTTGTGAGTCCAGAGCCATAGCGCCGTGTTTTCACGGACGTTGGCCTCCAGCAGTTCGACGAACTTTCGGGTGATGGCGCCTTCCGGTTCCTGTGCGCCGTCGGCCGTAATAAGGATGATTGCGCCGGTGTAGCGTCCCCGTCCGGTTTTCCTGAAATGCACGTAGACCACTGCCGAGCGGGTAGCGGAGGCTAACTTTTCGGCGCCGGTAAAGAACAGGGTCGGCTGGTGCAGAAACGTCGTTTGGTACTTCGATTGTGCGCTGGGCGACTGGTCGGCGACAAACAGGTAGACTGTTCGCGCGTCCCGATGCGACAGGATGTGCCTTGCAATGCGCTGCATGGGGTACATGCGTACGCCAAAGCGCATGCGGATTTGCTTAATCAGCCTGTCGGCAAATTTGCTTGACTGCGGGCTGTATACGGCGCCCACCGGCGCTTTTATGTAGGCAGGCAGCACGTTCAACGCTTCCCAATTGGCATAATGCCCCGAAAGCAGAATGACGTTTTTACCGGCGTCGTACAGCGCGTCGAGCGTTTCCGTATTGGTAAAGCGGATATTTCTTTTTTGGGTATTCTCGCGGATTGAATAATATTTTAGCATTTCCATAAATAAATCACAGAAGTGCCTGTAGAACCGTTTAGTTATAATCCGTATTTCGCGGTAGTTTTTATCGGGAAACGATCGTGATATATTTTGCACCACGACGTCGCGGCGATAGCGAAACAGTTTATAGACGAAGAAATAGCATATATCCGAAAAACCGTACAGCAGGTGCATCGGCAGCCAACTAAGCGGATATACTAACAGTTTCAACAGGATCGCGTAGCCCATCATTCCGTTGGTTTCAATTCGCGCAAAGCGTGGATGATTTGCGTTTTTGCGGCGGTTTGGGCATCTTTGCGCTTAATCGGCCGCGCCGGAATGCCTGCCACGACCGTATCGGGCGGCACATCTTCCGTAACCACCGCGCCGGCGGCCACCACCGCGCCCTTGCCTATCCGCACGCCCTCGAGGACAACGGCATTGGCTCCGATAACCACCCCGTCATCGACCACCACCGGTCGTGCGCTTGGCGGTTCGATGACGCCCGCCAGCACGGCGCCCGCTCCGATATGGCAATGCTCGCCCACTTCGGCGCGTCCGCCGAGCACCGCATTCATATCAATCATCGTATGGCGCCCGACGACCGCCCCGATGTTAATAACCGCTCCCATCATAATCACGGCATTGTCGCCTATCTGCGCTTGTTCGCGAATGATCGCGCCCGGTTCGATGCGTGCGTTAAACTGCCGCAGGTCGGCCAGCGGAATAGCCGAATGGCGTGCGGCGACTTCCATCGTATAAAAGCGGATCGTATCCTTATGGGCGCTCAGGAAAGCGGCGACCTCGGCGTAATCGCCGATGGCGACGGCCATCTCCGCGCCGGCGACGACTTGAAGCGTTGCTTTATCGACCGGCGGTACGGCGCCTTGAATGTACGCCTTAACCGGTGTTTTCTTAGGGGCGTTTTTGATAAAATCAATGAGTTGTACGGCTGTTTTCATGCGGTAATCGTTTACCTGTTAGTAGCTGTTTTCATACGGTCGGTTGCCCGAAGCACGTCGTCCATTCCGTAGAGTCCCGGGCGCTGCGTAACGGCGAACCGTGCCGCCCGGACGGCGCCGCCGGCAAAGACCCGTTTTGACAGGGCGGTATGTTTGAGTTCTATGATTTCGTCGGGGCCGGCAAAGAGGATCGTATGCTCGCCCACGATGGTACCGCCCCGTACGGAATGGACGCCGATTTCGTTGGCCGCTCTTCGATGCAGGCCTTTACGTCCGTAGACGGCGTGTTTTGCGGCGCTGTCATCAATCGCCGACAGCCAGTAAGTCGTGGTGCCGCTGGGCGCGTCTTCCTTTTGGTTATGGTGTTTTTCGATGATTTCAATATCGAAGTCTTCTCCCAGCGTGCGACCGACGTATGCAATCACGTTTTTCAATACATTGACGCCTGTCGACATATTTTGAGCATAGACAATGGGGATGCGGGCCGCCGCAGAGGCTATCTGCCGTTGCTGCGCTTCGTTGAAGCCCGTAACGGCCATCACCAGCGGTTTATTGTTTTCCTGAGCATAGCGCAATACGCGGTCGATATTGCTATGATGCGAAAAATCGACAAGGCAGTCGATCGTGGCGCGAATGGCCGACAGTTCGGCATATACATCGGCTTCCGGCGTTTTGCCCACGATGGCGACCGTTTGTGTGTCCGGCGTGTCGGCGATGGTTGCTTCCAGCGCGCGCCCCATTTTTCCATAGCCGACAATGGCAACGGCAAGCGGTCGCGTATGCTTTTCGATACGGTCGTTCTTTTCTTTCCTGTTCATCGCGTTAGGTATACATGTAATACTAAAATCGTCGTTGTGCCGTCTTGTATAAAATCCTCGCTTGGGCGGTTCATGGCTTACGGCTTTGCGCCGGCTGTGGAGAGAGCCCTGTTTTCGCCAGCTCGGCCATCAGGAGGGCGTGGTTTTGTTCGCTCATCGGGTATAGCGGCAAGCGGTAGCCGCCGACGTGCCAGCCTAAGGCGTTCATCGCTGCCTTGACCGGGATCGGATTGACTTCTAAAAACAGGCTTTCTATCAGGGGGGCGTATTGTAGCTGCAAGGCCATCGCGGCGGCGGCGTTGCTCGCGAATACGCGGCACATATCGGCCATGGCTTTGGGAATGACGTTGGCGGCGGTCGAAATGACTCCGCGTCCGCCGATCGACAGAATCGGAACGACCTGCGAGTCGTTGCCCGACAGAATGGCGAGGCCGGGCGCTTCGGTCGCTATTTTCAATACATAATCCATATTGCCGCCGGCTTCCTTGATGGCGACGATAGGCGCTATTTGCGCCAGACGTTTCAGTACCGGTATCGGGATATTCAACCCGGTACGTCCCGGTATGTTATATATGATAATAGGTATGCGGACGTGGTCGGCGACTAATTTAAAGTGCCGGTAGAGGCCTTCGTCGTTTGCTTTATTATAATAAGGGGTGATAAGCAGCAGGCCGTTGGCGCCTGCTTGTTCGGCGGCAAGGCTCAGGTGCAGGCTGTGGCGCGAGTTGTTGGAGCCGGTGCCGGCGACTACGGGAATGCGTTTATTGACCGCCTTGACGATATGCGCGACGACCGCCAGCCGTTCGTCGTCGTCCAGCGTAGACGCTTCGCCGGTGGTACCGCAGGCCACAATCCCCTGCGTGCCTTCGGCAATCTGCCATTCGACCAGCTCGGTCAGTTTGGAAAAATTGACGCTCAGGTCGTCATTAAAAGGCGTTACGATCGCTACAAGCGAGCCGTAGAAGCCGCCGGCAGGGGGCCATGCGGCAGGGTGGCGGAGGGGGGCGTCAGGTTCCATACGTGTGTGTCTTCCGGGTGGGTTGTTCTAAATATTCTATTATTTGTACCGCATTGGCGGCGGCTCCTTTGCGGATATTGTCGGCCACGCACCAAATATGCAGGCTGTTTGGCTGCGAGAAGTCGCGGCGGATACGTCCGACCAACACTTCGTTGCGTCCGTTGGCCTGCTCGGCGACCGGGTATTTTGCGGCGGCCACGTCGTCCTGCACGAGGAGTCCCGGAAAGACGGCGAATGCCTGTTTTACCGTTTGGACGTCGAACGGGCGTTCGGTTTCGGCGACGATGGCGACGCTGTGGCCGTTGAAGATGGGGACGCGGACGCAGGTAGCCGTGACGGGCAATGCCGGCAGGTGCAGGATTTTCCGTGTTTCGTTGATCATTTTTAATTCTTCTTTTGTATAGTCGTCGTCGGCAAACCGGTCGATGTGGGGGATGCAGTTTTGGGCAATGGCATACGGGAAGAAGGCCGGCGGGTCGCCGCGCAGCGTGGCTTCCAGATCGCGGATACCCTTTGCGCCGGCGCCGCTGACCGCCTGATACGTCGTATAGACGACCCGTCGCAGTCCGTAGCCGTCGGCGAGGGCTTTAAGCGGGAGCATGGTTTGGATGGTCGAGCAGTTGGGGTTGGCAATAATCCCTCTGGGGGGGTGGCGGGCGTCGTCGATATTGACTTCGGGGACTACGAGCGGCACGTCGTCGTGCATTCGCCATGCGCTGCTGTTGTCGACGACGGTCGCGCCGGCGGCCGCCGCCAGCGGCGCGAAGGTCTGGGCGACGGCGCCCCCGGCCGAAAACAGGGCATAATCGAGGGCGCCGGGCCGGAACGAGGCGGCGGTTAGTTCCTCGACGGCGTATTCCGCGCCCCGGAACCGTATTTTTTTACCGGCCGACCGCGCCGACGCGAACAGGTAAAGGCGCCCGACGTGCAGCGGCGATTCTTCCAGCACGGTCAAAAAGGCCTGCCCGACGACGCCCGTGGCGCCTACAATGGCTATATTCAGTTTTTTCATCCTACAGTGTTCCTCTTCTTTTACTCATTGGCAATGGGTGCCGGTATATTCGTTGGTTGTATGTATTAATATGGTTTATAAAACGGGGCCTGGTAAAAAGCCGTCCAAATTTACGTATAAATTTTGGATTTTTGCAGGCGTGGCCGGCGATTGTTATAAACAAAAAAGCAACTTGCCTCGGCAAGTTGCTTTTTCTGCATTCATTTACAAATTATAATAAACCGGGGCCTACCATGTGTAGCGTATGCTGAGCGCACAATAGTCCCAGCCGAACGTGGCGTCGTGCAGCAGCGAGAGGCGCGGACTGTAGTCGACGGCTAAGGCCAGCGGAATGCCGGCAAATTTATATTCCAGCCCAATCGACCCGTTGATCGAAATATCGAACACCGAATCGGCGTCTTTAACAAGCGCCAGCATCGCCGATGCGCCCGGCCCGACAAACCAGTCGAGTCCCTGAACATTCGCCAAGTTCCATTCCCACAAATAAAACCCGGACACGCCGAGTTTAAACATGTTTTTAGTAAAGATGTCAAGATCAATAATGCCTTCCACGGCATTGTTGGTCGTAACAAATTGCTTGTAAGTAAGACCTAATGGTCTTCCGCCACGAAGGCCGAGAGATTTTTCATAATTTTGTGCATACATGCTCACCGCAAACAGCGATAAGCATAGCAGAAGGAATCCTTTTTTCATAAAAACATTAATTTTTTTCATTGTATATAATTTTTTTCGGCGGCAAAGATAGTTGTTTTTTAGCAACCGGCAATACTGTTTCGGGGCGGTCGTTTTTTTCGGGATGTTCCGAAAAAAGCGGGAGGCCTTCACGCTCAAAACGCTCCATGCGCTTTTCCATGCCTTCGCAACTTTTTTTGTACGTTCGTAAAATGAACGGGAGGGGACGTTTTCTACAAAAATAAATCCAATAAAAAATGTGTACCTTTGCCCGCAGGACGGGACGCAGTCCGGTCTATTTTTTAACAGCATAATTCATAAAAACAAAAACGTATGAATCGACGTACATTTTTAAGCGTTTCCGCGTTAGCGGGCGCAGGCGCCGTCGTAGCGCCACAGACGGCCTTCTCGGCAGTCGGAAGTCATCCGGCAGGCAAGCCGGCCAATGCCCCCATCGCCACCCGCGTGCTGGGGCGTACCGGAATGCGTATCCCGATTTTAAGCATGGGCGTTATGCGCGCCGACAACCCGGCGGTGGTACGGGCGGCCTATCGCGCAGGACTCACCCATTTTGATACGGCGCACGGCTATCAGAACGGGAAGAACGAAGAAATGCTCGGCGCCTTCTTTCAGGATAAAGACCGGCACTCCTTTACGATTGCCACCAAAGGGAAAGCCAACCCCTCGTCGGACGATTTTGAGCAGGAGTACGAAGCGCTCTTCACCACCAGCCTTCGCCGCCTGAAGATGGACTATGTCGATATTTTCTACTTCCATGCGGCCGACGACGTCGAAACGCTGACCAGTCCCCGGCTGCTGACGATCCTGAAAAAATTTAAAGACGCAGGCCACGCGCGGCATATCGGCTTTTCGACGCACGCCCACAAGCCGGCGCAGATCGACGCGGCCATCGCATCGGGCGTGTTCGACGTCTGTCTGATCAGCTATAATTTCAAACTGCATATCCTCCCCGAACTGAACGCCGCTATCCGTCGGGGCGTCGACGCCGGGATGGGCTTTGTGGCGATGAAAACAATGGCCGGCGGAGCGGAAGACGCCGAAGGCCACAAACGGGTCGATGGGGCGGCCTGCCTGCGGTGGGTCTGGCAAAACCCGGATATTACCACGGCCATCCCCGGATTTACGAGCTTCGATTTGCTGGACAACTGTCTGGAAGCCGCTCATGCGCCCGACGTAACCCCCTCGGACGCCGACTATCTGGCCGGCCTGCAAGAGAAGGAAATGCTCTACTGCCAGCACTGTGGGAACTGTGTGAGCCAGTGTGTACGGCATTTGCCGGTACCGGCGCTCATGCGTGCCTACATGTATACTTTTGGCTACAAGCACCCGTCGCTCTCGAAAGAGACCTTGCAGGAACTCGCCCTGACCGGCAACGAGTGCGCCGGCTGCAAGACCTGCACCGTGCATTGCCCGTCGGGCTTCAAGGTCGCCGAAAAAATCGCCGCCATCGCGCCGATAGTCAATGTCCCATCGTATTATCTGGCCTGACGATGCGCCCGCTTTCCCTCCGTCGCCTGTCGCTGATCGTCCTGCTTGGCGTCGCCGCGACAGCCCCGGCGCCGGCGCAGACGCCCGGCGAGCTGCACGCGGCGCTGCCGGCGGTCGCCGGCTGGACGATTGCCCCCGACGTCGAAGTCTTCAACCGCGACAACCTCTACGAACGCATCAACGGCGCAGCCCCGCTGTTCTTTGAAAATAATTTTGAAGAAATGACCAGCATGGTCTATACGCAGGGCGACGACTATATCACCATTCAGGCCTACCGCCATGCCACGCCGGACGACGCTTTTGGCATGTACGCCTCCGAACGCTCGCCGGAGATGACCTTCTTCCCGGACATTGGCGGAGAAGCGCAGGGCGACGACTACGGGCTGTTCTTCTTTGCAGGCAGCCTCTATGTCAAAATGGCCGCCAGCAACGCGAGCGAGGCGATCGGCCGCGCGTTTAAGGAAATAGCCGCCGGTCTGGCACGCGCCATGGACGCCGACGCCGCCTACCCGCCGCTCTTCAAGGCCTTTCCCAAAGAGGGATTGCTCGACCATACGCAGGCCTGCATTGCACAGAACTATATCGGCCATGCGTTTTTAAAACCGGTATACGTCGCGGATTATCACCGGCAAGGGTTGACGTTTCAAGCTTTTGTCGTAGTAGGGGAGACCCCGGACGCCTGCCGGCAAATACTCCGGGAGTATTACCGCTTTGCCGGCCGGACGGACGATCCGACCCCCGACGCTAACATCCTGATACAGGATCGCTATAACGGGGCGGTACCGCTGCTGTGGAAAGGGCGCTACATCGTCGGCGCGTTTAACGAAAATGCCATGGATTTCCCGGACGATGTGTTTGTTTTTCTACATTCGTTTGCGCTCCATGCGGAATGATTACAGAGTGATGATGAAGGATGGGAGGCGAAGCGCAATCCCCCCGTTTTAGCAGGGAGGGGCTCGCTAATCGATGAAATGAAAAGATGGAAATATATAAAATAAATAGTACGATCCATAACGTAACGGTTGGAAGCCGCAACCTAATTGCTGGAGGCAGCAACCCAACGGCTGGAGGCAGCAATTCGATTGCTGGAGGCAGCAACCCAACGGCTGGAGGCAGCAATTCGATTGTGGGAGGCAGCAATCCAACGGCTGGAGGCAGCAATCCATTTGCTGGAGGCAGCAATCCATTTGCTGGAGGCAGCAATCCATTTGCTGGAGGCAGCAATCGAAATATTGGTACCAATAATTCAAATATTGGTACCAATAACTCAAATATTGGTACCAATAATCCAAATATTGGTACCAATAATCCAAATATTGGTACCAATAATTCAAATATTGGTACCAATAATTCAAATATTGGTACCAATAATCCAAATATTGGTACCAATAACTCAAATATTGGTACCAATAACTCAAATATTGGTACCAATAATCCAAATATTGGTACCAATATTTCAATGGCTGGAAGCAATAATCCAATGGCCGGAGGCAACAAT
This sequence comes from Prevotellaceae bacterium, assembly GCA_031258415.1. Classification (GTDB taxonomy): domain Bacteria; phylum Bacteroidota; class Bacteroidia; order Bacteroidales; family UBA932; genus JAIRKX01. The sequence continues at coordinate 12,317 of JAIRMW010000103.1, forward strand.
CCAACCGCCGGAGGCAGCAATCCAACCGCCGGAGGCAGCAATCCGACCGCCGGAGGCAATAATCCAACCGCCGGAGGCAATAATCCAACGGCCGGAGGTAGCAATCCAACCGCCGGAGGCAATAATCCGACCGTTGAAGCAATAAGTTGCCCGGCAAAGGGAAAAAAATCATTCATTCTAAACAGTAACAAGTATGTCGCACACTATCGACTGGTTGCCGCAGAACCATCAAGCCTTATTTGACAAGGCAACGCACACGCTGAAGTATCTTCTCCATCCCGACAACCGCGACCGTATGGGGTTTGGAGCCGATACGCCGCAGGGAAACTGGCTGACCGAAACGTTTATCCCGGCGTTCGAGGCGTTTCGCACGATGTTCAACGACTGGGTCAATCCCGCAGAGCGGACGGCTATCAAAGTCGCTCGTCTTCGCTCGTCCGAAAAAGCGTTTAAACCGCTGTACCGGCAGTTGTACGTCGCATTCCTGAAACGCAGCCCGCTTGTAACCGACAGCGACATGACGTCGATGGAGCTTCCGACACGTCATCATAGCGGGCGCCGTGCCGTGGCGACGCCCGATACCTTCCCCGCCGCCCGGTCGATTACCTCCGAGCTGCGGCGGATTACCATCGAGTTCTACGGATCCGGCGTCGGCAAGCATCATCGTGCCAAACCCGCCGGCGTCCACGGCGCCGAAATCTGCTGGGAGGTGTTCGACTCGCTGCATCCCGTGTATCTCGAAGAGTTGACGCAGTCGTCGTTCGTTACGCACTCGCCGCTTGTGCTGGAATTTAAGGAAAACGAGCGGAGCAAAGTCCTCTACTTCGCCCTCCGCTGGGAAAACAGCCGCGGAGAAAAAGGTCCCTTCGGCCCCGTACTGAACGCCGTGATCCCGTAGAGCAGGGCAGGGGCGCCCCTGCACGACGTCGGTAGTCAGGAGTCATTGTTCATTATTTGTGTACCTTTGCAGCAATAAATTTATATAAGTATGTTTGTAAATAAACTTATCTTAGGCGACAACCTCGAAATCCTCAAAACGATGGAGAGCGAAACGGTTGATTTAATCTACCTCGACCCGCCGTTTTTCAGTAATCGCAACTACGAAGTAATCTGGGGCGACAGCGGTGAAGTACGCTCGTTTCAAGACCGCTGGGCGGGCGGAATCGACCATTATATCGCATGGCTCAA
>JAIRMW010000122.1 GCA_031258415.1 Prevotellaceae bacterium
CCAAAAACCGTTACGCGCGACTATACCTATCAGGCCAGCGAAGCCGACAGTAAACTCACGGCGCGGGCCAATGCCACCACCCAAATGCGCAATATACTGCTGCTTGAAGTAGGCCAGTACCTGAAAGTCGAACAGAAACTGACGACCCAAGACGACCGGCAGCAATTTTCCGAAACCATAGAAGCCATTACGGCCGGCATTATAGAAATGACAATCCTCGACGAGCAGTGGAACGGCGATACCTATTATATAAAGGCCGCGATGACCGTCGACCCCGAAGACCTCAAGCGCCGGATTGCCGACGTATTGAACGACAAAGAAAAGACAAAGGAACTGGAGGAAGCGCGTAAACGCACTTTGGCTGCCGAAGCCGAAGCCGAACGATTACGAAAGGAAGTGAAAGAAACCAAAGACGAGCAGCAGCGTGCGACGTTGAAAGCAACTTATCAACAGTCAGCAGATGCGCTTTCTGCTGAAGAATATTTTACGCGGGGTGATAATGCCCGGGAAAACGGGTTTAATGAACTGGCTATTGAGTATTACCAAAAAACCATAGCTATCGCCCCGAACAATGTAGATGCATACAACAGGATGGGAATTGCCTACTCTGAGTTAAAGGACTACCGCGAAGCCATCCGGTGCTACCAGAAAGCCATTGCCATTGACCCGAACTTTGCCAAGGCATATGTTAATATGGGAAACGCCTACGGTAATTTAGAGGACTACGGCGAAGCCATCCGCTGCTACGAAAAAGTCATCGCCATCGACCCGAACCTTGCCGCCGCATACGATAACATGGGAATTGCCTACTATAAGTTAAAGGACTCCCACGAAGCCATCCGGTGCTACCAGAAAGCCATTGCCATTGACCCGAACTTTGCCAAGGCATACGATAACATGGGAATTGCCTACTATAAGTTAAAGGACTCCCGCGAAGCCATCCGCTGCTACCAGAAAGCCATCGCCATCGACCCGAATTATGCCGACGCATACATTAATATGGGAAACGCCTACTATAAGTTAGAGGACTACGGCGAAGCCATCCGCTGCTATCAGAAAGCCATTGCCATTGACCCGAACTATGTCTACGCATACTATAACCTGGGTATTGCCTACTATGGTTTAGGGAATAGAAAGGAACAAATTAAAAATTACCGGCAGGCGGCACGGTTGGGGCACGAGGATGCGCAGGAGTGGCTACAGAAGAACGGCTATACATGGTGAAAATACTATTTACATTTACATGCCATGAAAAACAAATCAATCTGCGTTATCCTCATGGCCGCCGCCTCCCGTTTTTGTTGGGGAGAGCGGACACGCCGACATTCGCTCAACCCTTCGGGTTGAATGATCCTCCAATCGCTTCGTCTCGTCGGGGGTAGTTGATTCAACCCTCCGGGTTGAGGGTTTTCTATGGCTATGAATGGCCTGCGGCCAACGTTCAACGGCTCGCCGTCGGCCCCATTTTTATTCGGCTGTGTGTACATTTTAAATTTTCATGTAAATTTGTCAAAAATTTTTAAGAATCAGACTGCGGAGATGATGCACGACGGATTATGGACGCCGGCTGCCGGACAGGGGCCGTACGCGGCGGCGCAACCCGGCGTCCGGGTCGTACGCAGTAAAAAAGAGGACAGCAATGAAGCAAACAGGATTATTTTTCGGTTCGTTCAATCCGGTGCATACGGGGCATCTGCTAATCGCAAACTATATGCGTTCGTTTCAGGCATTAGATGAAATCTGGTTTGTGGTTACGCCGCAGAACCCGACAAAGTCGCCGCAGGCGCTGGCGGCAGCTACACACCGTCTGGCGATGACGCAACTGGCGGTGAAGCCCTATCCGGCGTTCCACGTGTGTGATATTGAGTTTTTATTGCCGTCGCCGACCTATACGATCCATACGCTCGACGCTTTGCGCGAATGCTATCCGCAGCGACGCTTTGCGCTTCTTATCGGGTCGGACAACTGGCGCCAGATGCCCCAATGGAAAGACGCCGACAGGCTCTGCGCCGAGTACCGGATACTGGTTTATCCCCGCTTCGGGTTCGACTTGCCCGAACGCCCCGCCCGATACCCCCTCCTCCGGTTTACCGACGCGCCCCGTATCGAAATCAGCTCTACGTTTATCCGGCAGGCGGTGGCCGACGGTAAAGACGTCGCCTGTTTTACCCCGGCAGCGGTCTGTGAATATATGCGGAGCCATAAACTGTACCTGCCGGCGTAGTATTATAGCCTCCCGCCGCCTCTTTCCGCCCTGCCGCGTCGTCCCCCGCAAGGGGTATAAACCAGCCATAACGCCCCCGCCGCGCCGCCGCCTGTTTGCCAATCTGCAAAAAAGGCAGTATATTTGTATCTTTCCGTGCAGGCCGGTTCTTTTTTTATATACATATATATTTACGACAAATTATTAAAAATACTGTTTTTATGAAAATACCCTTTGCCGAATCATTTAAGATCAAAATGGTCGAGCCTATCCGCAGCAGCACGCGCAAAGAGCGCGAAGAATGGATTAAAGAAGCGCATTATAATGTCTTTTTGTTGAATGCCGATCAAGTATTTATCGACTTGCTGACCGACTCCGGCACCGGCGCCATGAGCGACCGCCAGTGGGCCGCCATCATGGCAGGCGACGAAAGCTATGCCGGCGCGCGCTCTTTTTATGACTTTAAGGACGCCGTTACGCGGATTACCGGGTTCGAGTATGTGCTCCCCACCCATCAGGGACGGGCGGCCGAGAATGTCCTGTTCTCCTATTTGGTGAAAGCCGGCGATATGGTGCCGGGCAACTCGCATTTCGATACCACCAAAGGACATATCGAAGCCCGCCGCGCCGAAGCGATAGACTGCACAATCGACGAGGCGAAGGATACGCAACTCGAACACCCGTTCAAAGGCAACGTCGACCCGGCAAAATTGGAAGACATGCTGGCAAAACACGCCGACCGGGTGCCGTTTATTATTATCACCGTAACGAACAACACCGCCGGCGGACAGCCGGTGTCGATGGCCAATCTGCGGGCGGTGCGCCGGATTGCCGACCGCTACCGGAAGCCGATATTGATCGACGGGGCGCGGTTTGCCGAAAATGCCTACTTTATCAAAACCCGGGAAGAGGAATACGCCGACCGGACGATCAAGGAGATTACGCTCGAGATGTTCTCGCTGGCCGACGGCATGACCATGAGCGCGAAAAAGGATGCGATCGTCAATATCGGCGGCTTTATCGCCACCCGCAACCGCGACTGGTACGAAGGCGCACGGACATTCTGTATCCAGTTTGAAGGCTATTTGACCTACGGCGGAATGGCCGGACGCGATATGGCCGCCCTGGCCGTCGGACTGGATGAAAATACGGAGTTCGACAATCTCGCTACACGGATCAAGCAGGTCGCATACTTAGGCAAAAAATTAGATGAATACGGCGTGCCCTATCAACGTCCGGCGGGCGGACATGCCATCTTTGTCGACGCCCCGAAAATCCTGACCCATGTACCGAAAGAAGAGTTCCCTGCGCAGACGCTAACCATCGAACTGTACCTCGAAGCCGGTATCCGCGGCTGCGAAATCGGCTACCTGCTGGCCGACCGCGACCCGCTGACCCGCGAGAACCGCTTCGGCGGGCTCGACCTGCTGCGCCTCGCTATCCCGCGACGCGTATATACCAACAATCACATGGACGTCGTCGCCGCCGCCCTGAAGAACGTCCACGACCGCCGCGAACAGATCCCCCGAGGCGTCCGCATTACCAAAGAAGCCGAACTGATGAGGCATTTTACCGTAGAACTGGAACGCCTGTAGCAAGCGCAGGGCAATGAATAATGATCAATGAACAATTGGCGATGCGAATCAGCCGTTAAAAATGAATGATGATTTACGTTGCGCCTTTGTCCGCAGGACAATAATCGCAATAGACAACCGAACGCCGAGCACCCCGTTTCCCCGTCAGGGGATATCTGTTAATGGTTCTGTTGATGCCCTACGGGCAATGAACAATGTCCGGTTTATTTAGCTTATTTTTCAACGGCTGATTCGCATGAGCAATGAATAATGCCGTTTGGCGTCAGACTGCGCCCTGTTCGGCAAAGCTGTAATAGTCGTTGCCGGCCACAATAACGTGGTCTATGATGCGAATGTCGAATAGTTCGGCGGCTTTCTTCACGCGCTCGGTCAGGAGCCGGTCGTCGGGGCTTGGCGTGGGGTTGGCAGAGGGGTGGTTGTGGACGAGCACCAGCCCGGCGGCTACTTTTTCAATCGCCGGTTTCAGGATCAGGCGGACGTCGGTTACGGTGGCGTGCAGCCCGCCCTGACTGATCTTACATTTTTCCAGCACTTGGTTGGCGCGGTTGAGCAGGAGGCTCCACAGTTCCTCGTGCGGCAGGTCGGCGAGTCGCGGCCCCATACAGGCGACTACGTCGGCGGCCGAGCGGATCGTCGTTTTCCGTTCCGCGTCGGTAGCCGCCCGTCGCCGGCCTAATTCCAGAGCGGCGAGCAGCGTAACGGCTTTGGCGTCGCCGATGCCTTTGATTTTTTTCAGCCGGGCGTAGTCTACTTTTCCTAATTCACGGAGGTTGTGGTTGGCGAGCGCCAGTACTCGCTGCGCGACTTCTACCGCTGTTTCGGCGGCGGCGCCCGAGCGGAGCAGGATGGCGATCAGTTCGGCGTCGGTGAGGGCGGCGGCGCCGCCGGCCAGCAGTTTTTCACGCGGTCGGTCGGCCGGGTTCCAGTCTTTTATTTTTAGCGCGCTCATGTCCGTATGCGAGACGGGTGTTTATCCGGCGTCGAAGAAGCATTTTTTCATCCACAGCTCGAATACCGGGTCGAGGAAGAGGGGTTTGTTGCGCACAAAGCGAATGATCTCTTTTTTCTCCAGCGCCCCGCGCACCCGGGTGATATTGGCCGACGAGTTGAGTTCGTAGCGGCTAATCACTTCGGACGAGCTGAAGCGGTCGATGCCCTCGATCATCGCGCGGAGGTAGTTGGTTTGCGGCGTGGTGAGGCCGTCGACTAATGAGCGGAAGTGGCGGTCGTTGTAGTTCATTAGTTCGCTTGTCGCGCCGTCCATCATGGCGTCGTTGACGAAGCCCTGCGTATGTGCCCAGCACAGGTGGGCGAACTGTTGGGTATAGTAGGGGTAGCCGTTGGTCGTACGCCAGATTGCTTCGGCAAATTCTTTGGCGATCACCCGTCCGCTTTTGGAGAACGACCGGATAATGTAGTCGACGAGCAGTTTTTCTTCTACCGGTTCCAGCGGGATTTGTTCGGCAAAGTGGTAGAACGGGGCTTTTTCGGCAAACAGCCGGTTCATCGCATTCACTTTGTTTCCGCACAGCAGGTAGCCGACCAGATGATGGTTTTTCCACTGGGCGAGGAGGCGTTTCTGGAAGCTCTCGGCGTCGTCGAAGTCGGCGATTTCCTGAAAGTCGTTTATCCAGACGATAAAGGGCTGGCGCTGTTGTTCGGCCAATCGTTCGGCGAGTTGCAGCACTTCGCCGGCGTTGGCCAGCAGGCGCTGCCGGTCGAACAGGATTTGGATGCTGTTTGGCTTTCGTTCGTTGACCACAATCTGCGGTTGGGTGAGCGGCAGCAGCCGGTCGGCGACGGACGTCCATTCGTCGGCCGTATCGCAGGCGGCGCTGAGGAGTTCGTGCGTCAGGGTGGTATAGAAGGCGTATTCGTCGCGGATGTTAAACAGGTGGCAGGTGCAGAGTTTAAACTCCGTTTGCTTCCGCGCCTGTATGAAGGCGTTTCGCACCAGCGACTTTTTGCCGTAGCCGGCGGGGGCTATCAGGACGGTGTTCTCTTTGTTCGACAGGTTCGACGCGAGCCACGACAGTTCCTCGCGCCGTCCTACAAAGGCGTCGTTGACTACTTCGCGCGAAAAGATGAAAGGTGAATCCATGGGGGCGTTTATTTTTTAAAGTATATAGATAGTCGTTGTATATTGCATCATGAAGGGCGTCGTGCAGGAGGCCCGCGTTTCGCCGTGGGGCGGCGAGGCGCGGGGCGGTTATTCGATCAGGTCGAGCAGTTCGTCGAGTTTGGGCGTCAGGATGATTTCTATCCGCCGGTTTTTCTGGCGGGCTTCGGCGGTGGGGGCGTCGTCGAGGGGGACGTATTCGCTGCGTCCGGCTGCCGTGATCCGCACCGGGTCGATGGCGGCGTCGTGCAGCAGGGCGCGGACGACGGTCGTCGCGCGTTTGACGCTCAAATCCCAATTGTCTTGCAAGTCGCCGCCGCTGCGGTAGGCGACGTCGTCGGTATGGCCTTCTATCAGCACGTGGATGGCCGGATTTTGCGCCAGCACTTTTGCCAGTTCCCCGATGGCGTCGGCGCCTTTCGGCTCGATCCGGTAGCTGCCCGACCGGAACAGGAGACGGTCTTCCATCGAGACGTAGACCTTGCCGTTTTTACTGTACACCGTCAGGCCTTTTCCCTCGAAGCCCGGCAGGGCGTCGGCGACGCGGCGCCGCAGGGCGTTGACCGTCGAATCTTTTTTGCGCAGGGCGGCTTCTAATTCGGCGAGGCGTTGATGGTGCGCGTCCATTTCGCGCCGCAGCTGTTCCAGCGCGCGGCTGCGTTCGGCGAGTTCCTGCTGTAGCTGTTCCTGTTGCCGGCTGCGTTCGACGAGTTCGTCTTCTTTCGCTTGAAGCGCCTCGCGGTCGCGTTGCAGTTGGACGTTGAGCGAGCCCATTTCGCGATCGCGGTCGCGGCGGAGGCCCTCCATCAGCGTTTGCTGCTCGGCGAGTTGTTGTTGCAGCGCGTCGTGCTCGGTCGTGAGGGATTGGAAGGCGGCGGCGGTTTGCTCCAGCGTCTGTAGGCGGCGCGTCAGGGCGGCGTTCTCGGCGGCGAGCGCATTGACGCGGTCGTTGAGCGTCGAGCGATCGCCAAGCAGGCGCCGGTAGTCGCTTTGCAGCGATCGATATTGCCGGTTCGAGACGCAGGAGGCGCCGCCTGCCGCGACGAGCAGCAGCAGTAAGAGCAGGGACGGGTGTTTCATGCTGGAGTCATTCGTATGATTAATCTTTCGACAAAGATAATCATAAAATATTACTCCAGCCTGAGCGCTTTTTTTATCGTCGCTACGGCGTCCAACTGTTCCCATGCGAAGAAGACCACTTCTTGGGTCGTCGTCCGGTTGTCGTAGTGCAGCGTAACGGTTTCTTTGACGCAGTCGCGGCCGAAATGTCCATAGGCCGCCGTCCGTTCAAACACCGGGTATTTCAGTCCGAAGCGTTCGATGATCTTCGCCGGACGGAGGTCGAACAACTCGCCGACCTTCTCGCCCAGTTCGGCGTCGCTGAAGGGCACGTTCGACGTCCCCCGCGTATCGACAAAGATACTGACCGGACGGGCGATCCCGATGGCGTAGGCCACCTGCACCAGCGCCTCGTCGGCCACGCCCGCCGCCACAAGGTTCTTGGCGATATGCCGCGCCGCGTAGGCCGCCGAGCGATCGACCTTGCTGGCGTCCTTGCCCGAGAACGCGCCGCCGCCGTGAGCGCCGCGACCGCCGTAGGTGTCGACGATAATCTTGCGCCCCGTCAGCCCCGTATCGCCGTGCGGCCCGCCAATCACAAATTTCCCGGTAGGGTTGACGTGCAAAATATACCGGTCGTCGAAAAGACTGCGCAGACGCGCGGGCAACCGCTGCACAACGCGCGGCAGAAGAATTTCACGAACGTCGCGGCGAATTTGCTCCTGCATCGCCGCCTCGCCGACGAACTCGTCGTGCTGCGTCGATACGACGATCGTATGAATCCGCACCGGCCGGTTGCGCTCGTCGTACTCCACCGTAAACTGCGATTTCGAATCGGGGCGCAGGTACGTCATTTGGCGACCGCCGCGACGGATCGCCGCCAGCTCCTGCAGCGTGATTTGCGAAAGCACCAACGGCAGCGGCATATACTCGTCCGTCTCATTGGTCGCATACCCGAACACCATCCCCTGATCGCCGGCGCCCTGCTCATCGGGGTCGCTGCGCACGACGCCCTGATTGATATCCGCCGACTGCTCGTGGATCGCCGAGAGCACGCCGCACGAGTCGCCGTCGAACTTATACTCGGCCTTATTATAGCCGATCCGGTTGATCACCCGCCGGACGACCTCCTGCACATCGACGTACCCGCGCGTCCGCACCTCGCCGCCCACCACCGTCAGGCCGGTCGTTACAAACGTCTCGCAGGCCACCTTCGACTCGGGGTCCTGGCGTAAAAAAGCGTCCAAAATAGCGTCCGAAATCTGATCGGCTACCTTGTCGGGGTGTCCTTCCGACACCGCTTCTGAAGTAAAAAGAGAATGACTCATACTATCTATTATTTAATTGGTTTATTCGTCCTTGTCGGGCGTCGCCGTGCGCGTCGCCGTCGCTGCAACGGAGGAACGACCGGAGGGTTGGGAGCGCTGAAAAAAAACGGGTAGAAACGGGTGAACAGAAACGTTCGGCGATCCTTTTAGCATTTTTTTCAGTGGTTGCAAGCAGCCAAATCTTTCCACGATTGCGCGACAAAGGTACAACTATTTTTGAAAATAAAAAAAAATTTCATCTCCGGCGCCTAATTACAACTAATTTTAGTATCTTTGTAGCCTAATAAGGTCAGCAAGCATGTATATACTTTCTTATAACTATGGTATAAAACGTTCCGAGAGCCCTTACGCAGCAAGAGATGTCCGGCGCGTTTGCGAGTGCGCGGCCTCCGCTCCGCACGCCGCCGCCGCCTTTCGTCATAGCCATACATGCGCTCCGCACGCCGCCGCCGCCGGCCATTAACCATTAATCAT
>JAIRMW010000130.1 GCA_031258415.1 Prevotellaceae bacterium
AGCGACAGGAGTTCTTCTTCAAGTTCAAAATTTATTTCCATCGTTTTATGCGCTTCTATTTTGACCTTTTTCTCTGCGGTTTTATACCCGACATACGATGCAGCCAGCGTAAATTCGCCAAAGGGCAGGTCTTTCAGGAAATAATGGCCGGTAGCATCTGTCGCAATGCCAATCGTAGTCCCCTTTAAGACGATAGACACGAAGGGAAGATGCTCCAGCGTTTTTGCGTCAATGGCATGGCCGTTGATGTTGGCGTCGTTGTTCCGGTCGCCGGACGCCTGCGACGACAGGGGGCATAACAGCCCGATGGAAATAAGACACCCTGTCGGAAATCTGCGAAACGCAGAGTTCCCCAACAGAAGCCAATAAAAGGCCGTTTTGATTTTAGTGTCCATTTCGATACAATATATTTAGTTGTGAAATGCAAAGGTACGCGCTATAACTCATGCCGTCAATCCTTATTTGCAGGTATTTTTGAGCGTGCATACCCTACGAATGGGTAGGGTGCATGCGCGTTAACGGCTCCGCTGCTTCTTCGCCGGCGGCCATGTTGTCGCGTTTCGCGCAGTGGCGAGAGCTAAAAAGCGGAAACGTCGTCCTGTTTTAGGCGACGTTCCCGCTTTTTTTGTCAAAGTACGGCTTACGTGGCGGCGTTCCGTACCTGTTTCGTTAGTTTCCGACAGGTTCTACGGTCAGTTCTTTGTCAGGCGATCGAATATCTTGACTAAGCGTATAAATTCATGGCGGTAGCCCGACGGGTCGGAGCCTACTCCCGATTGCGCCAGTTCGATTACGTCCCGACAGGAGGCATGGCCTTTGTAGGCCGAGTCGCGCAACAGGTGCCCGAACATCGCGACGGCGGCGGTAAACCGGAAGTCGTCGGAAGGGACGTCGGAAACCGCATCGGCCAAGGGCTGTTCTATTTTTTTACTGACGTTTTTATCGGGGTTTTTATAGCGGATTTTGACCGTAAGCATGTCCGGCGACGATGTTAGAACGGGTTGAGGCGCGTCGTTTTTCTGGTATTTGAGGTCGTCGAGGTAGCCGGGGTAGCGGGCTTCTACGCCCGCCGGGACTACTTCGTACAGGGCGGTAACCGTATGTCCGGCGCCCATTTCGCCGGCGTCTTTGGAGTCGTCGTTAAAATCTTCGGCGTTCAGCCGGCGTGTTTCGTAGCCAATCAGGCGATAGGCCTGCACTTTGGCCGGGTTAAATTCGACTTGCAGTTTGACGTCTTTGGCGACGGTATATAGCGTGCTGCCAAATTCTTCGACGAGCGCTTTATTGGCTTCCTGTAGATTGTCGATATACGCATGATTGCCGTTGCCTTTTTGCGCCAGCGTCTGCATGGTACGGTCTTTATAGTTGCCCATGCCGTATCCCAAGACGGTGAGGAAGACGCCGCTTTTGCGTTCGTCTTCGATTAGTTTTTCCAGCCCTTCCTGACTGGAAACGCCTACGTTAAAATCGCCGTCGGTGCACAGGATAATGCGGTTGTTGCCCTGGGGAATAAAATGCTGCCGGGCGATTTTGTAGGCTAATTTGATCCCTGCGCCGCCGGCCGTAGAGCCGCCGGCCGACAGGTTGTCTAAGGCGGCGCATATCGTTTGCCGGGCGTCGCCGGGCGTCGAGGGCAGCACCTCGCCGGCGTTGCCGGCGTAGACCACGATCGCGACCCGGTCTTTGGCTCGCAGATTATTCGCCAGCAGCTTGAGCGACGATTTTACCAAGTCCAAGCGCATCGGCCCTTCCATCGAACCGGAGACGTCTATCAAAAAGACTAAATTGGAGGCCGGCAGTTGCTCGTCGGCGATTTCTTTTGCCTTGACGCCGATGCGCACCAGCCGGTGGGCGGTGTTCCACGGACAGACGCCGGCTTCGGCCGTTATCGACAGGGGGTCGTCGCCCGTGGGGGGCGGGTAGTGGCAGGAGAAATAGTTGATCAGTTCTTCTATTCGGATTCCGTCGCGGGGCGGCGTCTGTCCTTGGTTGATGTACCGGCGCATGTTGGCATACGACGCGCCGTCGACGTCGGCCGAGAAGGTAGAGAGCGGCTCTTTGAGGGGCGATACGAATTTGTTTTCGACAAACGTTTCGTACTCCTCATTGTCCTGCCCGTCGTAGGACGGGTGTCCGGGGAGAGGTTGCGGCCTGTGGCGGAGGGGCCTTGCGCGTCCCCGGATGTGCACCCCGCCGGCGATCTGTGGCGAGAAGCGCGCCGACGACTTGGACGCTGCCCTCTCGCTGACAGCCCTTGTCGCGCCCACGTGATCGGTCTTGTGCCGGACGCCGTAGCCGACGACGACGACTTCATCCAGCGCGATCGCGTCGGGCTGCATGACGACGTCGATGGTCGTCCGGCCGTTGACGGCGATGCGCTGTGTTTGCATGCCGATAAACGAAAAAATCAGGGTCGCGTCGGGCGACGCCGCGATGGTATAGCGGCCGTTCGTGTCGGTAAAGGTGGTGGCGGCGGCGGGTTCTACCGTGATCTTCACGCCGGCCAGCGGCCCAAATTCGTCGTCGACCTGTCCCGATATCTGCCATTGCTGCGCATTTACGGATGTGAGGCTGGCGCCAAGACCGATTAAGAGGAAAATCATTTTTTTCATACTGGTGTTTTTTTACTGGGGTTTATTTTTTGTTTTACGATATAGAGCCGGTTCGGTTCAAAATTCCATAAATCGGCGGGCGAGGCGTGCAAATAACCCCCAGTCGCTTCGCTTCACTGGGGGGGTATTTACATGGAGTCCTTCGGTCTTTTATCGTTCGCAAACCGACCAATGAAACAACGTACGATTTTTGATTAATCATTAACCACTAACCATTCACCATTAAATAAATTTTTATCCGCCTGTATGTACATTTAAAGTTTTCATGTAAATTTGTATAAGATTAAACAGAATGTATGGACACAACGCAATTTCAACAACTTTTATTACAGGGGATCCCCGACGAGTTGCCGGCGCCGAAGGCGTATGACCCGGCGATCAACCATGCCCCGAAGCGGAAAGCGATTTTAACGGACGACGAAAAAATACTGGCGCTGAAGAACGCGTTGCGCTATTTTCCGGCGCGGCATCATGCGACGCTGGCGCCGGAGTTCTACCGCGAGCTGGAGACCTTCGGGCGGATCTACATGTACCGGTTCCGTCCCGATTACCGGATCTATGCGCGTCCGGTATACGATTATCCGCATCGTTCGTTGCAGGCGGCGACGATTATGCACATGCTGAGCAACAACCTCGACGAGGCGGTGGCGCAGCATCCGCACGAACTGATTACCTACGGCGGCAACGGGGCGGTATTTCAGCATTGGGCGCAGTACCTGCTGACGATGCGCTACCTCGCGACGATGACCGACGAGCAGACGCTGGCGCTCTCGTCGGGGCATCCGCTGGGACTGTTCCCGTCGCACAGGGACGCGCCGCGCGTGGTCATCAGCAACGGCATGGTCGTGCCCAACTATTCGTCGAAAGACCACTGGGAGACGTTTAACGCGCTTGGCGTGTCGCAATACGGACAAATGACGGCGGGCTCGTTTATGTACATCGGGCCGCAGGGGATTGTCCACGGCACCACGATTACGCTGCTCAACGCCGTGCGTCGCGTAACGAAGCCCGGCGCGGCGGCGGCGGGGAAGCTGTTTGTCAGCAGCGGGCTTGGCGGCATGTCGGGGGCGCAGCCGAAGGCGGCCGTCGTCGCGGGCGTCGTCGGCGTGGTCGCCGAGATCAACCCGAAGGCGGTGCAGACCCGCTATGCACAGGGGTGGGTCAACGAGGTATTCACCGACCTCGACCGCCTTATCCCGCGTATGGTCGAGGCGACGACCCGCGGGGAGGCCACGTCGATCGCCTATCAGGGCAACGTCGTCGATCTCTGGGAACGGCTGGCGCAGGAAGGCCTCCGCCCCGACGTCGGGAGCGACCAGACCTCGCTGCACAACCCGTGGGCCGGCGGCTACTACCCGGTCGGCCTGTCGTTCGACGACGCCAACCGCCTGCTGGCCGACGACCCTTCGGCGTTCAGGCAGCAGGTCGAAGCCTCGCTGCGCCGGCAGGCGGCGGCCATCAACGCGCTGACGGCACGCGGCATGTACTTTTTCGACTACGGCAACGCCTTTCTCCTCGAAGCCGCCCGCGCCGGGGCCGACGTGCTGACGCCCGACGGACGCTTCGCCTACCGGTCGTACGTGCAGGACGTCATCGGGCCGCTGTTCTTCGACTACGGATTTGGCCCCTACCGCTGGGTATGCACCTCGGGCAAGGCCTCCGATCTGGCGGTTACCGACCGGATTGCGCTCGACGTGCTGGAAGACCTCTACCGCACCGCCCCCGACGCCATCCGCCCGCAACTGGAAGACAATATAAAATGGATTCGCGAAGCGCCCGGCAACCGCCTTGTCGTCGGCTCGCAGGCCCGCATCCTGTATGCCGACAGCGAAGGCCGCATTCGGATTGCCGAGCGCATCAACGCGGCCATCCGCGCCGGCGACGTCAGCGCCCCGGTGGTCATCGGGCGCGACCATCACGACGTGTCGGGCACCGACTCGCCCTACCGCGAAACATCCAACATCGACGACGGCTCGCGCTTTACGGCCGATATGGCCGTCCAGAACGTCATTGGCGACGCCTTTCGCGGCGCCACCTGGGTCTCGATCCACAACGGCGGCGGCGTAGGATGGGGCGAGGCCATCAACGGCGGCTTCGGGCTGACGCTCGACGGCAGCGACGACGCCGACCGGCGGCTGCGGAGCATGTTGTTCTGGGACGTCAACAACGGCGTCGCCCGCCGCAGCTGGGCGCGCAACGACGGCGCCATCGCCGCCATCCGCCGCGAAATGCAACGCACCCCCGACCTGACGGTAACCCTCCCCCATATCGCGTCCGACGAGTTGCTGCGTGCGACCCTGCGCGACGCGACGCGCTGAGACGCCGCGCCCCGTCCGCTTTTTCCGCCATGCCCCCTGCCGCCCTGCTTCGTCCGTTCCCCATTCGGGAATGGACGAAGCAACGCTATTTTATCCGTTCCCCTTTTGGGAATGGATGACGACGACCGAAAACATCCGTTCCCCTTTTGGGAACGGGCAAAAACGGGCGTGAAAATCGGTTTCCCCTTTTGGGAACGGGCAAACGCGACCGAAAACATCCGTTCCCCCGAGGGAGAATGGATAAACGCGGGCGTCGCGCCCCATTCCCCCTTTTTGGGCGCCGTGCCCCGACGCAGGCCGCGCTTGTCGCTGTCCTCCGCCGGCGGAGGGGTAACGTTGGCCGGAGGCCATTCATATCAATAGCATAGGCGCCCGCGAAGCCCATTCCCCGTCAGGGGATTCATGGCCTACGGCCAATGGTTGAGGAGGGGGAGCGTGTCGTTTTCTATTGCGATGGATGGCCCGCAGGCCAATTGTTTATTATTCATTATTCATTGTTCATTGGCCCGCACGGAGGGCATTTCCCGTACGGGAAATAAAATTATTCGTACCTTTGCGCGACGCAAGTATAGTAAAATAAAGCAGTCGTGAGAATATTAGATAAATTCATACTTAAAGCCTATTTTGGCCCGATGGCGCTGACGTTCTTCATCGTCCTCTTCGTGCTGTTGCTCCAGTTCCTGTGGGTCTATATCGACGAGTTGATAGGCAAAGGGCTGTCGGTAGGCGTCGTCTGCGAGTTTGTCTTCTGGGCGCTGGCGTCGTTTGTTCCGCTGGCGCTGCCGCTGTCGACGATGCTGTCGTCGATCATGACGATGGGCAGCTTTGGGGAAAACAACGAGCTGCTGGCGATGAAGGCCACCGGCGTCCCGCTACAGCGCATCCTGCGCCCGCTGATGGTGCTTTCGGTGGTCATCAGTGTTGGCGCCTTCTTCGCGGCCAACAACCTGATCCCGTATGCCAATTTCCGCATTCGGACGACGCTGTACGATATTAAACAGAAGCGGGAGGAGATTAAAATCCCCGCCGGCGTGTTCTACAACGGGATTGAAAATATTACGCTCTTCGTCAACCGGCAGGACGAAAAGAGCGGGCTGATGCGCGACATTATGTTCTACGACCACCGCGCCAAAAAAGGCAATACGAACGTAACGCTCGCCGACTCGGGCTATATCCGCTTGACGCAAAACAAGCAGCATGTGGTGTTTACGCTGTATAACGGAGAGACGTACGAGGAAGGCGAGCGGCGCTCGAAAGCCGATACGGCCTTCCCGTTTCAGCGGCGGCGATTCAACGAGCAGGTCGTGCTGGTGCCGCTCGAAGGCTACGACTTTAAACGCAGCGACGGCTCGCGGTTCCGCGACGACGCCCAAACCCTCAATATCGTGCGCCTTTCGTTCCTGCGCGATTCGCTCCGGTCGCTGCTGGCGGGCAACCGCGAGCGGTTTGTGCAGTCGCTCTTTCGGATGAGCTTCATCCCCCGCCTCTTTGAGTTGGACTCGACGGCGGCCGGCAAATACGTCTATACCGCGCCGGTCGATTCGATCTACCGGGCGTGGCCGGTCGAAAAACAGCTGAAGGCCGCCCAGCAGGCCAAAATCGGCACCGACCGGATGCTGGCGCAAATCGCGACGTTTACGGCCGAGCAGGAACAAAGCCACTACTCGTTCCGGCGGATGCGCATCGAATGGCACAGCAAGTTCGCCCTGTCGATCGCCTGCCTGATCTTTTTCTTTATCGGAGCGCCGCTGGGCGCCATCATCCGCAAAGGCGGGCTGGGGATGCCCACCGTCGTGTCGATCTTCTTTTTCATTATCTATTGGGTGATCGACATCACCGGACGGCGGCTCTCGCGCGACGGCGCATGGGACCCGACCTTCGGTACGTGGATCTCGTCGTGCGTCCTGCTGCCCATCGGCATTTTCCTGACCTATAAAGCGACGACCGACTCCTCGCTGCTGAACGCCGATAAGTACGCCGCCGTGTTCCGGGCGATTTTCAAGAAACGACGCCGGAAAAAAACCGGCCTTCCCACGCCCCCGACCACCCCTTAAACCCGCTCCGCCATGCCGCTTCGTATCGTATATATGGGCACGCCCGAATTTGCCGTAGCCCCGCTCCGGGCGCTGCTCGACGGCGGCTACCGCGTGGCGGGCGTAGTAACCGCCCCCGACCGCCCGGCCGGCCGGGGACGCCGGCTGCAAGCCCCGCCCGTGAAAACGTTTGCCCTCGACCGCCGCCTCCCGCTGGCGCAACCCGAACGCCTGCGCGACGACGACTTCCTCCAACGCCTCCGCGCATGGCGCGCCGACCTGTTTGTCGTCGTCGCCTTCCGAATGCTGCCCGAAGCCGTCTTCTCCCTCCCGCCCTGCGGCACGTTCAACCTCCACGCCTCGCTCCTGCCGCACTACCGGGGCGCCGCCCCCATCAACCGGGCGATTATGAACGGCGAAAAGGAAACCGGCGTAACCACCTTCTTTATCGACCGGAATATGGACACGGGGCGCCTGATATTTAGCGAAGCCACCGCCATCGCCGACGACGAAAACGCCGGCCAACTGCACGACCGCCTGATGACCATGGGCGCGCAATTAGTGCTCCGAACCGTCGACGCCATCGCCAACCGTACCGTGCAGCCCCTGCCGCAACCCGACCTCCCGGAAGCGGACCGGAAAACGGCGCCGAAAATTACCGGCGAAACCCGGCGCATCGACTGGCATAACCCGGTCGAGACAATCTATAACCGGATACGCGGCCTCGCGCCCTCGCCCGCCGCTACAGCCGAACTGCAACACCGCGAAACGGGCGCCGCGACGCCGCTCAAAATACTGGCGGCCTCGCGCGAACAGGCGGCGCACAACCTCGCCCCCGGCACGCTTTGCACCGACGGCCAACGATCGCTGAAAGTCGCGTGCGGCGACGGATGGATCGCCATCGCCCGTCTCCAGCCTGCCGGCAAACAGGCTATGGACGTCCGGGAATGGCTGGCGGGGTTCCGCCGGCCGGAACAATACCGAATGAAATAAAACGGACACTTATTATCTATAACAGGCACCCCAATGAAAGCAACAGCCCTCCTGCGTGAAAACATCAATGTATCGCTTACGGCGGTACGCACCAACCGCCTTCGCACCGGCCTGACCATCCTGATTATCGCCATCGGCATCCTGTCGCTCGTCGGCATCCTGACGGCCGTCGATGCGATCAAAGGCTCCATCGCCACCAGTTTTAACGATATGGGGACAAATACGTTTACCATCCAAAGCAGGGGACAGACCGTCCAGCTGATGAACAAACGTACCCGCTCCCGCAGCCACGCCCATATCACCTACCAGCAGGCAAAGGAATTTAGAGCGCAGTACGCCATTCCGGCCGCCGTGGCCATCAACACATGGATTACGGGCAGCGCGACCGTGAAATACAAATCGGAACGCACCAACCCCAATATCGGCGTAGAAGGAACCAATGAAGACTACCTGCTGGCCGAAGGCCTCGAAATCGACCGCGGTCGCAACTTCCTGCCCTACGACGTCGACAATGCCCTTTTCGTAGCCCTTATCGGAAACGACATAGTCCGGACCCTGTTTAAAAACAAAAACCCGGTAGACGAATATATCATTCTGGCCGGCCACCGCTACCGGATCATCGGTACCCTGAAATCCAAAGGCTCCTCGTTTGGCGGGAGCATCGACCGCCGGGTCGTCATCCCGGTGAGCAACGCACGGAACGTATTCGGCGTCGCCCGACAGAACTTCTACATGGAGATCAACCCCCTGAACCCCGAACAGGCCGACGTCGCCATCGAAGAAGCCGAAGGCCTGTTCCGCCTGATCCGCCGGCTATCGTCGTACGACGAAACGGATTTCAACATCGAACGCAGCGACGCCATGGTCGAAATGATGCTGGAGTTTATGGGATGGGCGACGCTGGCGGCCGCCGTCATCGGCCTTATCACGCTGTTTGGCGCCGCCGTCGGGCTGATGAACATCATGCTGGTGTCGGTCAACGAACGCACCCGCGAAATAGGCACGCGCAAAGCAATAGGCGCTCGCTCGAGCACCATCCGGGAGCAATTTCTGTTTGAGTCGATCGTCATCGGGCAATTAGGCGGGCTGCTGGGGATCGTATTAGGCGTCATCGTCGGCAACGCCATTGCACTCCTCATTCACGCCTCGTTCGTCGTCCCCTGGGCGTGGATGCTGCTGGGCGTGGCGCTCTGCTTCTGTGTCAGCATCGCCTCCGGCCTGATTCCCGCCATCCGCGCCGCCCGATTAGACCCCATTGAAG
>JAIRMW010000163.1 GCA_031258415.1 Prevotellaceae bacterium
ATTTTTGTCTGTCCCCCGTCTGTTTTTGAACTCCGTCTTTCCTCTGTGTCGTCATATCAAGCATCTGTTTTTGTTATTGTTATAAGCTCACTTCCGATAATGTATATTATCAGAAGTAATGCAAAGGTACGAGAAAATTCCGAAAGTGCAAAAAACGAGGGCGTAAGGAAGGAAAAAAAGGGCGGCGCTTTTCAATGGTTAATGGTGAATGGTTAATGGTTAATTGCCTGCGGGGGGCGCGTTGGCCGGAGGCCATTCATATCAATAGCACGAGCGGTCGCCCGCGCCGCCCATTCCCCGTCAGGGGATTCATGTCCTACGGCCAACGGGAGAGAATGGTGGACGTCGTTTTCTATTGCTATGGATGGCCTACGGCCAATGGT
Organism: Prevotellaceae bacterium; assembly: GCA_031258415.1. Taxonomy (GTDB): domain Bacteria; phylum Bacteroidota; class Bacteroidia; order Bacteroidales; family UBA932; genus JAIRKX01. Next base: position 384 of record JAIRMW010000163.1, read on the forward strand.
TCGCTAACGGCGCTCTGTGGCTCTCTGTGGTTCTCTGTGCCCCTCTGTGTTCCTTTTTTCTTGCACAGAGGACACGGAGGTTGCACAGAGGGACACAGAGGAATGGCCGCCGCGGAGCGCATTTCCCGTCAGGGCGATAAATGGTCTCCGGCCAACGGCTCATTATTCATACGGACGCATGGCGTACGCCCCTACTTTAACTCCTCTAACTCCATTAACTCCATTCTTCATCACCCCTCTGCGGTGTTCTGCGTTCGAGCAGTTTTTTGTATCGGAGCAGGGCTTCGAGGAAGTAGTAGTCGGCATAGATCAGGGGGACGTCGATCTCCGATCCGTGCGGGATGCTGCCGACGCCATGTTTCAAGAGAAATCCGGCATTCTCGCCAGGGGTTGCGCGGTAGTCGTCGGAGGCCAGCCGGTGGAGGATATCCGTCGCCGCTGCCCGAAAGACTTCGTTGCCGGTATACGTATACAGTTCAAACAGCGCCGCCGCGAGTATCGCGCCGGCCGACGCATCGCGGTATTGGGCTACGGGAAAGCGGTCGGGAGGCAGGGGCAGCGCCGGCGTGCGGTCGGGCCATACGGGGGTGTAGCCCGGTTGCCCCGCGTTGAAATCCCAATAGGGAATTTTATCGTCCGGAAGCCGGGGATGCGTTAAAAAGAAGCCGGCCATTCTTTCGGCTGTTTCCAGATACGCGCGGTCTCCGGTTTCGCGGAACATCATAGTGAATCCGTAAATGCCCCATGCCTGCCCGCGCGCCCAGGTGGACTGGTCGCTCCATCCCTGCGCGGTTCCTTTTTCGCGGACGCGGCCTGTGGCGGGGTCGTAATCTACCACGTGATAGCAGCTGTAGTCGGGGCGCAGGTGGTTTTTGATAGTCGTACCGGCATGCGCCGCGGCAATATGGCGGAAGCGGTCGGCTTCGTCCGTACCGGGCGCGTTCCGGGCTGCCCACATCAACAGTTCCAGATTCATCATATTGTCGATAATCACCGGGAACGCCCACTGCGAGCCGTGCCACGAGCGTCCGCCCTGCCATGATTTCAGGCTCTGCACCGTATCGTTAAACCGGGAAGCGAGCGACCGGGCGCCCTGCCACAAAACGGCGTCGACGGCGGCTGTATCGCCGGCAGCCAGCCGCCGCCGGTGGCCGAAACTGTTGTATAGCATAAACCCCAGATCGTGTGTCGCCGTATAGGTTTTCAGCGGCTCAAGCGTCTGCGTCCATGCTTCGGCATGGGATTTCAAGGCGTCGTCGCCGCTCAGTTCGTACAGGTACCAGAGGACGCCGGGGAAAAAACCGCTTGTCCACTCGTGCATGCCGACGGTTGTCAAACGTCCGTTTTTATCCGTTGTCCGGGGATATTGGGTGGGCGTAGCGGCCGGGTCGAGCGATTGCAGCATACGGTCGGTTTGTTCGACGGCAAAACGGACGGTGGCGGCTATCCATTCCTGCTCTGCCGCCTTGTCGGGCGACCGGCTCCCCGCCTGCAACGCGCACGGGAAAAGGACGCCCCACAGCAATGCAAATGCGGCTACTATCCGCAACGCCACGCGTCGAACAAAAAAGCGACGGGGCGAGAAGACTGTTTGTGTATAGTGGTGCATACGATTTATATTAAATGGCTACAAAGATACGAATTAGTTGAAAGAGGGTCGCTTTCGGAGTGGAAAGGGGCGCACCTCCCTAACTCCATTAACTACTCTAACTACTCTAACTTCATTAACTCCGTTTTCTACTCATGCTATTCCTCCATTTTTTTAGTAAATTTGTAGCGCCATAATGAGGGCGCCCGACAGGGCGCTTGTTCCATTCCTGCCGGAGCGGTATTATGAGCGCCTATGAACAACCGGTTTCGCCACTTCTTACGCAGTAAAACGGATTAAATATATACGATGAAAACATTCTTCTTTTCCGGCGCGGTCTTCCTGTCCATCGCCGCCGCCGCCCAAACAATGCCGCTGTACGACTGTATCCAGCAGGCCGTAGCCCACAATTATGCCATTAAAATTGTCCATAACCAAAAGGATGTCGCGGAAAATAATGTTACCTATACGCCGTTTATGCCCGGTATAACGGCCAGCGGCACGCAAAATCAGGCTTATTCGGTCGGCTCGCGCACGCTGGCCACGACGAACGAACAAACCGACATCGAAGCCAAAGCCAATAACCTGAACGCCGGCGTGGCGCTCAACTGGCGGCTTTTCGACGGGCTGGCCATGTTTGCCACCTACCACAAGCAGAAAGAAGCCCTAAACGTCAGCGAGCAGGAAGTGAAAATTGCCATGGAAAACCTGATTGCGCAAGTCTGTTACGAATACTATAATATTATTATCCTCAACAACCGGCTAAGCGCCGCGCAGTATTCCCTGACCCTGTCGCAGGAACGCTACCAGCAAGCGATGGAAATGTACACGCTGGGGTCGTCGTCGGGGCTGGATTTGCGGCAGGCGAAAATCGACTTCAACGCCGACAGCTCCGTTCTGATGACGCAACAGGAAGCCCTGCAAAATGCCTACATCCGTTTGAACACGCTAATGAATGCGCCGTTGACCAATCAGGGCTACGTCTATGACAGCATTTCGCTGCTGGCTAAAATCGACCGCCAGCAACTCTACGAGGCCACCCTGAAATATAACAGCACGCTGACCGCCGCCCGCCTCGGTAAATGCATCGCCGAACAGGATCTGAAGATTGCCCGCGCCCTGCGCTATCCGACGCTGAACTTTAATACGGGCTACAATTACAGTTGGGCGGAAACGCCCTCGTCGGCCGTAACCTACAACCGGTCGAGCGGATTTAACTGGGGTTTTTCGTTGTCGTGGACGCTCTTCGACGGTTTCGACGTCCGCCGGCGCATTCAGAACGCCAAATTGTCCGTCACGGGCAGCGAACTGAGCTATCTGCAAATAGAAAACAATATCCAAAGCGAACTGGCGCTCGTGTATAACACCTATGAAACAAACCTGCTGAAGATAAATTTTGAAACCGAGAGCGTCGAAACCGCCTATCAAACCTTAGACGCCGCCATGTCCCGCTACAAGCTGGGCGGCTTATCGGGCATCGAATTTCGCGAATATCAAAAGAACTACCTCGAGGCCGTCGAGCGGCAACTCAGCGCCACCTATCAGGCCAAACTGTCGGAAATCACCCTCCGCCTGATGAGCGGCGAGTTGATAACGGGTCTGTAGAACCGTCATTCGACGACTAACTCTTTTCCTTCTTTCAGCTTGTCGTGGGTAATAAAATAGCCATCCAATGGGTGGTTATTATACGTAATGCTCCGTATTTTTTTCCCCGTGGTTTGCTTGCGTACCGTAAACCGGACGTGGTCGTCGAGGGCGACGGTCGCCTTGTCGAACAGGGGGACGCTGACGATGTAGGCGGCGTCGGCCGGCGAGAAGGGGTAGAAGCCCAAGGCATTGAATACATACCATGCGGACATTTCGCCGGCGTCGTCCATACCGGCCAGCGCCAGTCCGTGCTCGCCCATGCCGTAGAAATGGTCGAGCAGGGTGTCGAGCAGAGCCTGCGACTTCTCCTGTTTGCCGACAAAGTAGTACAGGAACGGGAAATTATGGTCGGGTTGGTTGCCGTGGCAGTATTGCCCGATAAAACACGTGAAGTTGTGCGCCTCGTAGCCTTTCCATGGAATGGAAAAGAGGGAGTCGAGTTGCCGTTCAAAATCGTCCCGGCTTGGATAAAGGCCGATAAGCCCTTCGACGTCGTGCGGCGCAAAGAATGACGACTGCCATGCGTTGGCCTCGCGGTACATGTATTCATAGTAGGGGTAACATGGGTCGAATTTCGGGATCCAGTCGCCGTTGGCTAATCGACCCCTCATCAGGCCGGTCGTCGGGTCGAAGAGGTTTTTGTAGTTTGTCGTACGCGCCATAAGCATCCGGTAGTTCGCCGTATCGTGCAGGGCTTTTGCAAGCAGCGCCACGGCGTAGTCGTCGTAGGCATATTCCAGCGTTTTCGTTACGCCGGCGTTCGCCACGGTTTCGGTTACGGGCTGGTCGAGGTCGGGTTCGGAGATGAAGCCTTTTTCCATATATTCGTTCAGGTGGGGGCGGCTACGGCTTTCCACCGTAGCATTGCGCAGGAGCAGGGCGTATGCGCGTTCTACGTCGAAGCCCCGAAGGCCGCGCAGGTAGGCGCCGGCGACGAACACCGACGCATGGTCGCCATGAAAGAACGTAGGCATAAAGCCGCGATGCTCGCCCTTGTCGGTGATCGAGCGGATGACGTCGACCGCGACGGAAGGCGAGAGCATCCCCAGCAATACGAGTTTGTTCCGGTAGTCGTCCCAGAAGGAGGGGTCGGTATAGTATCGGAAGCCTTTATTGACCACTGTACCGGAGGCGTCGGTAAATTCGCCGTTGGCGTCGCTGCGCAGGGCGGGCCACAGAAACGACCGGTAGAGGCAGGAGTAGAACAGTTGCCGCTGGCGCAGGGTGCCGCCTTCTACCTGTATTTTCGACAGGAGCGCTTCCCACGTGTCGCTGGCTTCGCGGCGCACGTCGGCAAAGGTTTTCGCGGCAATCTCCAATGCCAGATTTTCTTTTGCATTCGCGATGCTGACAAATGAAAAACCGATTTTCAGTTCCAGCGGCGCCCGGCTGTCGTCATTTGCGAAGCGGACGATGCTGATCGCCCGTCGTCCCTCGCGCAGCGAGTCGATCGACAGGATCGCGTGGTTGGCGACGGCGTAGAAATAGATTTTCTCGCCGGTTTGCTGGAAGCCCGCGAAGGCGTGCTGGCCGTCCTGCGCTATAGCCCGGTCGCGCACCCGCTCGTTGGAGACGGAGAGGTCGGCGAGGAGTTTTTTCTCGGCGCCGTTTGTGAAGGAGTAGCGGTGGTAGGCGCATCGCAGGGTGGCGGTCAGTTCGGCGTCGACGCCGTAGCGTTCCAGAAACACCCGGTAATAGCCGGCTTTGGCCTCTTCCTTCGCATGGCTGTAGGCCGAGGCGTAGTCGGTGGGGGACACGGCGCCTGTAACCGGCAGCAGAGGCACGTGGCAGAGGTTCCAGTGTCCTTTGTTGGTATGCGTGAATGCGTAGATCACCGTATCTTCATACTGGTATCCCGATCCGCTGCGGAAGAGGGTTACCGGGCTTAGCTGCACCATAGCGTTGGGCAGCGACGCGCCCGGGAATACTTCCGCGCCCCATGCCCGTCGGGTGGGCGTATACCCAAGGTCGGCGCTATCCCAGAGGGTGGCGGTGCCCAGCAGCGGGTTGACGTAGTCCGTCAAGGGCGGTTGGCCGTCGGTGCAGGCGACCGCCAGTCCCCACAGGGCGACGCAGGCGGCGCTCAATCGTACGATAAGCCGTTTCACTGTTCGTTTTCCAGCAGTTTAATAAAAAATCCGCCGACGACCGACCGCGCCTGAAAGCCCCGTTGATTGGGGCGGTCGGTATAGTACCAGTCGGACAGAGGCACCCTGTCGGGGGTTTCGTTGGCGAAGGAATAGAGGGGATGGATGAGCGCCTGAAACACTTCCGGGTCGTCGGACAGCGTCGCCGTCCAGACAATCCAGTCGGCTTTGGTATAGGTTTCCCTGTTGTCGAGCGGCAGTCCGTAGGGATTTTGTTTAGTCAGATACCAGGCCAGTTCGGTGGCGGCGACTTCGTCGGGGAAGACGTCCATCGACAGGAGTTTATTCCAAATCAGGTTGTATTTTTGGCTCCACGAGCCGGGCTGGTCGAACGTCAGGCGATAGTGGTCGCCGTCGTAGGCCATTTGGATCCACTCTTTGGCCATTTCTTTGGCGTGGGCGGTATATTTTTTGGCTGTTTCCGGTTTATCGAGCATGGCGGCGAGTTTGCCGTAGGCGGCGATAGCGAGGATGGCCTTAATCGAGAGGTTGGCGTTGTGCGCAAAATGGCCGGCAAAGTCGTCGGTACACAGCTGGTGTTCGGGGTCCATTCCGTTTTCCAGCAGGTAGTCGGCCCATACGGTGAGCACGTCCCAGTGTTTGAGGGCATACTGCGCATGTCCTTCCCGCTGGGCGATGGCGGCGGTCATCAGGAGCATATTTCCGCTTTCTTCGACGGGCATGTCGCCGCCGTAGGTTTGGCCGTCGGCGATGGGGTAGGTGCCTACGTCGTGGGCGGCGAAGGGCTTGTTCCATTTCCCGCTTTCGCTGTAGTAGAAGATATGGTTGAGCAGTCCTTTGCAGAGTTCGGTGTTGTAGAGCAGAAACAGGGGCGACGAGGGGTAGGATACGTCGACGGTGCCGATCGAGCCGTTGCTGAAGTTTTCCTTCGAGAGGAAGAGCAGGTCGCCGTTGGAGGCTTTCACTAGTTTATGGGCGGCGATAGCCTGTCGGTAGACTAATGCGCACAGTTCGGCGTATTCTTTACCGCCGGCGCGGGCGGCTTCGTTGATCAGGCGGGCGTCGAAGCGGGTGCATTCGCCCACGATGAGGGCGTAGTCGGCAAAGGCGCGGACGAATTGCTGGGAAATATCCTGATTGCCGTCGCGGTTCCAGTAGGGGCGGAGGCGTTCGCCGAAGTATTGGATGGAGTAGATGTCGTCGTAGCCCAGCAGGACTTTGCCGGTCGTGGGCTGGTCGATGGTTCCGAGGGCGTGGGTAACGGCGAGGTACTGTGTGGCGTCGGGCGTCGGCACGGCGACGAGGCTGTCGTCGGCAAACTGCGCCCGCAGCGCCAGCGGGGCGTCGATTTGGTAGTGATAGTTGGGGCGGTTGTCGCCGCAGAGGTAGAAATAGCCCCAGTCGATTCGGACGTTATCGCCTTTTTTGCCCAATATTTTCTGGGCGACGCTGCCGGTTTTGAGGAATGTGAGTCCGTCTTTGATGATTTTCTCGGCGCGGCTTTCCTGCGAGGGTTTATCGAGCGCCCAGGCGGGCGAGGCTTCGAAGTAGACGTCGACGTGGTGCGTCTGCTGGTCGTTGGGGGCGACGCGGTAGCTGATATAATTTACCGGACGGGAAATGAGTTCGAGGTATTCCGGTAGCAGGGGGGCGGTGAAGGTGAGTTCCAGATCGACCGGCCCGCAGGCGAACGTATAATAGGTTTGGGTGGCCTGCACATTGACGGATGTTTGGACGGCGGTTTGCGGGAAGAACGAGCGCGAGGCTAAGGGGACGCTCAGGCCGACGTCGACCAGCGCTTCGCCGCTGCGGTTGGTGCAGTGGATGGCGATGAGGTTTTTCCCGGCTTTGAGCGTGCGGGCGGCGGCGTCGGGCAGCAGGAGCCATTTGTCTTCGCCCCACGCATAGCCGGTACGGACGACTTCGACGCCATTGACGTAGATCGCCACGTCGTCGTCGTGCGAATAGTTCAGGTAGACCTTTTCGCCGGCGGCTTGGTCGAGGACAAATTCGCGGCGTATCCAGACGTCATGCTGCGGCGGTTCCCAGCGTGTACGCACGGCGGTTTTGAAGGCCGTACCGAAGGCCGCGGGGCCTGTTTGCCAGCCGGCGGCGTCGAACGAGGGGCGGTACCAGTTCGTCGGGGGGGCGACGAAGGTATACGCGCCCTCCCACGGCGTCTGTTCGGCGGTCGGGAGGAGCGGTTTGAGCAGGGGCGTTTCGGCGCCCATAAAGCGGTAGACCTCGCCGTCGACGCGGATGGCGCCGATAAGCGGGAAGTCGGTACCCGTCCAGTGCTTCACCGGGCCGTCGTACAGGTGGTCGGTAAACGACCAGCCCGACGTATAGGGGTCGATCGTGATCAGCGGGTAGGCCGGGGCGCGCAGTTCGCTAGGCGCGTCCGGCCAGCCGGACTCGCAGGCGGCGAGCAGGAGAGGAACGAAAAGAAGGATGATCTTTTTCATGGTGTTTTTGTTTTAAATTTATTAAATAATTGAAATGAAATAGGGTGTTGTCAAGCGGCGTAGCGGGGTGTTCGGTTCACAGGCGCGGGGTTCGCAGATTGATGAGGAGAGACGGGTGGCGGAGGGGGGCGGCGCGCCGTATTATATGACGGTATCGGCAGCCGTAGCCGCCGATACCGCATATAACGCCGGCTTTTCCTGTTAAAGACGTACAATGTTAAACGTGGTAACACGTTCGCCGGCATATCGCCCGATGCCATGAATAAAAAGGGTCGCGGTGCCGGGCTGGACGTTGTCCTTATAGGTTACGTTGAAGTCGACGCTGAATACTAACTCGACGACGGCCGACGAGCCGTCGATGCCGCGGACGACCAGATTGAGGGTCGGGATCACATTGACGGGCTTACCCGTATACGGCTGGTCGCCGATGGTATCGATCGTCGCCGGGGTGATGTCGACCCGTGCATGGAGGCGTCCGTAATGCTCATGCACGATTGTGTTGTAACGATTGACGAGGTTGTTGAACTTGTCGACAAACTCCACAAAGCCAGTCATCCCGTTTAAGGTGATCAGCGAGAGCACGCGATTGGTGATTTTTTTCAACGCGGCGTTGGTCGCCTTGCGGCTGTTGACCGGCGACACGTCCGGCTTGGCCATCTGCTCGGCGCTGGCGTCGTCGGCCAGCGTTTTGAAGTAGTTGTTTTGCGCCTCCAGCGCATCGACCGCCGATACGAGCGACAGCGCCTGAACGTCGGGGAGGTAGTCGTCGCCCAGCAGGTGCGTAATCAGGCCGTCGATGGCTACCGACTCGGCGTCGTAGCCCACCCGTCGCGGGTCGCCGTAGTTGGCAAACAAATTGTTAAGGTGTATCGCACGGTCGCGCATCGGCGGGTCAAAATGCTTCAGGTTGCCGCGTACGGTCTCATAAATTCCGGTCAGCAGAAAATCGCGACGGTGATCGGCTTCGGCTTTCTTCTCGGTATACTCGTTGCGCAATACCCAGTTGTAGTTTGCCTCTTCCATTGCGATCTTGGCCTGATAATCGGCGAGCAGCGCAGAGTCGTCGATAGCCGTGGCATACTCAGTACAAATAGCGAACGAGGATTGATGAAATCCTAAGTGGTCGGCCACGGAGAAGTGGCTGTTTTCGGGGGATCTTAAAATTGTATTCATAAAATTTTATGTTTTATTGTTGAAAGTATAGTACTTTGTCGGCTGCAAAGATAGTAAAAAAATATAAACGGTAAAAAAATTTTTAAAAAAATACTATCTTTTTTATGGTCGCGACGCTCGCCGCCGAGTATTTTTAGACGGAAATAGGTGCCGCGTCGCTCGCCGCCGAACATTTTTAGATAAAAATGGGTGCCGCGTCGCTCGCCGCCGGGCGTTTCCGACGGAAAAGGAATACCCCGTCGCTCGCCGCCGGGCGTTTCCGACGGAAAAGGAAAACCCCGTCGCTCGCCGCCGGGCGTTTCCGGCAGAAAAGGAATACCCCGTCGCTCGCCGCTGAAAATTTCCGACAGAAAAGGAATACCCCGTCGCTCGCGGCCGGGCGTTTCCGACGGAAAAGGAATACCCCGTCGCTCGCGGCCGAACGTTTCCGGCAGAAACGACTGCGGCGAATGTCGGCGGCGGGGCGCATTTCCGTCATGGGGCAGGCACGCGACCGCGCATTCATTTCCTTTACGGGAATGCGGCGGGCGGGAGAAGTAGCAGTGGTACGGCATGGTTGGCGGCGGGGGGTTAGCGCAGGCGTACCGGCCCAATCAGGCCGACGGGCTGCCACGGCTGGCGGCGCGTCCAGGCCTGGCCGACGGCGTTGGCCGGGTTGGCTTTAAAGTAGTTGCCCAGCGTGGTGGTAATCGTGATGCGGAGGCTTCGGCGGGTGGCGGGCGGCGGGGGCAGGCGGTAGAGGTGCTGCCCGTACCAGCGGCGTCCCAGCGGCCGGTCGTCGAGGGCGACTTCCGAGACGCCGTAGACCCGTCCGAGGTCGAGCCATTCGGCGGTGGCGGCGGCGTGGTCGAGGTCGGTTTCATAGCAGAGCCGTCCGGCAAACGCGCGGGTGCGCTCGTCGGCGGCGAGGTCGCCCGGCGCGGCCATCGGATGCTCCTGCACTGTGCCGTCGACGTGCTCCATGCGCAGGCGCCAGCCGTCGAGCGCGAGGCCGCCGGCCATCGACGGGGGGTCGGTCCACAGGGGGCCGGCGGCGGCGGCGTCGAAGACCACGAGGCGCGAGGCCGCCGGCGGGAGCGTGAGCCACAGGCGGCCATCGTCGGCGGTCGGCAGGCGGTAGCGCTCGCCTGTTTCCGGGTCCCACAGCCACGGCACGCCGGCGACGTCGTCGAAGGCGCACGCGATCGTGAACGGCGTCTCGGTGTGGCAGTTGCTGAGGAAGAAAAGGTCTTGCCGCGCCGTGCGGTGGCGGATTTGGCCGACGTACTCGTTCGGACGGTCGAGGCGCAGGTAGGGACGGATGCCGCATTGCCGCTGAATGTTGCCAAACCAGCGTACCACGTCGTCGTCGGGCGCCTCGACGAGCCATACGCGCCCGGTGCCGTCGCGCCGCATCGCCGCCATCGTGTGCGCCACGCGGCGGTCGCGGCGGCGGTAGTCGCGCCGTCCGGTCGATTTCGAGGGCGCGCAGCCGACCATTACGACGCGACCGCCGCGTGCCGCGAAACGGGCGATGGCCGCCGCCGTCGCCGGCGCCAGCGATTCGACCTCGAGCAGCAGTAGCGTATGATAGCGGCGGTCGCCGTAACGGAACCATCCGTCGGCGGCGACGCCCTGCTGTAGGAGGCTTTCGCTGATATAATCGCAGGCGTTGCCGTTGTGGTGAATGCCTTCCCAGACGCGGTGCTGGTAGGGCGGATGCGCCCGTTCGGGAAATGGTTCCCGCTGCGGGCCGTAGCGCGTCCACAGGTCGGCCAGCGGATGCAGCACCGCAATGTCTGCAAACGCCTCCGACGCCTGTAGGACGGCCGAGAGCCGCGCCTTGTAGTCTGTCCACAGACGGAAATGCGGCCACCACGGGTTGCGCTCGTTGAGATACATCCCATAGCGCACCCATCCCGGCAGCGGCGCCGCCGCCGGCGAGTAGTTAAACCCGTGTACAATCGAATGTGTAACGCCCGATAGGTTGCTCTGGTCGCCTGTAACCTTGAGGCGCTCGAGCGTGGCGTTGAACACCGCCTCCGTATTCGTCGCTTCCTCGCAGCTTACCACCCGCCGGCCTGCATAATGCGCTGCCGAGGCGACAAATTTGTTTACGTTGGTGTAGGCCGGATGCCGGGCGAAATCGCGCGCTTCTCCGCCGTCGTTGCTCCACATCCACGTTTCGCATTCGGGAATATCGACCGGCAACGAGGCTTCGAGCAGATGAAATTCGCGTCCGTAGGCCTGCACCCGCGAGCGGAATCCGTGCCGGCGGCACCATTGGGTGTAGGGCGTCAGAAAACGGTCGCGGACAAGCTCCATGCAGGTCGCAAAAAAATCGTGCCGCACCCGCGCTACCTCCTCCTTCGCCGCGCCCGTAAGCGTCGTCGCGGCGGCGGCGTCGAGCGCCTGCCCCATGTGCCCGACGCGATACAGGATAAACGGCAGGTAAGGCTCCACCTCGTACCCCCGACGGCGCCGAAATTCGGCCGGAAAGTCGGGACACCAGTTCGCGCCCTCGAGTTCCATGCTGTCGCAAAACAGCGCACGGAATCGCGCTCCGCCGCTCAGCGCCGGGAACAGCCGCTCCGACATGCGCGACAGGAACCGCTCGACGGCCTCCTGCCGGTAGTGGTTCAACACCGGCCCCGACGCGCCGGGCGCTCCGTTGATCACCGCCTGAAATCCGACGGACTTTACCAACACATATAATATATGTTCCCCTTCGGGAATGTCGATGCGCAGGACGTCGGCGTTGGCGTCGAACGGGAGGCGTACCGGCGGACGGAAGACGTCCATCTGCACGGGCGCGAGGTAGAGCGCCTCGATCGCGGCGGTCGCGCCGGCGTATTTGGAGCCTACCTCCGGCGCGGCCTGCGCCAGCACGTCGGCTACGGGCCACTCCACGCGGCCTGCGCCCCGCGCCTTCCGCGCGGTCAGCGTCAGGAGTTGCGAGCGGTCGTCGTCCGTCAGAAACTCCGCCCCGAAGGGCCATCCCGACCCTACGATAGTGTCGCAAATCATCCCGCGCTCGCTGGCGCCCTGCAACGCGACGTTCACCATGTCGATCCATTCGGGGCTGAGCCAGTCCATCGAAGGAATAGCGAGGTCGTCGCCGCCGGGGAAGGCAATGGGGTTGATTTCGACGCCGCCAATACCGGCGTCGTGCAGCACGTCTAACTCCCGGAGGATTTCGTCGGCGGTCAGTTTGTTGCCGTTCCACCACCAGCGCACAAAGGGTCGGGCGGCGGCGGGCGGGTTTTGAAACAGCGCAAACAGTTGCCCGTCCGGCTCCGGGGTCGCCGCCCGCAACGGACGGCGACCCAGCGCCGGAATAGCGCTCGCCAGCACAATTCCCGACTTGATAAACGTCCGTCGGGATATGCGGTGATCGGTGGGCAGGAGGGGCTTCATACGAGCGTCGAGCGTCGCGTGATTGAGTCGGTCTATTCTATCGGTTGCAGCGCGTTCATCGCTTCCAGCAGGGTGCATCCCGAAACGTCGCCCTGCATGCCTACTCCGCCCGACTGCGCGATGGCGGTCGCCCAGTTGTCGCCAAAGAACGCATAGTAGTCGCCTTCTTTGTGCGTACCCTTTGTCCAGAGCGTAGTGGCGTTGTGCACCATGAACGTATAGAACTGCTGCCGCTTGGCTTTCTCGACGTCGGGGTCGTTGATGAGCTTGACGAAATAGCGGATGAATATCCCCTTGAACAGCCCGTTGTCGCCGTCGCCGGCGCCTTCGCTACGCAGGCAGCCGGTGTTTTGATCCATCGTGCCGCCGTTGGTCGTCGTACGATTGGCGATGCGCACCGCGTCGTCGAGGTAGGAGCGGGTGCCGGTCAGTTTGTAGAGTCCGTGCGCCGTGCCCATCACCGTGCCCATGTTGTAGCTCAATACGACGTTGCTGATTGCGCCGGCGCCGTTCATGTTATCGAATACGTCGCCGTTGCCGTTCATGAGAATATTTTTAACCCAGTTGTAAATGCGCACCGCGTCGGCTTTGTATTTCTCCTTTGCCGCCGCGTCGGACACCAACTCGGCCAGACGACAGGCCAGCACGCCGGCCGGCCCGTTGGAGCAGGCGTTTTTGCTCGTCTGCCCCGTATTCCACAGTATTCCGCCATAGGCGGGAGGAGCGTCTGTCCACTGAGTAATGATCCAGTCGTCGTAGATTTGCCGGGCGGTGTTGAGGTATTCTTCGTTCTGCGACGTTTCGTACATGCGCACCATCGTGAGGGCAATCCATTCCATATCGTCGACATAGTTGTTGCGATAGCCGCCGCCATTGCCGGCTTTCACGCCGGTGAACCATTTGGGGTAGTAGTCGGAATACCGGGTGTCGCCGGTACGGATATAGGCGTCGATCACCACGTCCATTGCGTGCGCCTGCGGCCAGTACTGGAAGCCGGTGGCCTGTGTCGCCGGCGGGGTAAACTTCATGCGGAAATAGTTGTTTGTATTGTTCCAGAAGGCGCTTATCAGTCGTCCGGTGGCGCTGTCGGCCGCGTCGTACCAGTAGGATGCGTCGGGGATTATCGTCGTATCCGGCGTAGTGGTTTCTCCTCCGTCGCCCGTAGGCCTGGGGTAGTAGACGTCGTCTACCTGTCCGCAAGCAGCTGCCGATAACAGGATGCTTGTTAAAATAATGATCATTTTTTTCATATTCGTATTGTTTAATGATTATCTTACCATGTTACCATGTGCGTATAGGGAGCGTCTGCCCGTAGCGAGAACGTGATCTGGAACGTATTCGCATTCCACCCTCCAATGCCGGGGATTTTCCACATGTTGCCGTCATCGCATGACCACTCGGTGGTGTATTGATTCGCGCCGAGATTACATTCGCTCTCCTGCGTATAATAGAAATCCGGGCTGCCGGTAGGTGCAGAATCTCTACGCCCCGCGCCAACCCAGTCTCTGGCGACGCTCGCCGCGGAAAGCACTTTAAATTTATAACGCTCATCGGTAGCCCATCCGGAGGGCGTTACGCTACCTGTCCATACGCCATTGGAGGTATAGGTTAGCGTTACCCTGTTACTGCCCCATGGGTGGAAAAATTGAACGCCGGCGACCGCTGCATAGGTTGCCACGTCGGTATTAAAGTCCAGCACGATCTTATATATGCCGGCGCTTGCAGGCGTCGTGCTTCCTCCTTCGATAATCGCCGTTCCGTTGACGGAGAACTGTCTTGGGGTCCCGGTCGTCCTGTCGACAAAGCAGTAGGTGCTACCGGAGGTCAGCCGGGTGTAGATTTCAAACACGCCGGCAGCCGTCTTCTTCATCACAAAGGCATTGCTGAGCGTCGTTCCTGCTTCGGAGGCCGCGCCGGTAATGTAGACCGTAGCGGGAATGCCCGGGAAGCGGGTAACGATGAGCTTGCGCGGCGGGATAGCGGCTATCTCGGAGGCGGTGAGCACGGTGGTTTGTACGCTCCACCACAGTTCGCCGGTGCCTTCGGCCGGAATGCCGGCGGCGGCGGCTATGGGTTCAAGCGCCGAGTGCAGCACGACGGCCGTCGGGTCGAAACCGTTGTTGCCGGCCGCCGCGGTGCCTATTTCATTGGTTCCGGCGGCGTCGCTGTAGAAAATCACCGTATACTTCGGCGTAGGGCCGGTACCCGACGAGGGCGTCCATTCAAACTGTAGGGACGAGCCGGCCACTTTGCTCAACGCCACCGCAGCGCCCTCAGCCGGCGCAATAAAGTTATCGACCGGATAGACCGTCAGGTCGCCGGCGTCGACGACGTGCGTATAGTGGTCGTTGTTGGCCGACATGTCGAGCGTAAGCGTTACCGGCTGATTGCTCAGCTCGGTCATATACCGGTACGAATAGCGCGCCCGACTGCTGGAACCGGTGTTATGGGTGTTCTGGTATACATAAAAGTAATCGCCCTCCAGTATTTGCGGCGGGCTGCCCTGCCCTGCTTGCGTATTGCATCCCCACGAGCGGTCGGTTCCGCCGACATTCGCTACAAATTTATACTGGTTGTTGCTGCTCGTAAGGTTGCCCGGCGTTACCGCATGTTCCCATTTCCCATAGCCTTTGTAGGTCATCGGCGTATAGGTATTAGTATTCGGGACAAAATAGCGCACGTTTGTAATGGCCGTGGTAGTCATTTTGGCCGTGATAAAATTCAGGGTAATTAAATAGACGCCTTCCGTTGCGACCGTCATCGCGTCGGAGCCTTCTACCAGAAAATCGTCCTTCACGGTAAACGCGCGTCCGCCGCCGGGGGTATTTTTGTTGGTAAAATAAAATCCTTCGCCGGCTTTGAGGAAGGTGTATATTTCATACGTACCCTCGCCGGTAATCCGGAACGGCGCAGCGGCCGATGCTTCCGTACCGCCTTCCGATCCGGGGCCTGTTATATAGAGGCTCACCGGGAGATCGTTGAAGGCCGTGTAGGAACTTACGGTCAGCGTCCGCTGTTCCGAGGCGGTTTCCAGCAATCCTTTTACCGTTATCACGCCCCACCGCAGATTGCCTGTCGTGCGCGGCGCAATGCCGGCGAGGTGTGCCAGTTCGTTCAGCGTCTGATGCGACACGGCTACGGTGGTTACCCGTCCTTCGGGCGTTATACGGTATATTTCTTTCCCGTCTTCCCCGTAGAATGCCAGCTGGTAATAGACGCCGCCCACGGTGCTGTTCCATTCGAAATCTACTTTCGCCGATTCGACGTTGAACAGTTCCACCGCGGCGTTATTGTCGGGCGCTATCAGCGTGGTAGCTGTTACGCCGTCGTTATCGTATGCCATATCGTCCTTACAGCCCCAAAAGGCAGGAACGATAAGCAGCAACGCCATGATCCATTTTATTGTTGTCTTCATATTTGCTAAATTTTTAATTTGCTATTTTATTACCATACGATGAGTAGGCGGGTTTGCCCCCATTTCGACGTAGATGTCTACCGTTTTCCCAAATGTAGTATTGTGAAACTTGAAC
>JAIRMW010000009.1 GCA_031258415.1 Prevotellaceae bacterium
CCGACGACCATTCCCTGTCGGGAAATGCGCCCGGCGACAACGCTTCACCCGATAGCCGGACAACGCCGCCTGTCGTCCATTTCCCGACAGGGAATGCGCCCGACGCCGCCGCGCCTGCCGATAACCCGATAACGGCGCCTGTCGTCCATTTCCCGACAGGGAATGCGCCCGGCGACGCCGCGCCTGTCGTCCATTTCCCGACAGGGAATGCGCCCGACGACGCCGCGCCTGCCGATAACCCGATAACGGCGCCTGTCGTCCATTTCCCGACAGGGAATGCGCCCGACGACGCCGCGACAACGACCTAACACCTGTTTATACTAATATACATCATATCACACAGTAACACAATGAAAGCAATCCTCATCACGTACGGACAATCCCTCGGACAACCGGTGGAAAACCTCTTAGACTCCTTAGGCATCCGCGGCTTCACGCGCTGGACGGAAACGTTCGGACGCGGCAGCGACCGCGGCGAACCCCACTACGGCACCCACGCATGGCCGTCGAAAAACGGAACGGTGCTCGCCGTCGTCGGCGACGACTCGGCAGAGGCCCTCCTCGACGCCCTCCGACGCCTTAACTCCCAAGCCGAACAGCAAGGCCTCTCGGCCTTCGTATGGCACGTCGAAGCGTCGCTGTAGCCCGCCGTACACCCCCTTCATTCACTTAGCACACAACGACTATGCCCCTCCAATGTGGAATAATAGGAATGCCCAACGTGGGCAAATCGACCCTGTTCAACTGCCTGAGTAACGCCCGGGCGGTGGCGGCCAACTTCCCGTTCTGCACCATCGAACCCAACACCGGCGTGATCACCGTCCCCGACCCCCGTCTGGCCGCCCTCGAACGCCTTGTCCGCCCCCGCCGGACGGTGCCCGCCACCGTCGAAATCGTCGACGTCGCCGGATTGGTACGCGGCGCCAGTCGCGGCGAAGGGCTGGGCAATCAGTTCCTCGCCACCATTCGGGAAACCGACGCGCTGCTCCACGTCCTGCGCTGCTTCGACGACGAGAACGTCGCGCACGTCGACGGCTCCGTCGACCCCGTCCGCGACAAGGAACTGATCGACGCCGAGCTGCAACTCAAAGACCTCGAAACCGTCGAAGGCCGGATCGCCAAAGTCCAGAAACAGGCGCAGGCCGGCGGCGACAAAAGCGCCCGCCGCCTCTACGACCTGCTGCAGCGCTACCGCGCCGCCCTCGGCGCGGGACGCCCCGCCCGCACCGTCGCCCTCGACAACGCCGAAGACCGCCGCCTTGCACACGACCTGTTCCTGCTGACCGCGAAGCCGGCGCTCTATATTTGCAACGTCGACGAGGCCGCCGCCGTCGCGGGCAACCGCTACGTCGAACAGGTGCGCGACGCCATCCGCGTCGAGCAGGCCGACTGCCTCGTCGTCGCCGCCCGGCTCGAAGCCGAAATCGCCGAGCTCGACGACTACGCCGAACGCCGGCTCTTCCTCGAGGCCGCCGGCCTCTCCGAATCGGGCGTCGCCCGACTGATCCGGGCAGCCTACCGCCTGCTGAACCTCGAGACCTACTTCACCGCCGGCGAACCCGAAGTCCGCGCATGGACTTTCCGTCGGGGCGCCAAAGCCCCCCAAGCCGCCGGCATCATCCATTCCGACTTTGAAAAGGGATTTATCCGCGCCGAGGTCATCCGCTACGACGACTACATCGCCTGCGGCTCCGAAGCCGCCTGCCGCGAGAACGGCAAAATAGCCATCGAGGGCAAGGAGTATGTCGTGCAGGACGGCGACGTGATGCACTTCCGCTTCAACGTCTGACCGGCCGGCGACAGGCGCCCGGTCATGCCAACCTGTCAGCCCGCGCTGCCGCTGTCAGTCGAAAAGAGGTAAAATTGGCATGAAATACCGTTTGGCATCGTATTTGAGAGGGGATGTCCTCGCATATTAACATTTAAATCGTATTATTAAAAAACAAACAGTCCAATTATGAAAATTAAACCTTTAGCAGATCGCGTGCTGGTCGAACCGGCCGCAGCAGAAGAAAAGACCGCCAGCGGGTTGTACATCCCCGATACGGCGAAAGAAAAACCGCAACGCGGAACGATCGTTGCCGTGGGCAACGGGAAGAAAGACGAGCCGATGGAACTCCATGTCGGCGACGAAGTCCTCTACGGCAAATATGCCGGTACGGAAATCAACTACGAAGGCAAAGACTACATGATGATGCGTCAGTCCGACGTGCTCGCAGTCATTTAATGCTTTTTATTTTTATTAACTAACAAACAACACAAGTTATGGCAAAAGAAATCAAATTTAACATCGAAGCACGCAACCTCCTCAAAGAAGGAGTCGATGCACTGGCCAACGCCGTGAAAGTAACCTTAGGCCCGAAAGGCCGCAACGTCGTTATCGATAAGAAATACGGCGCGCCCCAAATCTCCAAAGACGGCGTTACCGTCGCGAAAGAGATCGAACTCGAAGACCGCTTCGCCAACGTCGGCGCCCAGATGGTCAAAGAAGTCGCCTCGAAAACCGCCGATCAGGCCGGCGACGGCACCACGACCGCCACCGTCCTCGCCCAGTCGATCATCAACGTCGGGCTGAAGAACGTAACCGCCGGCGCCAATCCGATGGACCTGAAACGCGGCATCGACAAAGCCGTCGTCGCCGTGATCGGCAGCCTCAAAGCGCAAAGCCAGTCCGTCGGCGACGACATTACGAAGATCGAACAGGTGGCCTCCATCTCGGCCAACAACGACAGTACGATCGGTAAACTGATCGCCGAAGCCATGGGCAAAGTGAAGAAAGAAGGCGTCATCACCGTCGAAGAAGCCAAAGGCACCGACACCGAAGTGAAAGTGGTCGAAGGGATGCAGTTCGACCGCGGCTACATCTCCGCCTACTTCATGACCGACGGCGAGAAAATGGAAGCCGTGCTCGAAAACCCGCTGATCCTGATTACCGACAAAAAGATCTCGACGATGAAAGACCTCATGCCGGTGCTCGAGCCCGTCGCCCAAAGCGGACGCGCCCTGCTGATCATCGCCGAAGACGTCGACGGCGAAGCGCTCTCCACCTTAGTCGTCAACCGCCTGCGCGGCACCATTAAAATCGCCGCCGTAAAAGCCCCCGGCTTCGGCGACCGCCGCAAGGAAATGCTCGAAGATATTGCGATCCTCACCGGCGGTATGGTGATCTCCGAAGAAAAAGGATTGAAACTCGAAGGCGCCCGCATGGACATGCTCGGGAAAGCCGAAAAGGTAACGATCGATAAGGAGAATACGACCATCGTCAATGGCGGCGGCGATAAAAAAGCCATCGAAAACCGCGTGGCGCAAATCCGTAAACAAATAGACACGACCACCAGCGACTACGACCGCGAGAAACTACAGGAACGCTTGGCTAAACTGGCCGGCGGCGTGGCCGTACTCTATGTCGGCGCCGCCACGGAAGTGGAAATGAAGGAAAAGAAAGACCGCGTGGAAGACGCCCTGAGCGCGACCCGCGCCGCCGTCGAAGAAGGCATCGTCCCCGGCGGGGGCGTAGCCTACGTCCGCGCTATCGACGCCCTCGATCAACTCAAAGGCGATAACGACGACGAAACAACCGGTATCGCTATCGTCAAACGGGCTATCGAAGAACCCCTGCGGCAAATAGTCGAAAACGCAGGCGTCGAAGGAAGCATCATCGTACAGAAAGTAAAGGAAGGAAAAGCCGACTTCGGCTACAACGCCCGCACCGACAAGTACGAAAACCTCTACGCCGCCGGCGTCATCGACCCGACTAAAGTAACGCGCATCGCGCTGGAAAACGCCGCCTCCATCGCCGGCATGTTCCTTACCACCGAGTGCGTCCTTGTAGACAAGAAAGAAGAAACGCCCGCGGCGCCCCCACTGGGCGGCGGCATGGGCGGCATGATGTAAACCCTTTTCTTAGCACTGTTTTTAAAATGAGTACTCGAAAGGCGGTTCACCCACGTGAGCCGCCTTTCTTCTTTTATCCCCCGCCCCACGCCCGGCCATCATACATCCTACAGACGATTTGAACCGGGCTGTGCGGGAAACGACGATTTTTTATGTACATTTGTATCACTAAAAATACAGCCTGATACGCTACCACTATATATAATTTACTACTGCGCTATGACTATACTGACCGCTACTATCCACGCCTTGAACCGCCCGCGCCTCCGCCGGTTAGACGATTGCAAACGGCGACCGCACGCCTACCAGCAAACGATCTTCCAATCGCTCCTGAACGCAGGACGCGAAACGACGTTCGGAAAACAGCACCGCTTTGCCGACCTCTCGACCCTCGAACAGTTCCAACAGCGCGTGCCGCTGCACGAATACGACCAGCTGAAACCCTACATCGACCGCATGAGGCAAGGCGAACCCAAGGTGTTATGGAATACCCCCGTCCGCTGGTTTGCCAAATCGAGCGGCACCACCGCCGACAAGAGCAAATTTATCCCCGTAAGCCGGGAATCGCTCCTCCGCTGCCATTACCGCGGCGCCCGCGCCGTACTGGCCTGCTATCTGGAGAACAACCCGAAATCGAAACTGTTCAACGGAAAAAACATGACGCTGGGCGGTAGTCACCAACCCGAAGAAAACAAAACCTGCTCGCACGGCGATATCTCGGCCATCCTGATCCGGCACTCGCCGTGGTACGCCGAACTGACACGCACCCCGTCGCGCGAGGTTACCCTCATCCCCGATTTTGAAACAAAAATACAACGCATGGCCGACACCACCATCAGGCAAAACGTAACCAGCTTCGCCGGCGTCCCCTCATGGAACCTCGTACTGCTAAAACGGATACTGGAAGTGGCCGGCAAACGCCACCTGCTGGAAGTCTGGCCTAATCTGGAACTGTTTATGCACGGCGGTATCAGCTTTACCCCCTATCGCGAACAGTACAGCCGCCTGATCCCCTCGGAACACATGCACTACCTCGAAATATACAACGCATCCGAAGGCTTCTTCGCCCTACAGGACGACCTGAACGACCCGGCGCTGCTCCTGCTGACCGACGTCGGGGTGCTCTACGAATTTATCCCGATGAACCGGCTGGCCGACGCGCAAAACGGCTCGTTCACCGCCTTCGATACCATCGAAACCGTGAAAACCGGCGTGAACTACGCAATGGTCATTACCACCAACGGCGGCCTGTGGCGATACCTCATTGGCGACACCGTGATGTTCGCTTCGACCAGCCCGCACAAGATTAAAATCACCGGGCGCACTCGCCATTTTATTAACGCATTCGGCGAAGAACTGATCGTCGATAACGCCATTGCCGCCCTCGCCGCGGCCTGTCGGGCTACCGGCGCACAGGTCGCCCACTATACCGTAGCCCCTGTTTTTATGGACGCCAGCGCAAAAGGCTGCCATGAATGGCTTATCGAGTTCGACACGCCGCCGCCCGACAGGGATGCATTCGCCGACCGGTTAGACGCCGAACTTTGTAACGTCAACTCCGACTACGAAGCGAAACGGGCTAAAAACACCACCCTCAACCGGCTTATATTAACCGTCCTGCCCGCAGGCTCGTTCTATGAGTGGATGCGCCGGCGAGGCAAACTCGGCGGGCAAAATAAAATCCCGCCACTCTCTACTACGCGGCAATATGCGGAAGCGCTGAAAGAAGTCGCCGGCGACCGGAAGGAACGCTAAGGAAAGGCGCGTCGCAGCGCATCCGACCGATACCCCCCGATAGCCCATAGCGGACGTCGGGAAACGATGGTTGGCCGGGAGATAATAACAGATTGTCATCATTTGCCGGCTTTCTCTTTTAATTTGCAACTTCCGGATGAAAAATTTGCATATATTGAAAAGAAAACCTATCTTTATGCTTTCAATTATCAATAAAACGGAAAAACAATGAATAAAATTACCTCGATAGACGACCTGCGGAAAATAAAACAGCTATTAGAAAGCCAGCTCCGGCTACGCGAAAAAAGCGACGACCCCGAGAGCCTCGTACAGATCAAAGTAGCCATGGCCACGTGCGGGCTTGCCGCCGGGGCGCGTACGGTGATGAATACGCTGATGGAAAAGACAGCCGACGAGAAACTACCGATCGTCATCACGCAGACAGGCTGCATGGGCTATTGCCATGCCGAACCGACGGTCGAAGTCCGCCTCCCCGGCGAAGAGCCGGTCGTATTCGGGCGCGTCGATGCAAAAAGAGCGGTCGATATTATCGAAAAGTATATCAAACGGGGCGAACTTTTAGACGATATTATTCCGCAGAACTACGAACGCATTTAACGAACCCGATTCCGTCGAAAAAAATGGCACCATTTAACATGCACCTCTTAGTCTGTGGAGGCACAGGCTGTAGGGCGTCCCAAAGCGCAAAGATCGTCGAACGCCTTCGGGCGGCGTTGTCGGAGAACGGGCTGGAAGGCGATGCGCAGGTGGTTACCACCGGCTGTTTCGGCTTTTGCGAGCAAGGCCCTATCGTAAAAATAATACCCGACAATACGTTTTACATCCGGGTTACCCCCGACGACGCCGCTGAAATCGTGGCGGAACATGTATTGAAAGGGCGGAAGGTCGCGCGGTTGCTATATACCGACCCGCAGGATAAAGCCCGTGTGAGCGACTCGAAACACATGGGGTTTTATCGCAAACAAATACGGATTGCCTTGCGTAATTGCGGCTTTATCGACCCCGAGAATATCAACGAATACATCGCTCGCGACGGCTATGAGGCATTAGGGCGCGTATTGTCGGCATACACGCCGCACGCCGCCATTGAAACCGTCAAACGATCGGGGCTGCGCGGACGGGGCGGCGGCGGGTTCCCGACAGGACTAAAGTGGGAAATAGCCCGCGCCCGGCAAGCCGACCAGAAATATGTGGTATGCAATGCCGACGAAGGCGACCCGGGCGCGTTTATGGACCGCTCGATCCTCGAGGGCGACCCCCATTCGATCCTCGAAGCGATGACGATTTGCGGATATTGTATCGGCGCCACCAAAGGGCTGGTTTATATCCGCGCCGAATACCCGCTGGCGATCCACCGGCTACAGGTGGCTATCGCGCAGGCCCGCGAATACGGATTGTTGGGCGCGGACATTCTGGGCGCCGGATTCGATTTCGACATTGAATTGCGTTACGGCGCCGGCGCGTTCGTCTGCGGGGAAGAGACGGCGTTAATTCGCTCGATGGAAGGCCGGCGCGGAGAGCCGTCCGTCAAACCGCCTTTTCCTGCCGAGTCGGGCTATTGGGGAAAGCCGACCAACGTCAACAACGTGGAAACATTTGCCAACATTCCCGTCCTATTCCTCAAAGGCCCCGAATGGTTCGCCGGCATCGGATCCGCCGGCTCGAAAGGCACAAAGGTGTTTGCGCTGGCGGGAAAGATCAATAACGTCGGGCTGATTGAAGTACCGATGGGCATCACCCTGCGTGAAGTGATTTTTGAAATCGGCGGCGGCATCAAAGACGGCAAACGGTTTAAAGCCGTGCAAACCGGCGGCCCGTCGGGAGGATGCCTTACGGAGAAACACCTCGACACCCCGATTGACTTCGACAGCCTGCTGGCCGCCGGGTCGATGATGGGTTCCGGCGGCATGATTGTGATGGACGAAGACGACTGCATGGTCTCTATCGCCAAGTTCTACTTAGAGTTTACGGTCGACGAGTCGTGCGGGAAATGTGCACCCTGCCGCATCGGGAACAAACGCCTGTACGAGGTGCTGCGGAAAATCACCCTCGGGCACGGCACGGCAGACGATTTGGACTACCTGCGCAATGTAAGCGCCGTGATCAAAGATACCGCGTTGTGCGGTCTGGGGCAAACCTCGCCCAACCCCGTCCTCTCGACGCTCGAGCATTTCCGGCAGGAATACGAAGCGCATGTATTCGACCGCAAATGTCCGGCCGGGCAGTGCAAGGCGCTAACACATTATTTCATTCTCCCCGAAAAATGCACCGGATGTACAGCCTGTGCAAGGGTGTGCGCCGTGAATGCCATCGTCGGCGAACGGCGACAAGCGCATAGTATTTTACAAAACAAATGTATCCGGTGTGGCGCCTGCTTCGAAAAGTGCAAGTTCGAAGCCATACAGGCCGGTTAACGCCCCCCATCCACAATATGAAAATAACGATAGACAATAAAACCATAAACGTGGCCGACGGCCTTACGGTCTACGAAGCGGCCAAGCAGGTTGGGATTGCCATCCCGCGACTGTGCTACATGAACATGGAAACGCTGGGAATTGAAAACAAACCCGCCGGCTGCCGTATTTGCGTAGTCGAAATCGAAGGCCGCCGCAACCTCGCGCCATCGTGCGCCACGCTATGCGCCGACGGAATGAAGATCAGAACCCACTCGCCGCGCGTACTCAACGCCCGGAAAACCGTGCTGGAACTCCTGCTATCCGACCATCCGAAAGACTGCCTCATTTGCCCGAAAGCGGGACGCTGCGAATTGCAAACGCTGGCCATATATTTAGGCATTCGCCAAATCTACCCCGTAGAAAACGCCGAAGTCTCGACATACCGCAAAGACCAGTCGCCGTCGATCATTCGCGACATGGATAAATGCGTGCTGTGCCGACGGTGCGAGACCGTCTGTAATACGGTGCAGACGGTCGGCGCGCTGAGCGGCGTCAACCGGGGCTTTATGGCGGTCGTGGCGCCGGCGTTTGAGCAGGATTTGCAGCACTCGCCCTGCACCTTCTGCGGGCAATGCGTGGCGGTATGTCCGACGGGCGCATTGACCGAAGTAGACCACACCGTGCGCGTCGTCCGGGCATTAGCCGATCCGGCAAAAACCGTCGTCGTCCAGACAGCCCCGGCCGTGCGGGCCGCGTTGGGCGAAGAGTTCGGACTCCCGGCAGGCTCGCTGGTAACCGGAAAAATGGTCGCCGCCCTTCGGCAAATAGGCTTCGACTATGTGTTCGACACCGACTTTGCCGCCGACTTAACCATTATGGAAGAAGGGGCGGAACTCCTCGATCGCCTCCGCCGGATGCTGGCGGGCGACAAAGAGGCGAAGCTGCCGATACTGACGTCGTGCTGTCCGGCCTGGGTCAATTTCTTCGAGCAAAACTACCCCGACATGCTCGACGTCCCCTCTACCGCCCGCTCGCCGCAGCAAATGTTCGGCGCCGTAGCGAAAACCGTGCTGGCCGACAAGCTGGGCATCGACCGCAACGACTTGGTCGTCGTGTCGATCATGCCTTGCTTAGCGAAGAAATATGAATGCCAGCGCGACGAATTTAAGGTCGATGGCAACCCCGACGTCGACGTCGCCCTTTCGACACGGGAGCTGGCCCGCTTAATCAAAGAAGCGAACATCCGCTTCAATGACCTGCCCGACGACGAGTTCGACGCGCCGATGGGCGAATCGACCGGCGCAAGCGTCATCTTCGGTACGACCGGCGGCGTGATCGAAGCCGCCACCCGTACCGCCTACGAACTGTTTACCGGCCGCCAATTAGAGCAGGTCGACTTCCACGAATTGCGCGGGCTCGACGGCGTCCGCACCGCGTCGGTCGACTTCAACGGCACGCCCATTCACATCGGCATCGCCCATCAGTTGGGCAACGCCCGCAAGCTGCTCGACGGCGTCCGCGACGGACGGTATCATTTTCATGCCATCGAAATCATGGCCTGCCCGGGCGGATGCATAGGCGGCGGCGGACAGCCCCTGCATCTGGGCGACGCCGGGATCATCAAAGCGCGACGGCAGGCGCTGTATCGCGAAGACGCACAAAAGCTGATTCGGAAATCGCACGAAAACCCCAGCGTACAACAATTGTATAACGAATTTTTAGACCATCCGCTGAGCGAAAAAGCCCATCGCCTGTTGCACACCTGCTATTTCGACAAATCGAACAGGCATTGACCGAACAAAAAACGACGAATTAAAAAGAAGACACTATGACTACGAACACCTCGCACGATCGCGAACACGAACCGGCGACCATCGTCCCGGACGGAGAAGGCGCGGGCTTGAAAGACTGTCAGGCGCAGGCGATAAAAGATATCTGCCGCTCGTTTCGCTATGAAGAAGGCGAACTCATCAATATCCTGCACGCCGTCCAGAAAACCGTCGGCTACCTGCCGCCCGACGTGCAGGCGCTCATCGCAAAAGAACTGCGCATACCGGTCGCCAAAGTATATGGCGTAGTTACGTTCTACTCCTTTTTTTCCATGCAGCCGAAGGGGAAATACCCCGTGTCGGTCTGTCTGGGAACGGCCTGCTACGTGCGCGGGGCGGAGCACATCGTCGAGGCGTTCCGTAAGGAATTGGGCGTCGACATGGGCGGCGTTACGCCCGACGGCAAATTCTCGTTAGACTGCCTGCGTTGTGTCGGCGCCTGCGGACTGGCGCCGGTCGTGCTGATCGGCGACCGCGTGCACGGACGGGTCGACGCCCGACAAATAAAAGACCTCCTCGCGCAGTATCAATGAACAAATGGAGTTAAAGTAGTTAATGAAGTTAATGGAGTTAGAGTAGCCCGTATGACTAATCCCCATTGTCCGCCCGCTATTCCTCCCCCTTCGGGAAATGCGCCCCTGACGGGAAATGCGCTCCGCAGCAGCCATTCCTCTGTGTCCCTCTGTGCAACCTCCGTGTCCTCTGTGCAAGTAGACCATAAATCCCCTGACGGGGAATGGGCTGCGCGGGCGACTATTCTATGGATATGAATGGCCTCCGGCCAATTCTCAATGTTCAACGTTCAACGCCGCAGGACGGTCTACCTTATTTCCCCCTTATTTAACTAACAAAACAACGGTAGTAGCCGAGCAGCCCACCCCCCACCCCAAACCTTAT
>JAIRMW010000058.1 GCA_031258415.1 Prevotellaceae bacterium
CCCGTCCAGTGAATTTCACCCAGAATAACGTGAATTTTCCATTTATGCACGAGTTTTTTTCATACGTTCTCGTTACTTTTCCAAATATTCACGTGAATTTCCCCAATATTCATGTGAATTTCTCCAATATTCACGTGAATTTTCCCAATATTCACGTGAATTTTCTAAATATTCATGTGAATTTCCCCAATATTCACGTAACGCCGGAACGTATTTACGTGAAGTGGGAGCAAATTCACGTAAAAATTGCCACGCTACACGCCTCTCAAGCGGATTGATCGACTATACCGAGCGTCGAATATCGAGCATCGAGCATCGGGCGTCGAATATCGAGCATCGAGCATCGAATATCGAGCGTCGCGCATTGCATTAGCGCACGTTGTAATTCTTTCTTTTGTCGTATTTGAGCAGGTCGTAGAGCATCGACGATTTGGCCTTGAAGAGAAAGCTCCAGCTCTGGTATTGCCCGAAGGGCGTCCACTGGATGTCGAAGTCGAAGCAGTGCAGGTCGTAGTGGATACTCAGGGAGGTAGTCGAAAGTTGCAGCGCCTTGAAGTCGAAGCCGCTTTGCACGGTCATATTCAGCGCCTCCGTAAGCTTTATCTGGCCGTTGAAGGCTAACGTCTGCATCGTACGCCCTTCCTTGATACCCCTTGGGTAGGACACCGAATAATTGAACGAATAGTTAAACCCGAACGACCACGGGGCCTTGAAATCGTCGTAGAACAGGTACTCGGTATAAAGATAGTCGCCCGTCGCGGGATCGAAGCGGGGGACGCCTTCGAGGGTCGTCGGATTGTTCTTCAGGCCGTTCTCGCCGCCCTTAAACTGGTAGCCTCCCGAGAAGCCGAACGTCGTAAGCCGCGCCAGCCCGTCGCCCTTGGCGATGCTAAACTCGCGTATCCGCTGCCCGTTGCGAACCGCATACGGGTCGAAGCTCGCGTTGGCGCTGATCCCTACCCCCAGGATATTCGTACTTAACGACGCACTGATGAGCGAAAGGTTCATCGAATCGGCCAGAAAGTTATAACTGCCCGAGAAGTTCAGGTTGTCTATCAGCTTGACTTTCGATACGCCGTTGGTCGTATCTTTCTTGTTGCGCACTTTCATCTCAAAGTTATTACCCAGCGTAAACCCCATCGACGCCGCCTGCTGGCCGCCGGGCGCCCCGTACAGGCCGGAATAGCGGTTGTAGGTTACCGTTCGGGCGGTATTTTGATTGTCGACGTAATAAAACATCCGATGACCATTCCACGGCGTACGCAGGTCGGGCGAGTACGACAGGCTGAGCGAAGGCGTAATGACATGGCGGAAGGCCTGTATGAAGGCTTCTTTCCCATACTGAAATGTGCCGTACAGCCGGGTGCTGACCGAAGCGCCGAAGCTGTATGAATGCGCCATGTGAAATTCGCTGAACGATTGACTTTTTATATCCTCCACACGGGCGTCGGCGCTGTTCCACGATTTTTGCAAACTCTGGAAGAACATCGTCATCCCATACGTTACCGACGGCGACACGTTGATATGCTTCAACAGGTTGAACGACGGCAGCCCGAGCGAGAAATCATGTCGCATCCCGTTCTCCAGCTTGCTCCAGAAATCGGGCGTCCCCAGCTCCGACTCCTTAAAGCGGATTTTATTATCGAAATTGGTACGATACGAAAAACTGATTTTTTCATAAAACCGCTCTTCGCCCACCCCCCGTTTGCGTTTGAACGGATAGATCGTCGTCATCGAAAACGTCATGACAGGAAGGCTCAGGGCATACGAGCTGTCCTGCATATTCTGGCTGTGCGTCAGATTGACCGAGAGGTTAAACGGGCTCCCTTCCCAGCTTTTGCTTAGCGAAATACTCGACTGCGCCGTACTCTGCGACGCATTCATGGGGTTCGTCATACTGTTGAAGTGCCGGTACGACGACGACATGTAGTTGACGCTGGCGTTCAGCGTCAGCTCGGGATTTGCTTTCGGATCCTGCCGGTGGTTCCAGCTAATGGAAAAATTCCGGCTGGCGGAACGATCGGTCGAACCCACCGCGCCCGATACGCTCTCGGAAATATTAAAGTCAAAACTTCCGGCAAACTTATAGAGTTTATTATAGCGGGAGTTGGCACGCAGCGCCCACGACCCCAGGGTAAAGTAGTCGCCCGTAAGCGCCAGATCAAAGTATTCGCCGAGAACAAAATACCACCCGATACGGGTTACATAGAAGCCGCGCGAAGGCTCCTCGCCAAAGGTCGGGAACAGGAGGCCGCCGCTGCGGTCGCTGCGTTTCGGAATAAAACCGAAGGGCAGCAGCAGGGGCGTCGGCACGTCTTCTATCACCAAGTAGGCCGGGCCAAAGACCGTCTGGCTGTTTGGCTCCGGAGTTACTTTGGCCTTCGAGAGGCGCAGGTAAAAATGCGGATGCTCGGCGTCGCACGTAGTATATTTCCCATGATGTACATGAATCGAATTGTCGGGCATCTTTTTTATCGCTTCGCCGTGCAGGTAGGCTTC
Organism: Prevotellaceae bacterium; assembly: GCA_031258415.1. GTDB lineage: Bacteria > Bacteroidota > Bacteroidia > Bacteroidales > UBA932 > JAIRKX01. The sequence continues at coordinate 2,500 of JAIRMW010000058.1, forward strand.
GCCTTCGGTCGTAATCACATTATTGATTTTAGCTTTGCGCGAACCGAAATTATAATGCACCGTCTCCATTTCATACTCTTTCCCGTCTTCCGTCATCACCGGCCGCCCGACCAACTTCCCCGCCGTATCGGGCACGCCGGACGCATATACCATGCGCGTATCGATATCATACGCCATATACTCCGCCTTGATCTCGAGATTTTCATAGCTAACCGCCACATCGCCGTAATAGTAAATCATCCGGTGCTCGCCGGTAAAATCGTAGATAGTAGAATCGCGCCCGCTACTGAACACCGGCGCATCCAGCGAACTCGCCCGCCGGATGCCCGTCGAATCGACCGTCGTCGAATCGAGCGTCGTCGAATCAGCCCCTGCCGGCAAACTGTCGGCAGGCCACCGTATCGAATCGGAAAGCGCAGAGGGGGTAAGCGAATCGACAACCGGCATCGACAACGCCGGTTGCAAACTGTCGCGCACCGTGCCGGCGGCCGCTTTCACGGCCTGCGGTGCGCACAATAGGACGATCATTACATATAAGTATAGTGTCTTCAAAAATTGAATATTCGAAATAATATGCTATTTTTGCAAAATGCTTACAAAGGTACAAAAAAGTTTAAAGTATAGTAATTCAAAAAAGTGTTTTTGTCTTCCGCAATAAATAAAATAAAATGAAGGGTCTAATCCGATATATTTGGCTGCTCGCGTGCGGCGTATCACTGGCTGTTCCGGCGACGGCTCAAAGCCCTACAGGCGAATACCGCATCCGCAAAGTCGTCCTCGACGCAGGACACGGCGGCAAAGATCCGGGCGTGGTCGGAAAAAGATTAAAAGAAAAAGACGTCGTACTATCCATTGCCCTGCAATTGGGCAAACTGATTAAAGAGCAGCACCCCGAAGTGGAAATCGTCTATACGCGCGACAAAGACGTTTTTATCCCGCTCGACGAACGCAGCGCGATAGCCAACAAATGCAACGCCGATCTGTTCATCTCCATCCATGCCAACAGCGTCCGAAACAAAAGGAACATAGGCGCCAACGGCTCCGAAACCTATATCATGGGGCTGCACCGCTCGGCCGACAATATGGAAGTCGCCCAACGCGAAAATGCCGTAATCTCCTACGAACGGGACTATGAGACCAAATACGAAGGCTTCGACCCCAATTCCCCCGAATCGTATATTATCTTTTCATTAATGCAATACGCCTATTTCGACCAAAGTTTGGCATTCGCCGGTCTGGTACAGGAACAGATGCCCCTGTCGCCAATAAAAAAAAGCCGCGGCGTACAGCAAGCCGGTTTTCTGGTACTCTGGCAAACGACCATGCCCAGCGTCCTGATAGAAGTCGGCTTCCTGTCGAACCCGACGGAAGAAACCTTGCTGGCCAAAACAGAAACCCGCCACAATATAGCCCTGCGCATCGCCTCCGCCTTTTCCATCTATAAAGCACGCTACGAACAGCACACGACGTCAAACGCCGCCACGACACCTGCGCCGCCGCCCGTAACCACAACAACCCTCACCGTAACCCCCACGCCGCAACCGCCAGTCGGCCCGCCTGCCGCAACCGCCGCCGCCGCCGAAAAGCCGGCGACCGTCGCGCCCCCACACCAAACGCCGGCGCCCCCCCAGAAGACACCTATATATTATTCTATCCAACTCTTTGCGACCAGCACGCCCCGAAACGTGAACGCCCCGGAATATGCCTCGCTCAAAGACATGCGCGGCGTCCACGATGGCCGGTTATATAAATATGTAGTAGAAAAACACCGAACCTTTAATGACGCATTCTCGTCGTGCCTCAAATTGCGCAAACAGTATCCCGACGCCTTTGTAGTCCGCGTGCAGGGCGATAAAATACTGCCGCCGGCACGCTAACAGATATCAACAAAGAATGGCCAATCGGCGTTTCGCGCAACGAACCGTTCAATACAAGTCAAACAATTAAACATACAATAAAAATGAAACTAAAAATCAGTAGAGAAGTAAAAATAGGCATTTATGCCATGACCATCCTTATAGGCCTCTATGGGGTATTCAATTTCCTCAAGGGACGCGATTTGTTCAATTCGTATAACACCTATTACGCCACCTACGAAGATGTCGAAGGATTGACGCAATCGGCGCCCGTATTTTTAAAAGGCTTGAAAGTAGGGAGCGTAGTAAAAATAACATTCGAAAAAGAAGTGCAGTCATTTTTAGTTACCCTGCGCGTCGACAGTCGCTACGGCATTCCCGAACATTCCACAGCCGAAATATACGGAGTCAATATTATGGGGAATAAAGCCCTCCGCATACTCATAAGCCACAGCCCCAAACTCGCACAGTCGAAAGAATACTTGAAATCGGGCGTCGCGTCGGACATCATGACAACCATGGTTAACGAACTGATGCCTATCAAAAACAAGTTAGACGTGCTGCTAAGCAACCTCAATACGACGGTAAAGACGGTTAACCACATTCTCAACGAAGAAAAACAGCGGGAACTGGATGAAAGCATCCGCTCCTTAAACAAAACGATGAAACATATAGAGCAGATCTCCGGCGTCGTCGATGCGCAAAAAGCTCACTTGGGCAATACGCTCGAAAATGCCGATGCGTTTACCACTTCATTGCGTAACAGTACGCAACATATTGAATCCGTAATTCAAAATCTTGAGCAAATATCCGACTCGCTGGCCCAGTCGAACCTTAAAGGCTCGGTGGAACGTTTAAACCTGCTATTGGCGCAGGCTTCCGATACGACAGGCACGGTCGGACAACTGCTATATAACGATGAACTGTATCACCGCTTGACGATTACATTAAAAGATTTGGATGCCTTGATTAACGATGTAAAAGAAAATCCGAAAAAATATGTACGACTATCGCTGTTTTAATTTCGGAGGATATGAAATCTATTTTTCGAGCAAAAAATAATTACTGAAAACCAGTAAGATAAAAATACAAAGAATTAAAGATAAAAATTTAACATAAAATAGTAGCCTGTTTAAAAGTTGAAAACAAATACATTATACTTTTTTTGACAATTCCAATACGAAACCCTATTTTTTTTTTCAAATTTTTTCTTCAATTTTGCCAAACGAAGTTAAATTATACTATCAACACTTTAAACACTCTTTTACTATGCATCCGATTGAGAGCCATCAACAAGTGTGGAGTAACTGCCTCCGCGTAATTCGAGACATTGTTTCTCCGCAAAGTTTCAAAACTTGGTTTGATCCGATCATTCCACTTCAATTAAAAGAAGAGGTTTTGACCATTGAAGTGCCAACCTCTTTCTTCTATGAGTATTTGGAAGAGAATTTTATTGATCTAATCAGTAAAACGCTACGGAAAGAACTGGGTCCGAACGCTCAATTGGAGTATAGTGTACGCATAGTAAAAGAAGGTTCGCCGGTAGTATATCCCCCCAAAGGACATGTACGTCCGCAGAATAAATCGGTGCCGTTCCCGACCGACGCCGGAAAAAACATCCCTAATCCTTTCGTAATACCGGGGCTTAAGCAACTGCAAATCGACCCGCAACTCAATCCCGAATATTCGTTTTCAAATTTTGTGGAAGGCGACTGCAACCGGTTAGCCCGCGCTGCCGGCTTGAGCATTGCCGCAAATCCGGGACGGACCGCTTTCAATCCGCTATTTTTATATGGCGCGTCGGGATTGGGGAAAACGCATCTGGCGCAGGCCATCGGAATTGCCGTCAAGGAAACATTTCCTGATAAAATCGTGCTATACGTAAACGCAAACCGCTTCCAGAGTCAATTTATAGACGCTCAGGTAGTGAAAAATAAATTGAACGATTTCCTGTATTTCTACCAAATGATCGATGTGTTGATCTTGGACGACGTGCAGGAATTTGCCGGAAAAGAAGGAACGCAGAACGCTTTTTTCCATATATTTAACTACCTGCATCAATCGGGGAAGCAACTCATTCTGACCTCCGACAAAGCGCCGGTCGATTTGCAGGGGCTGGAACACCGGCTGCTTTCGCGTTTCAAATGGGGTTTGGCAGCCGAACTGCAAGCGCCCGATTATCCTACGCGAATAGCCATTCTGAAAAACAAGGCATACCTCGACGGGATGCAACTCGAAGACAACGTCGTGGAATATATTGCCGACCGGATTTCAACCAACATCCGCGAACTGGAAGGCGCATTGCGGTCGTTGCTGGCGCAGGCGACATTCAATAAAAAAGCGATTACGCAGGATCTGGCGGAAGAAATTACTGAAAAATTAGTAAGCTCCACACAACCCGATATTTCTATCAGCGATATTCAAAAAACCGTATGCACGTACTTTAACATTACGTCCGAAAGCATTGTGTCGAAATCGCGGAAGCGGGAGATTGTGCAAGCTCGCCAGATAGCCATGTACCTGAGCCGGAACCTGACGAAAGATTCGTTAGCCTCTATCGGCGCGCAAATCGGCGGAAAAGATCATGCCACCGTCCTCCATGCCTACAACACCGTATGCGACTTAATGGAAACAGACCGCCACTTCAGGCAATACGTATCCGATATTGAGAAACGCTTGAGCACAATATGGTAAGGAATAGCCGACAAATACACACCATATGATATATGGCACATATAATTGATTAATTACATGTGAAAAGGGCGGAGACAACTCCGCCCTTAGTGTTTGGTAACTCGACTCGTATGATCCCAGCATGTCCCGGTCTTGATAAGCGCTTCTTGCGAATGGATATTTGGGGATTATTCCGTGCTGAGCTTGCTTTTCAACGCTTCAATTTGCTTTTCGGCTTCTTTGTTTAACTGGTCGGCTTGCTTCCGGGCTTCGTCCTGAAGTTTTTTTGCCGCGGCTTCGGCGGCTTTAACGGCGGCTATCTTCATGATGGCATTGGCTGTTTTGTTGGCTTCATCGACGAGCTTTTGTCCCTGTTTTTCCGCTTCGGCTATCAATTTTTCGCCCGCTTCTTTCGCCTGTTTACGGATATTGTCGGCTTGCCTGTCAAGTTCTTCATTGATTTGTTCGGAAACAGGAGCGCCCGTCTCGGCCCCCAAGATCGAACCGGCCAGGGCGCCCAGCGCCTGATCGATGGCTTCTTTGGCGTCGACGCCGAACGTGGGGTGCGTAAACGAACCGCCGATTTTAACGGTAAGATTGTTCACATAGTTGTTGGCCAGCTTGCCTGTCAAATGAATGTGCGCCGTATAATCAATGGTCTGGTCTAATCCCGTGGAGCCCGACAAGTTCATGACGCCCTCCCCGAAATTCACGGCAAACGGGGACGTTGCAACCCGCCCGTCGTCGATTGCAAACGGCAATTTCAAGTCTTTTATTTTGAGTTCTTTCAACGATTCATTCTGGAGCGCCTGCGCCAACCCGTCCAACACGGGTGAATGGGTTATCATTACATCGCTTGACTGCAATACGCCGGCGGCTTTCAAGGCCGGCAACACCGGCGTAAATCCGGCGCCCAACGGAGACGAAAGCTGTAAACTGGCCGAATAGTCGCCGGTCATATTTTCAAAAATCGGCGCTAACTGCTGCACGGAAACGAAGGTTTCAAACGTTTTGGCAAAAGAGCCACGCTCGATGTCTAAGGCGATGTTTATTTCCTCCGGCTGATCGTCCCTGCTCGAATCGTAGTAGCCGTTGAGCTTGAGTTTGCCGCCGAGGGCGCTCAGCGAGAGGTTCTGCATCTCTAATTTTCCCTCTCTGAGGCGGAGCCGACCGGCGACATGATCCATTTCCAGCTTGTCGAAAATAACCCGACGGAACGTCCCGTCCATGTCGAAGGCGATATTTCGCGGCAGCTTGACGGTTTCCAGCGACGAGGAGTCGTCCGCGGCCGGTGTCTCTGTGTCGTCGCTGCTCATAAAATCGTTCAGGTTTAAGTATTCGGAGCGGATGGCCAGCGTGCCTTGCAATGTTTTATCGCGTATAAAATAAGGAATAAAATGCTCCAGTTTCCCAGTGCCGGACATATCGTTGCGGCCTATCTGCGCGGCAAATTCAGTCAAATCGACATATCTTGGCGAAAAGGCCAGTACGGCTTTTTTTAACCGGACGTCCGGCACGCTCTCCGATTGCAACCACAGGTCGTCGATGTGCAACAAGCCCGACGCATGTACCTGCTCGTAGGTGCCTTTTTCGATGGTCGACAGGCGCGTGGCGAGTTCCAGATTGACGTCGAGACGACCGCCCAGCTTGGTATTTTCCAGCGGGTACATTTTTTCGACCAGACTCAGGTTGACCTTGCCGGCGGCTGTCAGCGCGATGTCCGGGTCGCTCACCGGCGTACCGATACGGAATTTGAGGTCGAAGGGATTACCGCCCATTTCAAAATGGAATTTGGAAATATCGACTACGGTATTATCGGCGGTTCCGCCCTTGTTGTAGGCGTGGATGTCGGTGTGGATATGGGTTACGGATTCAGACATACCGGGATATTGGAACGCAGCGTCGGCGATGGCCAGTTGCACGTCGAAGGCCGGCAGGAAGTCGCCTTTCATCACGCCTTTGGCCGACGCATTCAGGCTTACTGCGCCCGATGTTTGCAGGTCTTTGAAGCTGGAGGAATAGATGGTCGGGATCAGGGAGAGGACGTCTTTGAACTGCGTGGCCGGCGTCTGTAGGCGAATGTCCATTTCCATGCCGTTGTCGCCGTCGAGCAGCGCGATCCACCCGTCGATTCCGGCGCTGAGTGCATTGATCTGAATACGATTGTGTGCCAAGGTATATTTATTGTGCCGCAAGTCGGCGTCGATATCGACGTCGCCATTCACTTGCGCCCGCGACAGGCAGGGTATGTTCGCCATATTCAAACTCAGGGCGTCGATGCGCAACTGCGTGCGGATACGTGTTTCGTTGGCCGTCATATCGCCCGAAAGCGTGAGATGGAGGTTTTCCAGCGCCACATGCCTATTGCCTTCCCAATCGTCGTAATAAATATCGGTGTTCGTAATGCGGAGTTGTCGCAGCAGCAGCTTGAAGCTACTGCTATCGTCTGCGGGGTCGGCGGGTTCGTTTTCCTCCGTGGCGGGCATGACGTCCCAGTTAGCCTGCCCGTGTTCCCTGATAATGGCGTGCAGTTTGGCGCGGTCGAGGGCGATGCTGATAATCTCATACCCTGCGTCGCCAAAAAGACTTTGGAGGTTTACGGTTACCGACACCTTGTCGGCCGCCACCAGCGTATCGCCGGAAAATTCGCCAACGCCCGCAATCGATACGTTATCCAGCGAGATAGTGGCATGGGGGAAATGCCGGAAGAAATTCATCCCCAGCCGTTCAAAATCAATTTGAGCGTTTAGCGATTTGTTCAGTTCGGTTTTTAGCAACTCCTGTATTTGCCCCTTGAATGCAAAAGGCAACACGGCTAACGCCAATACGATAACAAGGATCGTGATACCGGTAATTTTTAAAATCTTTTTCATACTAACTTACATTTATATAGAGGCGCAAAGATACGGAAAAAGGAGGAGGTGGAAAAATGGGCGCCGACTCGACCGGCAGAATATGAAGAGGTCGTACAGCGGGAAAGCCGCAAAATAGCTTCCGTATAAACGACAAAAAGAAGCCGCGTTGCGAATGGCTTCTTTTTGTTTGTGGGCCCTGCTGGGCTTGAACCAGCGACCCCTTGATTATGAGTCAAGTGCTACTAACCGACTGAGCTAAGGGCCCTGCATTTTTACAAATGGAATGCAAAGATAGGGTTTTATCGTGAATGTTCCAAAAAAATGATAATGCGGCGGGCGTAAAAGATAGACCGCGCCAAATAATAATCCCTCATTATAGCCGCCGGCCAAAAGGCGTGCTTCGCACAGCGTCTACGCGCTTCGCGCGCCGGAGTACCGGGTCGCTCTCTGCCGGTACAATGGCCGGCGGCTTCAGCCGACGGAGAGAATGGAGAGTTGGCCGGAGGCCAT
>JAIRMW010000063.1 GCA_031258415.1 Prevotellaceae bacterium
GCTCTTCCGATCTCGGGGAAATGCGTTCGCATTCCGGGGAAATGCGTTCGCATTCCGGGGAAATGCGTCCGCATTCCGGGGAAATGCGTCCGCCTTCCGGGGACATGCGTTCGCATTCCGGGGAAATGCGTTCGCCTTCCGGGGAAATGCGTTCGCATTCCGGGGAAATGCGTTCGCATTCCGGGGAAATGCGTCCGCATTCCGGGGAAATGCGTTCGCCTTTCGGGGAAATGCGTCCGCCTTCCGGGGAAATGCGTCCGCCTTCCGGGGAAATGCGTCCGCCTTCCGGGGAAATGCGTCCGCCTTTTTGCTCGTCGTCGCCACGACGTCGGCGCCCGTGCGCGTGAATGCCCAATTCGCGTGCATGGGGCCGGTCGCCGTCTGCGACGTGGCGTCAGGGGCGGCGGCGAAGCCGCTGCCCCTCGGAGCTATCCGATGAGGGTTGGTCATCGGATACATAGCGTGTATGGTTTAACGTTGATTTTCATCATTAATATAAATTTAATGGTGCAAAGATACACACTTAATATATATAATGGTCTTCATATCGCGTATTTTTGTCTTCAATTTGCGTAAATTTTTCATTCGATGCCCGCTATTTCGACGGGAAGTCGAGCGTCGGGAAGTCGAGCGTCGAGCGTCGGAAAATTAGTATCCCGCATTTTGCTTCAGGTTTTTGCTTTTGCGGATTTCCGTGTCGGGGATAGGGAAGACGTGGTGTTTCGTCGGGTCGAAGCGTCGGGGTTGGCGGACGGTAACGACGGTCTTGGTGATCGTCGAGCCGTTGACGGCCACCTGCCATCCTTCGGTCGGCTGGGCGTAGACCGTCGCGGCGTCGCCCCATCGGAGGAGGTCGAGGTGGCGGCTTGGGAAGAACTCGAAGGCAAATTCGAGGCGGCGTTCTTTTTTGAGTTCGGCTTTGGTGGCGGCGCTGTTTCGGGGCAGTCCGGCGCGTTCGCGGACGTCGTTGATCAGCTCGCGGGCTTCGGCGTTGCCTTCGCCGTCGCGCCAGATGAGGGCTTCGGCTTTCATCAGCAGCACGTCGGCGTAGCGCATGATATGTACCGCGAGGCGGTTGCTCTGGTTGTTGCCGCTGACGTTGACGTATTTCCCGACGCAGTCGGCGTCTTCAAAGATCGACATAAATTTGCGGTTGGTCATCGCCGATTCGCTGTACATCAGGCTTGGCTCGACGCACCAGTAGACGTCGTGGCCGATGAATTTGATATATTCGCCCGGGGCGAGGATCGTCGCTTCGCGTCGCTCGACGTCGCCTTCGCTTTCGTAGGCCTGATAGAGGCTGAGGGTGGGCATGAAGTAGCCCCATGTGTTATACCAGCCCCATCCGCCGGCCTGAAAGAACATGCCGTGGAACTTCGGGCCGGCGATTTCATTTCCGAGCAGGGAATAGATATACTCTGTCGAGAAATTATTCTCCCACCGGAAGAGGTCGGCGAAGTTCGTCCGTTCGCTGCCCGGGGCGGCGACGTGCAGCGCCCGTCGGTCGGCGCCCGTCAGGTTGATGATGCTGTCGCAAAGCGCGACGACCATCGAGTAGTACTCCTGCTGCGAATGCTTTTCGGCGGCGCGGCTGTTGTCGGTATACTGCGCGGCGTAGAGCGCCGCGCGTGCGGCGAACGCCCATGCGGCGGTTTTGTAGGGACGGCCGTAGTCGCTTTCGGCCATTTGCGAAAGCCGGGGCAGCCGTCGGGCGGCCTCGCGCAGGTCGGCGATAATCGCGTTGTAGTTGTCGAGAATGGTCGGGGGGCGGGCGACGTCGATCTCGTCGACGGGCGTCTGCTCCGTAACGATCGGAATCCCGCCGTTAGGCCCGTTGTCGGCATACCAGGGGGCGAGCCAGAGGTTGGCATAGGCGCGGAAAAAGAGCGCCTGCCCGATGGCGTTGCTTTTGACGGCCTCCGGCACCTTCATGTCGGGCACGTAGCGCAGGACGTTGTTCGCCTTGTTGATCATCCGGTACATGACAGGCCACGTAGTGTTGACGTCGAGGTCGTTGACCGCGCCCATCGTAAAGTTTTCACAGTTGTAGGCGTCGGAGGGCGCCTGCGGCCGTCCGGTGAACATATCGTCGGAGCAGTTTTCATAATAGAAGACCCCGCGTCCGCAAACGCCTTCGTAGTTCGTATAATCGTAGAACGCATCGAGGGCGCTCCGAATGTCGGCTTCGGTTTTCCAAAAATTGTCGGACGTCGAGCCGTAGGGTTCGTGTTCCAAAAAGTCGCTACAGCGGCCTGCGAGGAGGATCAGCAGTCCTCCGAGGCAAAGAAGGATTATTTTTTTCATGATATTAAATATATTAGAAATTGACATTAAGACCTATAATAAATGTGCGCGCCACCGGGTATGCGCCTCCGTCGACGCCGTGGCTGCCCACTTCGGGGTCGAAGCCCGAGTAGGACGTCCACGTCAACAGGTTCTCGGCGCCGGCGTAGAGCCGCACGCTCAGATCGACGCCCGCGCCCCGCAGCCAGCGGGCCGGCAGGGTATAGCCCAGCGTAACGTTTTTCAGCCGCAGGTAGTCGCCTGTTTCTAACCAGTATTCCGAGGCCCGGCTATAGTTCTGGTTGTTGTCGTCGAGCCAGCTGATGCGCGGGTTCCCCGACTGGGTGTTATAGTTCCACGTATTGAGGATTTCGGTAAACATATTGGAGCCCGCTGCCCCGTTGAGGTAGGCGTTTTGCCGGAAAGCGTTGTATATTTTCACGCCGGCGACGCCCTGAAAGTAGATACTGAAATCGATCCCGCGGTATTCCAGCGTCCCGCCAAAGGCGGCGGTGAGCGAAGGCAGGTAGCTGCCCATAAACTGCCGGTCGTCGTTGGTGATAGCGCCGTCGCCGTTGTAATCGACAAACTTGAGGTCGCCGGGGCGGGCGTTGGGCTGTATCGGTTTGCCGTCTTTCGTATAGGCGTTGATTTCGTCGAACGACTGGAAAATGCCGTCGGTAGGGATCAGCGAGTAGGCGTACCAGGGTTGCCCGACGGCCGACTGCAACTGGAGGCTGTGGTTCATCAGATCGCGGGGGCTGAGGTCGAGCACCTCGCTGCGCACCGTGCTGGCGTTGCCGTAGACCGACCATTTCAGGTCGCCCGTCGTCGCCTGATAGCGGGCGCTAAATTCCCATCCGGTGTTGAGCACCTTCCCCACGTTGCCGCGCGGGTCGCTCGGAATGCCTGCCACCGACGGCGAGGGCAACTCGTCGATCAGGTCTTTGGTCGTTTTATGAAAATAGTCGATCGTAATATCCAGCGCCTGTAGGAGGCTGAGGTCGATCCCGAAGCCGGTCTGTTCGGTGGTTTCCCAAACTAACGAGCGGTTGGCGATGGTCTCCTGATAGTCGCCGTATACCAGCACGTCGACCCCGCGCCCCAGCACGCCCGGCTCGGAGGTTTTTCCCAGCGGCGCGTTGTAGGAGTAGCGCGGCACCGACCCGCAGTCGCCCACGCGCCCCCAGCTGCCGCGCAGCTTGAGCAGGCTGATAGCCGGAAGGCCGTCGAAGAACGCTTCGGACGAAATCTTCCACGACCCCGAGAAGGCAGGGAAGAGCTGCCCGTTGTTTTCGGGCGCCAGCTTCGAGGTGGCGTCATACCGCAGGCTGGCGGTCGCAAAATAACGGTCGTCGTACGAATAGCCGACGCGCCCTAGCCCCGAGAGCATCGACTCGTCCCAGATGCTCTCCGTGGGGCGCGTTTTACTCCATTCGCCGGCGTTGGTGAATATCGTATAATGTTCGTCTTCCCTGTCGTAGAGGGTGGTGGTGGTGCCGGCGTTGCGGTAGTTCCGACGCTGCATGGTATAGCCGGCCATCGCGCTGAGATGATGCTTGTCGAACACGCCGGTGTAGGACGCCGTCGACTCCCAGAGCCAGTGGGTTTCCCAGGCGGACGATACGTAGCGGGAGTTCTCGGGGTTCGGCCGCCCCAGCTCGGTGATCCGAGGCACAAACTCCTCATAGCGGCTGGCGTTGAGCGAGGCCGTAAAGTCCGACCGGACGATCAGCCCTGCCAGCGGCCGCAGTTCGAGCGACGAGGTGGAGAACGCCGTCATCGCCGGGCGTTTTTGCCGCAGGCGGTTTAGCGAGGCCACCGGGTTGCGTCCGGCGCCGTAGCCGGTGATGTCCGACCACAGCGGCGTGGTGCCGCCGTAGAGCGGCTCGCCGTCGTCGCCGTAAACAAGGTTGCCCTGCCGGTCGTACTCGTAGACAGTGGCCGAGCGGGGATAGCCTAAGGCTTCGACAATATAGCTCTCGTGCGAGCCGGTGCGGATGCCGCCCTGCCCGTTGGAATACTGGACGGTCGCCTTCTGGCTGACGCTCGCCCATTTCGTCAGTTTAAAATCGGCGCTCATTTTGCCGCTCAGCTGGTCTTTCCATGTATTGATAAGCAGCCCGTCGGTTTTGTCGTAGGCGAACGACGCGAAGGCTTTCAGGGCGTCGGAACCGCCCGACAGCGATACGGCATAATGCTGTACCTGCCCCGTGCGGAAGATTTCATCGACCCAGTCGGTGCGGGTAGCCGTGCCGTAGGGGTAGCGGGCGGCGTCGAACACGGCGGGAAGGGTCATCGCGGTGTTGGTAACGCCGATCACGTCGCGCCAGAGTTTATTGAGCTGTTCGGAATTGAGCGTCGTCGGGAGGTTGGCCGCCTGCTGGAAGCTGTGCGACACGTTGACGTCGATCTTCAGTTTGCCGGCGCGCGCCTGTTTGGTGGTGAGGATAATCACCCCGCCCGAGCCGACCGACGCGCCGTAGATTGCCGCCGACGCCGCGTCTTTCAACACCGTTACGCTCTCCACGTCCTCCAGCGTATAAGGAGCGCCGGGGACGCCGTCGACCACCCAGAGAATCCCGTCGCTGTCGCGCGAGCCTTTGCCTCGGATGTTATAGGTTTGCCCGCTCAGCGGGTCGCCCCCGTCGAACTGGACGGTGAGCCCCGGCAACTGCCCCTGTAGCACCGAGCTGATATTCGCCGGACGGCTTTTCATCGTCCGGTCGAGCTGCACCACGGCCACCGCCGTCGAGAGGTCTTCCTTCCGCTCCGTGCCATACCCGATGGCCACTACTTCGGCCAGCAGGACGGCGCTTTCGGCGAGCGCGACGTCAATGAGCGACCGCCCGCCGGTCGGTATTTCCTGCGTGGCGTATCCCACAAAGGAGAATACCAGCGTCGCGTCGGCGCCGCTCGTGGCGATCGCGTAGCGCCCGTCGGCGCCGCTCATCGCCGTAGCGCCTGTTTCTTTGACCTTCACCGTAACGCCCGCCAGCGGGTCGCCGTTACCGTCGGTGATGGTGCCTTTTACTAACGGCTGCGCAGCCAGAGCCGTTCCGGCAAGGAAAATAAGCAGCCCGCTTAACATTCGTTTTATCATTCTGATTTGTTGCATAATTTCAAGCATAATGGTTATTGTTTTTGTCCTTCATAAATAATGGTCGTCGGCAGTCCCGGGCCGGTCATCGTAACGACTACATGGCCTGCGGCGTCGATCGTCCCGTCGACCTCCAGCGAGCCTACGCTCGACGTGCCCGAGCCGGCTATCGTAAAGTCGCTGCCGCTGCGTGCGACGGTCAGCGGAAAATCCGACACCGCGAAATCGCCCAGCGGCGTGCTCGTTGCGGTCGCCCAATGGACGGTCGTCGGGTCTACTTCGGTCAGTACCATCGCTACGTCATTGCCGGTAATAGGGCCCATGCCCTGCGCCGTAACGGCTCCTATATACGTCCCGGCCACGACGGTCGCCGGGTTTCTCAATCGCTCGCCGACGTAGCTCACGTCCATACCCATACTGACGACATGGATGATAAGGTCGATGGCGCCCGCCGCGCTCACCGTTCCGGTGATCTCCACCGGGCCGAGCAGATCGGTAGTCCCCGTTCCGGAAATGCTATAATCGCGGCCGGCGCGCGCTACGCTCATCGGAACCGTCATCTCCAACTGACCGATAGGCGTTGTGACGCTGGTCGCGAGTATCGCCACCGTGCCATTGGGCGTCAGGGACAGTTCCACATCGGAGATCGAGCCCATCATCGGAATGTCCACGACGCCTATATATGTTCCCGCCACCGCTTCCAGCGACGTCTGGCCTTTTTGGGCTGTAAAGATCACCTCCACGCCGGCGTCGGGCAGGGAAATGGTAAGCGTCATCGCGCCGTCGGCGTCGATAGGGCCATCGACCGATACGGCGCCGAACGAAGAGACTCCCGTACCGGAAATCCGGTAGCCCTCGCCTTCGCGCTGCACGTCGACTTCGATATCCATGCTCAGCGCCCTAAGGGGGTGCTGGCGTCGGTCGCCAGCCGCACCTTGTTGTCGGCAGCCGTCAGGGTGGCTTCCACATCCGTGGCTATCGGCATGCCGCCCATCGTTACGTCGCCGATATAGAGGCCTTCTACCTCGGCGGCGAGGTCTTCAGGAATGCCGGTAACGACGACCGTTACTTCGCCGTAGGCGTCGGCATTGGAATAGGCGGTGGCCAGCACCGTAGTGGTGCCGGGCGCATGAGCGGTAATCAGCCCTTCCACTACAGACGCAATGCGTTCGCTTCGGCTGCTCCACGCTACGGCGGTGTTGCCGGCGTCGCCGGGCGTCACCACGGCCTCAAGTTGCTGCGATTGTCCCGGATCGAGGGTAATCGCGGTTTTGCTAATCGTTACGTGCGAAGCCACCGTGTTGGTTAGCGGCTCGTTTTCGCACCCGAAAAGCAAAACGGTAAAAAATAGCAGAAGAATACTGCCTGTTTTTGATTCAATCTTTTTCATAATAATTTGTATAAAAATATATAACTGTTTTTAGCACATTCATCAAATCCGTTTGGCGTTTATTGACCAGCAACCCGTATAGCGTTCGGAGAGCGCAAAAGTAGCGGCTATCCGTTACAAAAAAGCGACGTCTCTGCGACAAAGAAGTGAAGCGTTTTCTCAAAGCAATCGAAAAGAACACAGGTTAATGGATAATTAACGTTGCAAATATACAAAGTTAATAAACAAATTAGTCTTCATTTTGCGTTTTTAAGTCTTCAATTTGCGTAAATTTTCATTCGGCAGCCCCCGACGGCCATTACATCCCCGTCGGCCCTGTCCTTTTCCTTTCGTCGCCACGACGCACGCAGCGAGGCGTTTAAAAAAATTGTAATGCTTGTGAGATGGCGGCGCTCACCACAACCGTTACAAAGAAGCTTCGTATAACATGGAATTGAATCCGTCCGTCGGGACGGCTTTACACCGAGTGGCGTGCTCGAAATTGCGAGGGGCTGCAGCCCTTGAGTTTCTTGAACAGGCGTGCAATGTTTTTATAATCCGAAAAACACAGGTCGTCTATAATCTCCGTGATAGGGTTCTGGGTCTCCACCAGACGATGCGCCAGACGTTCGATACGCAGATTGGTGATATAACTGTAGATGGGCAGGCCTATTTCCCTCTTGAAACGGATTTCGAGCAGCCGGCGCGAAAGGGATACGGCACGGCACAGGCTTTCGATTTTAAATTCTTTGTCCGTATGTTGATGGATGTAGCGGAGCGCCGCGGCGATATGCTTGTCGCTCGTAGCGTGAATATCGCTCGATTGCCGTGTAATGATATGTGTGGGGTTCACCACAATATCGTCGTAGTGGGCATGCGGGTTTTGAATCATTTTCTCCATCAGTTGCGCCGTTTCGTAGCCGCCTTTTTCGACCGCCTGATTGATCGACGATAGCGGCGGGTCGGCCAGGGTGCAAATCGATTCGTCGTTGTCAACGCCCAGCAGCGCGATTTCCTCCGGTATTTTGACGCCGCCGATCCGGCACAGTTCGGCAATATGGTGCGCCTGATTGTCGTCGCAGGCCATGACCGCTAAGGGCTTTGGCATCGACCGCAGCCAGTTCATCAGCGGCGTGGATTCGTAGTACCACAGGTTGTCGAGATCGCTGCTCCGGTATTCGTAGAAATTGTTTTCCAGATGGTGGTTGCTGATCTCTTCCAAAAAGCCGTCGCACCGTTCGGCCGACCAGACAATATTTTTGAAGCCATAGAAGGCGAAGTTTTTGAATCCTTTCTGGATGAAGTAGCGGGCTCCCATTCGGCCGGTTTCCTGATGCGCGCCGGTGATATTGGGGATTTCGGTAAACCGCGCTTTGAAGTCCTGCGCAATGGCGGCGATTCCGTTCTTTTTGAAAATACCGACGTTGTCCGTATTGTAGAACTGGGCAATAATCCCGTCGGCTTTCCACTCTTTAGCCCATTCCAGTACGCCTTCGACAGAATGTTCGATGCGGTACGAGAACGGCATTTTGCACACGACCCAGGGGTTGTGTTCTTTAGAATAGCGAATAATTCCCTTCAGCAGGTTTTTAGCGTATTCTTCTGTAAGGTCTGTCAGTAAAATAACGCGTGGCATAATTAGGTTGTTTTTTAAGTTATAATTTCATATTGCGAATAAAATCCTGTAGTGTTAGTTTCTTTTTCTGCTCCGGTTTGTTTAATGGCTTTGCGGTGGTTTCGATGCGCAGGTCTTGCCGGTCGGCTACCATTTTTTTCAGGAAGGAGTCGATCTCCGCCCGGTTTTGCCACATCGGCGAGTTGGACACCGCGTGCCCGTCGTTTTCGACGGTGTAGAAATAATAGGGCGTGTTCAGCGTGCGCAGTTGCGCGGCAATATGTTTCGAGCCGTAGAAGCCCAGCCGGCGGAACCGGATCTTGTCGTAGGGCACTTCCTTGTCGGCGTCGCCGTGAAAGAGGAGGATGGGCGCGGGGCGTCCGTTCCATTTCAACGGGCCTGTAGTGCTGAAGATTGCGCCGGCAAACGCCATGACGCCGGCGTACTTAAATGTCGGCGGAAGCGTCGCCGACAGGGCGCCTGCGTTGCATCGTTCATATTCGCCCTGCAATACCGTGATGGCGCCCGCGCTCGACCCGCACGAGATAATCTTCCCCGTATCGATCTGCCAGTCGCCGGCATGGGCGATCACGTAGTTCGTGGCGTCGAACAGGTCTTCGACGGCCATCGCAATACTGCCCTCAAAGATCGAAACGACCTGCTTGAACAGTTGCAGTTTCCCCTGTTTCGGGGCGAGTTGCTGCTTCAGGTTTCGCATCCCTAACCGGTAGTCGATGGCGACGACCGAGTAGCCGCTGCGAACCAGCCATTCGTAAAAGGGGCGGTAGGCTTTGGCGTCGCGCGTGCCGGCGGCAAACCCGCCGCCGAAGACAAAGATCACACAGGGCTGGGCGCCGGTCGCCGCCGGCCGGTCGTATTTGTCTAACCGCAGCGTGTCGCGGTCCTTGATGGCATAGATAAACGTTTCTTTTCGGAGGCTGTCCTGTTCGCTGGCCTGCGCCGTCGGGGTCAGCCATACTGTCGCCAGCAGCAGGCCGACGCAGTATATCAGTGCGTGCGTTTTCATCGCGTTCCTCCTTCTGTTTGCCGTACCGGCGTATTGCCCATGACGAATGTCAGCGTGCCGCCGTTGACGAGGTCGCGGAAGTTGATATAGTAGTGCTCGTACGGCTGCCCGTTGAGTACGGCGCGTTGGATATATTTGTTGTCCGCGCTGTTGTTCCGCGCCTCGATCGTAAAGGTCTGCCCGTCGGCTACCTTAATGACCGCTCTGTCGACGATCGGGCTGCCGAAAATATATTTTCCGCCGGCCGGTTCCACCTGATACAGCCCAATAGCCGACAGTACGTACCAGGCCGACATCTGTCCCACGTCTTCATTGCCCGCCAGACCGTCCGGGTTATTGTGGTACATGGTCGATAGCGTTTCGCGCACTTTGTCCGCGGTTTTCCAAGGTTGCCCGACGTAGGGATACATATAGATTATATGGTGGCTTGGTTCGTTGCCGTGAGCGTACTGGCCGATCAGTCCGCTGATGTCGGGCGAGGCGTGTTCGCCCAGCGATCCTTCGGCGATAAACAGCGAGTCGAGTTTGCGGATAAACGGTTCGGGGCCGCCGAACAGTTCTACCAGACCGGGGATGTCGTGAGGAACCAACCATGTATATTGCCACGCATTGCCTTCGGTATAGTCATTGTCGCGATGTACCGACTCAAACGGGTTGAAGTTCGGACGAAAGGCGCCGTCGGACGAGCGGCCGCGCACAAAGCCGGTTGCGGGATCGAAATACTGTGCGTAGGACTTGCTGCGTTGCAGGAAATAGCGGTAGTCGTCGGGTTTATTCAAGGCCTGCGCCGCCTGCGCGATGCTCCAGTCGGCAATGGCATATTCCATACATTTTGCCAGTCCTTCTTCTTCTTTATCGTAGGGGATATAGCCGTATTCCTTCAGGTATTTCAATCCCCGTTCGTCGAGCATGGCCGAGTGGCGCATGGCTTCGAACGCCTGTTCGCGGTCGAACCCGCTGTAGCCTTTCAGCAGGGCATCGGCTACGACCGGAATACCGGGGTTGCCCACCATGCAGTCGGTTTCGCAGCCCGTCAGGTGCCATACGGGCAGTTTGCCCTGCTGCCGGTAGATGGCGAGCATCGTATTGACGACGTCGTTCATTTTTTCAGGATGGATGATGGTCATCAACGGGTGCGCAGCCCGGTAGGTATCCCACAACGAGAAGGTCGTATAGTTTGTGAACCCTTCGCCGGCATGTGTCTGGCCGTCGGCGCCGCGGTAGTCGCCATTGACGTCGCAAAACTCCGACGGGGCAATCATCGTATGGTATAAAGCGGTGTAGAATGTGCGTTTCAGGCTTTCGTCGGGCGTTTCGATGGCTATTTTGGAGAGCTCCCTGTTCCATGCCTCATCGGCCTGCTGCACGGTCTGCGCAAAGTTCCATCCGGGCAGTTCCGCCGTCATATTCAGCTTGGCGTTTCCGATGCTCACCGGCGACAGCGCGACCTTGATATAGAGTTCTTCGCCTTCCTGCATATCGAAAAACGCCAGACCATAGACCTTCTCGCCCTTTTTTTCGACAACGGCGTCCCTGCCGGACTCATCGAGCGCATCCGGCGCCGTCGCCACAAAGCGTT
The DNA here is from genome assembly GCA_031258415.1 of Prevotellaceae bacterium. Lineage (GTDB taxonomy): Bacteria > Bacteroidota > Bacteroidia > Bacteroidales > UBA932 > JAIRKX01. The sequence goes on from JAIRMW010000063.1 coordinate 10,974, forward strand.
TCAGGGGTTTTGAAAACACGGCGGTAAAAAACACCCGCTGGTTGTTTGCCCACCCGGTCGAATAGCGGTAGCCGGACACCACGCTGTCGTTTTCCTGCACGATGAAGCCTTCGACCGGACGGTCCCAGGCCTGCCCGTTTTCCAGATCGAAAATCACCTTTGCGTCTGTAGCGGCGGGGAACGTATATTTGTGAAAACCCACCCGTTTTGTAGCCGTAAGCGCCACGTCGATATTATAACGATCCAGATGAACCGCGTAATAACCCGCCTTCACTGTTTCGGTCGCCCGGCGGAAGAGGGAATACTGGCCGCTGCGGTAGTCGCCGGCCGTGCCGCGGCTCAGGGGCACGTCGCCGGTAGCGGGCATCAGGTTGACGTCGCCCAGATCGCCTATGCCGGTACCGCTCAGGTGCATGTGGCTAAAGCCAATGATGGTCGAGTCGGAAATATGGTAGCCCGAACACCAGTCCCACGTCTGTGGGATGTTCGACGGCCCCAGCTGCACCAGCCCAAACGGGACATTGGCGCCCACAAACACATGGCCGTGTCCGCCCGAACCGATATGCGGATCGACGTACCGGGTATAATTCGGCGGCGAGTCTGTTTGTGTGCCGCAGGACGCCGCCAGCGCTGCGCAAAGCAGGGAGAGGGATAGAAGTTGATTTGATTTCATCGTGTCTATTTTTTATAATTAATTGTAAAACGGTTTACATGGAAAGGGACTGAATGGGGCGTTGATCAATACGGTTTGCCGGCCGGCGCGACAACGCTGTCAGACGGTAACTAATTTATACTCGGTAACGCCGAGCCCGATTTGCTCCGCATGGCGCAGTCCGGCTCGCCAGTCGGTATTGGGATGGACATGGCAGAATTTGTCCTTGCCGGTCAAGTCGAGTTTACCGTCGTCGTTGCCGCGCGAACCGGGCAACGACGGCGCGGCCGTAACCATATCGGCCGACGCCTGATCGAGCGCCACCGGGTCGAACGACGCCGCGATACCGACGTCGGGCACCAGCGGCGTATCATTGCTCGCCCAGCAGTCGCAGTCGGGCGATACGTTCATGATAAAATTGACATGAAAATGCGGCTTGTCTTTCAGTAACGCATGCGTATATTCCGCAATTTTCCGGTTCATCGTCTCCGACGAATTATCCCACACCGGCTGCGCGGCGTCGAAGCGGCACACCGCAATACACTGCCCGCACCCCACGCATTTCCTGTAATCAATAACGGCCACGCGGGAGGCGTCGATCGTGATCGCGCCGTAATTGCAGAAGCGCACGCATTGCCGGCAGCCGGTACAGTGCGGCGCCTCGATGCGCGGCTGCGACGACGAATGCAAATCCAGCTTTCCGCCACGGCTTGCCGAACCCATCCCGATATTTTTCAGCGCACCGCCGAATCCCGCCTGCTCGTGGCCCTTAAAATGATTCATACTGATAATAATATCCGCATTGGCAATCGCCGCGCCGATCTTCGCCGACTGGCAGATTGCCGAACCGACCGGTATCTCTACGAACTCCGTCCCCTTCAGGCCGTCGGCGATAATCACGGGCGCTTTTACGCTCAGCGGCGTAAACCCGTTTTCCGATGCGCTCGCCAGATGGTCTATCGCATTCGAGCGGCGCCCGGAATACAGCGTATTGCTGTCGGTCAGGAAGACTTTTGCCCCCAGCGCCTGTAGGAGCTCCACCATCCGGCAGGCATAATTATGCCGGATATAGGCCAGATTGCCCGGCTCGCCGAAATGAATTTTGATAGCCGTAAATTTATCTTTAAAGTCAATCGTATCGATGCCGGCCGCCCGTACCAGCCGCTCCATTTTCCCCTGCAAATTCAGGGAGGCGGTCGTACGCAAATTAGTAAAATAAACTGTGGACATTGTATATTGGTTTTTGACAGTGCAAATGTAGTGAACTTTTTTTAATGAATAATGAATGACGAACAACGAATAATGCCCCTTCGGCACCCCTTCGGGGAATGAAAGCGCCCCTGTCGGGAAACGCAAAACAACCCTGCGGGAACATTCCCGCGCGTGCGGGAAAGGCGCCCGAACGGAGGATGAACGCCTTTCGGGCGCCCCCGCCGGCGGTGGACTGCGACAAGCGCGGCCGCCGCAGGCCTACTTTAACTACTTTAACTACTTTAACTCCTCTAACTCCTCTAACTCCTCTAAAAAAAATTTGCGCCATTCAAAAAACACTACTATATTTGCCCCCACATAACGAATAAAAAAGATGCAAAAACACTCAATGACCGGTTTTCGTTCTTTCCGTCAGCCGACGTTGTCCGCCAGCCTTCCGCCGGCGGCCCGCGCCGCACGGCCGACGGCGGCGTTGATTTCTAATTCTACCCCACCACCACCACCCACTTTTTGATGCACAGTTAGTTGCAGCGGAATACTCCCGGAAAGCCTTGCAGAGCAAGGAATCCGGAAGGTATAGCATAGCGCCTTGCACCGATACCTATATATATACTTTTGCCTGCCCGCCGGCGACGCAGCCCTCCGTCAAACAACCGGTCGTGCGCACGCGACATCCTCAACGGTATATTCCGCGCTTCGCGTTACATGTCGCCAACCTCTCGCGACATGTCGCCAACTTCTCGCGACATGTCGCCAACTTCTCGCGACATGTCGCCAACCTCTCGCGACATGTCGCCAACCTCTCGCGACATGTCGCCAACCCCTCGCGACATGTCGCCAACTCCTCGCGACATGTCGCGAGAAGGGTATCCCTGAAAGGGCGATATATAATAGCGCAGGGCAACGCTCTGCGAATACTGTTGACGACGGGCTTTCAGCCCTGCCGCCGGAAAGGGTCGGAAGACCGTTACGTTTAATATCGCGCGCTGAGTTATGAATTATGAGTTATGAGTTAGGAGTTATGGGTTGGCCGGAGGCCATTTATCGCAATAGAAAGCGACAATCCCCCATCCCCGCCCATTGGCCGGAGGCCATTTATCCCCTGACGGGAAATGCGCTCCGCGAGGGGACGCTCGTGCTATTGATATGGATGGCCTCCGGCCAACCTTATTTCCACCTTATTTAATAACAAAACAACGGTAGTAGCAGAGCAGCCCTTCCCATCCCGAACCTTATTATCTTATTTCAATAAAAAATAACAAACAACAAATACCAATACCATGAAGAAACGTTTTCTATCGACCCTCGCGTGGGTCGCCTTCGCCGCGCTGTCTATGTTCGGGCAGAGCGTGGTGCGCATTGAGCAGCTGAGCCACGCCCGCCCATACGAAATTCAACGTCTGCGTCAACGCCTCCGACTATCCGCCCAACGCCACGCTACAGTCTAACGGTAGCGGCTACGTGCTGCACGGCACGCCGCCTTTCGTGATTAACGGCTCGATTCGCGAGTCGTCCTATACGTTCGACGACGCGGGCGTGTGCATTACGAGCATTACCGACTCCACCGGCTGCCCGGGCTTCGTGGTCAATCCGCCCATCGTACCGGGCAGCATTCCTTCGACCGGCGAGACGGTCTGCGCGGGCGACACGCCGGCGACCATCGTCGGCCTCATGCCCTTCGGCGGCGGCGACGGACCACTGGCTTACTCATGGTACAAAGACAACGTCTTAATCCCCGCCGCGACCGGCGCCGACGCCACCTCGCCGGCGACCTACACTTGGTTTGTGGGCGACGCCACGTCATTTACGATAATGGCCTCTATTGGCGCTACTACCTACGCCACCCCCAGCTTAGCGGTTGGCAGTACTTACAACGTTACCATAAGAAACTCGACCGGCTGCGTCAGCGAGACGGCCTACGGGACGGTAACGATACATACGGCGGTAGCCACTGCGTCTATTTCCGGCAGTTCGAGCAATACCTGCCCGGCCTCCACCGTGTCGCTTAGTGCTTCAGCCTCCGGCGCCACCTCCTTTACATGGTATAAGAACGGCACGCAGGTGCAAACCGACACAAGTAGCGCTTATACGGTAACATCTTCCGGCAGCTATACGGTACAGGGCAAAAATGCCAATTGCACCGGAACTACCTCCTCGTCAAAAGTGGTAACCATAAATAGTTGCGGTAACGTGACCGGTTGTTCGGGTTTACAACTTTACCAGACTACATCGGCCTATGACGGAAACGGTAACTGGAGCGCTGCTAACTCGTATTGCACAAGCCGTGGCGCCCGACTACCGACTGTGACAGAACTGGTATGTATGTGTACATATCAAGTAAACATGCCAGGCGGTTTCGAGAGTTACACCACCTATTGGAGCAGTACGCGGGACAGCGGGAACTTCGTTTACTTCGTGTACTACTACAGTGGCATTTGCACCACGGACTCCTACGATGCGAGCGTTGTCATCTACTTCCGGTGCGTGCTGTAGCGTGGGTTTGCAGGAGAACTAAGCGTGAAGAGTTGGCTTTCGCCGTAAAAGCGCCGCCGCCTTGGAAACAGGGCGGCGGCGCTTTTTTGATGAACAATGAATAATGAATAATGGCCGTTGGGGACGCCCCCCTCCCCGTTCAGGCGATATGGACGGTATGCCATTGCAGGTATACCATAGCGGCCAGCCATAGGAGCCAGCATAGTTGCTTGAAGCGTTTGTGGCGGGAGTGGGCAAGATAGCCGGCAGTGATAACCGCTACCGGCAGTGCGCATAAAAGCATCAGGTCGTAACCGTATGCCGGATAGAGGACAAATCCGGCAGCCAGCAGCAACAGCATCCAGATAAAAATGCGGCGTCCGTAAAGGGTCTTTGTCAGGGAGCCGACTTTTAGGGGAATCCCGTAGCCTGCCGACAAAACGGTAATGCCTGCTACGACGCCCCAGAAAATTAAAACAGGCCGGTCGAACGCCGGCGCTTCGATCGGGAACGCCGGCCATAACGCTTTTATGGGTTCGGCTACGTCGTTTAGCGAAAGCCAGTAGAATAAGGCGAGATAGGCAAACGGCAGGGTTTCGCCCACGAGCAGCACGACCCAATCGCGCCATGCCACCGGGCGCAGGAGAAGAATGGCCGCCGGCAATAGCAGCAGCAATAATAAGGCCGGAGGAAAACAGATGGCCGACAGGGAAAAGCAAAACGCCGCAATAAAAACGTCGCGCAGGTCGGACGACTTTTGATACGAATGGAAAAGGTAGTTTAATCCGATCAGTACGCTTATCGTTGCCGGCTGCGCTCCCGAGAGCCAGTGCGTCGAGGGGATGGCGGCGGCGGTCAGGATGTAGAGCAATGGAAGCCGGTAGTTGTCGGACGAGCAGAAGGCATGCCGGTAGTTGAGGAACGATAGCAGCATGGCCGCTACGAACGTCAGGACAAACGCCAGCCACGTCGATACCGCCGGTTCAAACAGGCGGCTTATCCATGCCGGCGCCGGGGCTATGGCCGGGCTGTCGAAGCCGGCGGGCGGTTCGGACGAGAGCAGGAGTTGCGGCAGCCATAGCGCCAGCAGTACGGTAAAATAAAACCCCGAAGCCACAAAGGTATTCCGTTTTAGTAAATCGGCGGGCATAGGGAGGTCGTTATGCGTTCGGAGGGCAATGAGTGGCTGGCTGGCCGGCGTCCGGGAGGTTGTCGGCAGGGGGCGGGCAGAGGTCGAGTCCGACGTCGGTACGGTAATAGACGTCCCGGAAGCGGACGGCGGCGGCGGCGGCGTACGTCGTTTCACGGGCTTCGGCGACGTCGGGCGCCAGCGAGGTAACGGCCAGTACGCGTCCGCCGCGGGTTACGAGGGCGCCGTTGTCGATGGCTGTGCCGGCATGGAAGAGCAGGCAGTCCGCCCTGTCCGGCAGGGGGGCTATCGGGTAGTTCCGGCCAAAAGCTTCGGGGTAGCCGCCCGATACGCATACGACGGTTACGGCGGCGTCGGGCACGATGGCGCAGGGTTTTTCGTGCAGGTTCCGGCGGGCTACGCCGTCGAGCAGGTCGAGCAGGTCGGACGCAAGGCGGGGCATGACGGCTTCGGTCTCGGGGTCGCCCATGCGTACGTTGTATTCGATCACAAAGGGGTTGCCCGCGACGTTCATCAGGCCTGCAAACAGAAATCCCCGGTAGTCGATTCCGTCCTGCCGCAGGCCGCGGAGGGTCGGGCGGATGATTTGCCGTTCTACCTTTTGTCGAAATTCGGGCGTAACGAACGGCACCGGCGAGACGGCGCCCATGCCGCCGGTATTCAATCCCGTATCGCCGGCGCCGACGCGCTTGTAGTCTTTTGCCTCCGGCAATATTTTATAGTGCTGGCCGTCGGTCAGTATGAAGAAGGAAACTTCGGCGCCCGGTAGAAATTCTTCGATAACGACTTTGGCGCTGGCGGCTCCGAAGAGGCCTTGCAGCATGTGGCGCAATTGCCGTTTTGCGTCGTCGCGCGATTCGATGATGAGCACTCCCTTGCCGGCGGCCAGTCCGTCGGCTTTCAGGACGTAGGGGGCGGGCAGGGCGTCGAGGAATGCGTCGCCGGCGGCGAGGGTTGCCGGCGTAACGGTGGTATGGCGAGCGGTGGGGATACGGTGGCGCTGCATAAACTGTTTGGCGAAGTCCTTGCTGCCTTCCATCTGCGCTCCTCGCCGGCACGGGCCGATGACGGGGATGTGCGACAGGGACGGGTCGGCGGCAAACCAGTCGACCAGTCCGGCGACCAGCGGGTCTTCAGGGCCGACGACCAGCAGGTTGATTTGGTTGGCCAACGCCAGTTGTTTCAGTCCTTCGAAGTCGGTGGCGGCCACGGGCACGTTTTCGCCGACGGTGGCGGTTCCTGGGTTGCCGGGCGCGATCCAGAGTTTTTCCAGTCGGGGGCTTTGCGCCAGTTTCCATGCCAGGGCATGTTCCCGTCCGCCGCTTCCGGTCAATAATACACGATATTTCATTCCGTTCATTTTAATTTGTCGTTGCTTCGGTTGATGTTTTTTTGTTTCGTTCGGAGGTTCCGGCGTGCTTCGGCGTGCTACAGTTTGATGGCTTTGCATTTCCATCCTTTGGCCTGAATGAATGCCAGCACGACGGGCAGTGCGTATCCCAAGTTTCGGGCTGTTTTGCGGGAGTCGTGGAAGACGACGATGTCGCCCGGCTGTAGGCGATTGACGACGCCGCGTGCGCAGGCTTTTTCCGACAGGTTGCGGCTGTAGTCGCGGCTCAGTACGTTCCACATGACAATTTTGTAGCGTTCGCTCAGCATCCGCGCCTGATTAGGCCCGATGCGGGCATAGGGCGGGCGGAAGAGGTTGCCGCCGATGAAACTGCCGGCGAAGTCGACATCGCGCAGGTAGGTGCCTGTTTCCATGCCCCATCCTTTGAGGTGGCTGTAGGAGTGGTTGCCGGTCGCATGGCCGCGGCGTTTGATTTCGTCGAATACCTGCGGGTACATTTCGACGTTTTTCCCCAGGCAAAAGAAGGTGGCCTTGGCCTCGTAGCGGTCTAACTGCTCCAGCACCCATGGCGTAATATCGGGGCTTGGGCCGTCGTCGAAGGTCAGGAAGACGGCTTCTTTCTCGTCCGGGAAGTTCCAGATGAAGGACGGGAAGAGGCGTCGAATAAATTTGGGAGGGCGGATGCGCATCGTATTGTAAAAAAGGTGCACAAAGATACGTAAAGTTTCTATTGTATAAAAACGGCGGCAGGCGTCCGGGGGGTGAGCCTGCACCTGTTATATAATAGGTGGCGTGGTCGAAGCGTCCGACGTTGTGTTGGCGTCTTTCTGTCGGGCGGCGGCGGTTCGGGGGGTATTAAAAAAAACGCCGGCATGTTTTCATGCCGGCGCTTCTTTGGTGGTCGGGGGCCGGTGGCGGGGCGCCGGCGGCTCGACGTTTTTGTAGTTAATTAATCAGTACTTCGATTTCGTCGCGTTAGGGGACGATGGCGCTGAGGATTTCGCTCCAGGGGCCTTTTTCGCCGCGGTTGTTTTCCCAGCGTACGGCAAAGTAGACCGTTTTTCCGCGGTCGTACCCGCTGAACGTCAGGCGCAGGGGCGAGTGGGTGGCAAACGAGCTGCGCGGCAGTTCCGACCAGTCGACCGGCGCCGTTTCGAGCACGCCCCACATTACTTCGGCCCCGTGGATGCCGTAGGCTTTCGCGTGTCCCGTCTCGTCCTTGTCGCGGAAATGGATTTCCAGCGTAGCGGGCGAGGGGGTCGAAACGGTGGCCTCCGGTTCTTTCGTCGGTCGCGGGACGGGCGTCGGATGGACGTCGGGGACGTTCAGCCCCATGATCCGGCGGTCTTCGTCGGTTACGGCCTCGTTGTAGAGGATGTGCGCCTTGAAGAACGAGCGCAGCGCTCCTGCGTAGGCCACCCGTGCCTCTTTCCGCGCGAGGATATGCGCCGAGGTGCGCGTTTCGGGGTTTTCCGATACGGCGTACTTCGACTCATAGTCGGTGCGCTTGGCGAGGAGCGGGGTAAACGTACCGGCGCTTATCCCGAAGCGATCCGCGTTGGTCCGGGCATAGTCGACCGACGGGCCTTGCCATTCATAAAAATTTTTTTCTTTTCTTGGGATGTAATCCATACTTGATATATTTTAAGTTAAACATTTGAAGTTAAAACATTTGTTCTTTTGCATACGATTTATATTCCCGGGAATATCTCTTGCGTTCCCGGGAATATTTCTTGCGTTCCCGGGAATATTTCTTGCGTTCCCGGGAATATTTCTTGCGTTCCCG
>JAIRMW010000073.1 GCA_031258415.1 Prevotellaceae bacterium
CGTTCCTATTGCGAGCAAGCAGTCGGAAATCAGTTGCCGCTCCAGTGTTCGTTTATATTCCTCCCCAATCCACTCTAATCCTTTCGGCATTTCTATCTGCGATTTTTCTAAAAACGGCCTCCCGGTGCGAAGCCAGTGTATCGCGTTCTCAAGGCTGTATACCTGTTTTCCGGTAATTTGCAGGTCTGTCAGGCCGGCTTTATCCAATAAACAGGTTAAAGTCTTCGATTTAAAATAGGACAGATGGGGTCTAAAGTAAGTAAAATCGGCATACTCTTTTGAATGTTTCTTTAAGAAGTCATCATCATTCGGGACTTCAATGACCAGTTGCCCTCCCGGTTTTAATAACGACATGGCTTGTTCTATAAAAAACAGAGGATTTACTATGTGTTCTAAAACCTCAAACAGGCAAACAATATTATAGGAAGCAGTCATCTCTTTTGGTAAAGAGTCGACCAATAAGTTATAGGGAAGAAGATTAATTCCCAAATACTGTGCGGCCATTTGTCGTTTTTCATCGCTTAATTCTATACCGTCTACACAGTATCCTGCTTGCCGCATTTTATAAACAAACCATCCGTAGCCGCTGCCTATCTCCAGTATTCCACGATCTTTATTAGGAAAAATATTGGTGATCATCTTGCACTGATCATCTGCCCAAATTTCATATTTCAGCATCATTTGTCTGTCGTCCATCTGGCTTTTTGGGATGAGTCGTCGGCTCATTTCGTTTTTCTGGTAATACTCATTGTCTTCGTCTATCGTAGGCAAAGGGGCAATTTGTATGTGTCCGCAGTTCAGACATTCTACGGCAAAATGTGTTTCGTCATCCCTTAACTTATTGACGAATTGCATCCCTTTAGATGCGCAAAGCATACATGGTTGGTTTACTAAATCTATCATTGTTTAGGTGTTTAATTGTTTATAAATTGTTGGTATAATTCTTCGACATACGATTTTGTGCATTTTGTAGCCATTTCCGGTGGGATCATTTGAATAAATTTTTCAAATTCTTCGACAGTTATATCCTGTTTTTCTAACAGATAGGTGGCAAAATTGGGATGGCAGTGGTATGATCCGGTTAAGAAAAGGTAGGGCGAGTACCCCCATTTCTTATTTTGCCTGATTGGCATAATATACTTGCTAATCAACGAGAGAATAAGCGATATATCATACTTGTGCCCAAGTAGCATGTTGTAATAATTGGCGATAAGTTCCGTATTTAAATTTCCGGCGCCTCTACCCATACCTAATAACGAGGCGTCTATAATCAGGCGCCTTAGCGTTTGATAGTCCAATATGTCCTGTGCCGTTATAAAGGCCAGTTGCATATTATTGTGGGAGTGAAAGCCAATCATCGTTTCAGCGGGCAATATGTTGTCGAGAATTCTAAAATATTGCCTGAAATCCTGTTTGATCATGTATCCGAAACTGTCAACAATCGCCACCGCATACGGATACAGTTTGGCTATTTCCTGAGCAAGCAAAGCATATTCATCCGTAGAATAATCAATCGTAACCATCGGTTGCACCAATAGTTTATACCCATTATCTTTTATGGCTCTGCACATTTCCAAGGCTTCTTTTACCTGTCGCTTGTAAAAAACGACCCGAATTCCGTCAATAGATTGGCCATCGAAAGGCGTTATATCTTCGGGTTTGAATTGGGCTACATCTGCCATCGCAAGGATAATGGCTTTTTTTCTATCATTTGGAATAAATGCGCCTATCCGATTTATATTGTCAAAAATGGCCGTATTCGGCACATAGGGACGATTATTAAGGTATCCAACCTCTACATAATCTAAGTTAACATCTATTAGCCCTTGTATCATAGCCTTAATATCGGCGTCAGGAAATTCCCAATTCGTTATGTACCCTCCGTCTCTAAGTGTACAATCTAACAAATTATATTTATCCATCGGTATAAATTTTTAATAGTTTAGTAAGTATTGCGCTAAATTAAAATCTTCTGTGGTATTAATGTCGATCGTTTCTTTAAAGGAAACGTCTTTAATATACGGCTTCTCTCCTATTCGCCGATGTGTTTTTAAGTAGGCGTTTTTTGTAAATACGTAGACTCCTGAGGTTTCTTTATATATAGAACGTAAGTCTTGGCTGCGCGGCAAATTAGTGGCGTCAAAATTCACCGGCAACCCATTGCTCCAAAGATAATCCTGTATTTTAGATGCCGTGTATGCAGAGTCGTATTGCGCTGTTCTCACTTTATCAATACAATCATTAATTGTTTCTGTCGATAAAAAAGGAGCTGTTGCATGAGCGTACACATAAATATCAGCGTGTATCTCCATCATAAACGAGTCAAAAATTTGATTAAAGTTAGAGGTTGGTAAATCTAAATTTTTATTGCGTTTGAGAAACGTTACTTTTTGTGGCAGATAATTGCGGATAGATTCCTCACTGCAAAACACATAGACTTCATCAATGGAAGACGTCGTGGTTAAGGTATTCAAAACATATTGCAATAAAGGTTTCCCGCCTAAAAGTTTAATGTTTTTACCGGGAAGCCGTTCATTAGTTAATTTTATTGGGACAACAGCTATTGTTTTCATTTGATAAAGGTAAAAGGAAGTTCGGGGCTATGCCTAACTCGCGTGTAGTCGCTTTTACAAAATAAGTCATTGCTGCCCATAGTGTCCCGTTTCTATAAAGCAATCCGTGCATGGTGTTTTGATACCGTTTCATTGTTATTAATTATGTCAGTGCAATTGTGGTTGAAAGGTGCAAAGGTATAAAAAATAAATGGTCTTCGTTTTTTTAAGTTGTCATTTCATAGCGTCGTCAATCAAAAGCGGCGAGCTTATTGCCTTTATCTATTTAGCATTCCACAATAGTTACCTCTCCTTCCTTCGACCACTTGAGGCGTTCGTTCCACGGAATTTGAGAAGCTTCGGGACGACGGTCGAAAATCACCAAATAGCAACAAGCCGGCGCGCCGCTTCCCGCACGCAGCGGCGGCGAAAAACTGTCGCGGTAACGCAGAATCTGCTGTAGGCCGGTTTCCTTTAATTTGTCGAGCGACTGCCCTTTTCGCAAAAGTTTAATTTCGATAATGTCCCAGTGTCCCATGTATTCTACGGCCAAGTCCATGCGGCCGCGACCGGAGGCATACTCCCGTTCGATGCGGCCATCTCCGTTGGTAACCCGCTGCAAAAAGGCCATCAGCAACAGGTGCGGAAAGGCTTCGGAATAGTTCATCATCTCTTCCCATGCTTCGGAGTTGGTTTGCCAAAACCCCTGAAACTCGCGCAGGAGACTGTCCATATCTAATGTGCCGTCGGGCTTTTGCCACTGCCATTCGGGCGCCGGGATAGCCAACTGGGCGCTATAGGTAATATGCCGGGCGATGACTTCCCTGTAAATAGGATTGGCTATTTGCGGCGTGCCGTTTTCTAAGCTAACCAATCCGAGGTCTACGCAAATGCGAAAGGTTTCGCTGTCGGCGAGCGTGGGGTCGGACACACCGCTAATCAGTTTCTCAATCAGTGCGCGGATATCCGGGTTCTCCAGCCGGTAGGCGAGGGCGTCGAGATGCGTTTCCCGCGCCATGATCATCTGTTGACGCACTTCCTCAATGTGTTTAACGGTTACGGTTTCCGTACTGTGTTCATCCAATATCCGCAACGTCGCCCGCGCGAACAATGAGTTTACTATCCATGGTTGTCCTTTCGACTGCTCATACACGTAATCCAACGCCTCCGGCGTGATTTGCTGTCCGGTTTCTGTGGTTCGTTGGGCAAACAGGTGCACTACATCTTCCTTTGTGAAGTTGGTCAGCACGGCAGAATCTTCTTTGACATTGAACGGCGACCCCGGGTTAAGCGCCTTCCCGCCTTTGGCTGCCGTGATATAATCTTTCAAATCGCGCATGCCTACTAAGGCAATGGACGCGGGAAACGTTCCCACGCCGCGTGACGCAAATCCGCCGCGCAACTGCCGCAGGAAGCTGATCATGGTCTCGCCTTCCAAGACATCGACCTCGTCGAAAAGCACAATCAACGGCTTGGGCGCCACCAATTTTGACCAGTCACCCAACATGCTGTTCAACATATTCAGCGGCGAGATATCGCTTATTTCCGGGACCGGAAGATTAAACCGTGACGCATAGTCCCTGATGGCGCTGCAAATCGCCGGCATCGCGCGTTCCGGCTCCGTAACGCCCTGACATATCTCTACGCTCACATAACAGGCAATCGCTTCGCCGCCGGTATTGATTTCGCGCATCCAACTCTGTAAAAAGGTGGTTTTGCCCGTCTGACGCGGCGCATGAAGCACCCAGTAAAGTTGATTGCTGATATAGCGGTGCAGTTGTGCGCCTACCAAACGGTCGGCAGGCGGCAGCATGTAATGATCCTGCGGATTACAGGGCCCGGTGGTATTGAAAAAATGAAGTGTACGCATGATATACTGATTTTTGTGCAAAGATACGGTTTTTCAATGAAAACAGTCCCCGTATGCTACATTTTTATTCTTAATCGGTTCGCAATGGCTTTTACGGTGCGTCTCAAATCGTCCGACACATTCAGCACATATAATAATACCGCACTGCACAAGGCCAACAGCAGCGTCCTGCAAAGGCCATCGACCCACGGATTGGCAAAGTCAAACAAAAAATAATTAATACCAATCAGCAGGAGAAAGATCAGGATCAATTTCAAGGTTCCCAACGAATACGGATTTCCTTTTACCTTTTTCAAGACAATCCATTGCTGTACGCTGCCCGAAAGCAGGCAGCTAATCGTCGTGGCAATGGCGGAGCCGGCAATGCCAAGCAACGGAATGAGCAGCGAATTGGTAAGAATGCCTATTCCAATAATAAAGAACGTAAAGTATAAACTCCAATAATAGTATTTAGAAAAACTAATCAGGGTGTTGCCGAAACCCAATGTGATTTCAATCAGTTTCGCCAGCCCCATAAAGAACACGACCCACCGCCCCTCCGCATAAATCGCTCCATTGGGGATAATGGTGAAGATATTGTCGATATTTGTCCATACGAGGATAAAAAGCAACCCGCCCACCATCAGCTGATGCAACGATACTTTTTTGTACAGCGTATTGGCCGTTTCAAAATCGCCTTCTTTCAGGGCGCTGGCGGCTAAGGGGGCGGAGATGGCGGTAATAGACCGCGCCGGTATTTCAATAATCGCCACCATATAAAAAGCGATAGTAAATATGCCCGCCGCGCTTAATCCTAAATGCGAACTGATCATAAACAGGTCGAGCCGGCCAAGGATGGTGCTGCCCAAGGCGCCGATAATAAAAACCAGCGTATACCGGGCAATGTTTTTCCGTAAGGGCGTCGTAACGTATGAGGCGTCGTGGCGCAGGGAGGTCGTCGACGTTTTATAGATGTAGATACACAGGAGCAACAGCGCCAGCCCGTACGTAAGCACGATGCCCATGACCATGCCGTCGCGCGTAATGATATGGTAGCCATAAAGCAGGTAGACGGCCATCGACAGCAGGCGGATAATCACCTCGCGGTTCAATTTGGGTACGACTATCCGCATATTAATATTGGAGTATGTTTCAAATACGGCTATGTACGTCAGAAAGAAAATCAGCGGGACGACCCAGTAATAGCAGGAAATAAACAGCGCGGACTTCTCCGCAAAAAACAGCGTAAGCGGCTGCCGCAGGATGAGGTACAATGGAATAAAAATCAGGCATCCGATAAAAGGCAGCACCAGCAGGTAAAAAAAGAAGCCGTTGTTTTTCGTCCGGGCCTCCTTGAAATACGGGAAAAACCGCATGGCCGAAGCGGAAGTGCCCAATTGCGCCAGCGCGGCAAACATCGTTCCGGCTTCCAGAACCACCCGGATCAACCCAATATCTTCCGGCGGAAGGAACCGCGTAACCACAAACATCGTCGTGATAAAACCAATAGCCGCCCCGATATAGGTTATGGCCGTTCCTTTTATGCTCTGGCGAATGATGACTCCCATGAATGTGCGGTGTTTTTAATAGCTGTTTATACTGTTTTTGCAAAGGTACGTATTCCCTGCGATAATGGGAAATACATTGCCCTTATAGCTGCGCTCGCAATGACGCCGCCGCCGCCCTCCTCTAACTCCTCTAACTCCTCATAACTCCTCATAACTCATAACTCAAAATTTTCTTGTACTTTTGCACGAAAATAAAACGAGAAAAAAAGTAAACACATTCCTTATATGTTTGAAAATTTATCCGACCGGTTAGACCGCGCCTTTAAACTGCTGAAAGGCGAAGGACGCATTACCGAAATCAATGTAGCCGAAACACTAAAAGACATCCGTAAGGCCCTGCTCGACGCCGATGTGAGCTATAAGGTCGCCAAGAATTTCTGCGACGGAGTAAAACAGAAGGCCATGGGGCAAAACGTACTGAAAGCGGTGCGTCCCGGCCAGATGATGACCAAGATCGTCCGCGACGAACTGGCCGCGCTGATGGGCGGACAGGCGGTCGACCTCAACTTCAAAGGGGCGCCGGCGGTCATTCTCATTGCCGGCCTGCAGGGATCGGGGAAGACCACCTTTGCGGGCAAACTGGCCCTGTACGTCAAAGCGCGGAAAGGCCGTCAGCCGTTGCTGGCGGCGTGCGACGTCTACCGTCCGGCGGCCATTGAACAACTGAAGGTGCTTGGCGCACAAATCGATACGCCCGTCTACACGGAAGAGGGGCTTAAAAACCCCGTACAGATTGCGCAGAACGCCATTAAATACGCCAAAGCAAACGGCTACAACACGGTGATTGTCGATACGGCCGGACGGCTGGCCATCGATGAAGAAATGATGCGGGAAATCGCCGCCATCAAAAAAGCGATCGCCCCGGGCGAAACCCTCTTTGTGGTCGACGCCATGACCGGGCAGGATGCGGTCAACACCGCCGCCACATTCAACGAACGGTTGGATTTCGACGGCGTCGTGCTGACGAAATTAGACGGCGATACGCGCGGCGGGGCGGCCATTTCCATCCGGGCGGTCGTTACAAAACCTCTGAAATTTACCAGCTCGGGCGAAAAATTAGAAACCCTCGACGTCTTCCATCCCGAACGCATGGCCGACCGCATCCTGGGCATGGGCGACATTGTCAGCCTCGTAGAAAAAGCGCAGGAGCAGTTCGACGAAGAAGAAGCCCGCCGGCTGCAAAAAAAATTAGCCAAAGACCAGTTTACCTTCGACGACTTCTACCGGCAATTGCAGCAAATAAAAAAAATGGGCAATCTGAAAGACCTCGCCGCGATGATCCCCGGCATGGGAAAAGCCATGAAGGACGTCGACCTGAGCAACGAGTCGTTTAAAAGCGTCGAAGCCATCATCCATTCGATGACGCCGCAGGAACGCCAGAACCCCTCGATCTTCAACGGAAGCCGACGCAAACGGGTCGCCCTGGGAAGCGGCGTATCCATCGCCGAAGTCAACCGCCTCGTCAAACAGTTCGACGACATGCGCCAGATGATGAAAGCCGCCAGCAACCCCCACAAAGCAAAGAACATGATGCGAGCCATGTCGGCGCGACGCCGATAAACGCCTCGCACAGCGCCATCATCCGACAGACAAACCACCCCTTTTACCACTATGATCGTATTAGACGGAAAAAAAATAGCCGGCGAAATAAAAGCCGAGATAGCCGGCGACGTCGCGCAGTTGGTCGCACGCGGACTGCGCGTGCCGCAATTAGTCGCGGTGCTGGTCGGCCACGACGGGGCCAGCGAGACCTACGTAAGCCATAAGGAAAAAGCCTGCCGCGACGTCGGCTTCCGGTCGCAGGTCGTCCGCCTGCCCGCCGACGTCAGCGAAGCCGATTTGCTGACGGTCGTGATGGAACTCAACGCCGACGACACGATCGACGGCTTTATCGTCCAACTGCCGTTGCCCGCGCATATCGACGAACACCGCGTCATCGAAGCCATCGACCCGCAAAAAGACGTCGACGGGTTTCATCCGGTCAACGTCGGCCGCATGACGCTGGGGCTGCCGGCTTTCGTGTCGGCCACGCCGGCGGGCATCGTCGAACTGCTCGACCGCTACCGGATCGAAACCGCCGGCAAACATTGCGTAGTCATCGGGCGCAGCCATATTGTAGGGCGGCCGGTAGCCAACCTGCTGTCGCAAAAAAACCGGCCGGGCGACTGCACCGTAACCCTCTGCCACAGTCGCACGCAACACCTGAAAGCCCTCTGTTTGCAGGCCGACATCATCGTTGCCGCCATCGGCTCGCCCGCTTTTCTGCGCGGCGACATGGTACGCGAAGGCGCGGTAGTGATCGACGTCGGCACCACGCGCGTGCCGGCCGACGTCGCAAGCGGCTT
>JAIRMW010000016.1 GCA_031258415.1 Prevotellaceae bacterium
TCGCCGGGGCCTCGCCGACGATCAGCGCCCAGCTCCCTTCCGAAGCCAGCGGCGCGACGCCGCACGTCCGGTCGTTCACCTTGCGGGTATAGACATAGGTGCCGGGCGCGAGGGTCGACGGCGGAGTATAGTTGGCGTCGGTGGCGTCGGGGATTAAGACGTTGTCTTTATACCATGAATAGGCCAGCTGGCCGTCGCCGCCGCCGAAGGGCATGAGGCCGACAATGGTCGCCGGCGTACCGCCTGCGCAGACCGTGTCGCCGGTGGTCGGGATGCTGCCCGGTACGATGGGCGCGTTTACCACGACGCCCGGGCAGCCGGTGGAGTCGGTAATGCTGGTGATGCACACGCCCGAGTCGTCGAACGTATAGGAGGGTTCGCGAATCGAGCCGTTAATAACGAAGGGCGGTGTGCCGCGCAGCGCATAGCCGCCGCCGTTGGATTGCTGCGTGGCGTTTGGCGGATAGTCGGAAGCATAGACGCAGACGTTGAATTTCGTGTTGGTCGGCGCGGCCAGCGTAACAGTTACTGTGGCGTCGAACGCGCCCGCAGGATTGCCGGCTAAGTAGAAGCCGCGATAAGGCAGCGCCACAGGATATGAGAGCGTGCCGGCGGTAGTCGTGGCGCCGGTGATCGTGGCCGCCGTCCAGTCGCCGGTTAATCCGTCGGGGTTCACCGTGCGGACGTCGGCAAAGAGCCATACCGTATCGCGGTGGTCGGGCGGCGTGGGGGCCGTCGCCCAGCCGACGTGGAACGTCAGCGACGGCACGGCGCCGTCGGCGCTACTCAGTTGCGTAATGCGCACCACGCTTTGTCCCCAGACGGGCAGCGCGGCGAGAGCTAATAAGGAAAAAAATACGTGTTTTTTCATCGTTTTAAAATTGTTTGGAAAAATATACTGCTTTTTACTTTTTTTATTTGTTGTCTTGAGAGGCGTTATAACGGAAATTGGAATGTGCTTTACTTCCGGTAATATACATTATCGGAAGTGAGCTTATAACAATAACAAAAACAGAGGCTTGATATGACGACACAGAGGAAAGACGGAGTTCAAAAAAAGACGGGGGACAGACAAAAATCCCCCTTAAAACGCATTTATAATGCGCTTGACTTTATAATTTTGAAAAAATATTTTGGAAAGAGTCTTTGGACTACTTCCGATAATGTATATTATCAGAAGTAAAACAAAGGTACGAGAATTTTCCGAAAGTGCAAAAAACGAGGGCGTAAGAAGGGAAAAAAAGGGGCGGCGCTTTTCAATGATTAATGGTTAATGGTTAATGGTTAATGGTTAATTGGCCTGCGGAGAATAGAATTGGCCGGAGGCCATTCATATCAATAGAATGGGTCGCCCGCGCAGCCCATTCCCCGTCAGGGGATTCATGTCCTACGGACAATGGGAGGAGATGGGGGGCGTGTTGTTTTCTATTGCTATGGATGGCCTACGGCCAACGGTTCGCTAACGGCGCTCTGTGGCTCTCTGTGCGCTCTGTGTTCCCTTTTTCTTGCACGGAGAGGCACGGAGGCTGCACAGAGGGGCACAGAGGAGGCCCCTGCGGAGCGCATTTTCCGTTAGGGCGTTACATTTCCCGAACGGGGGAAATAAATGGCCTCCGGCCAACGGCGCCCCCGCAGGCCATTGTTCATTGTTCATTGAACGGGGGGAGGAATGGCGGGCGGCGGTCGGGTCGTTATTCATAAGGACGCATGGCGTACGCCCCTACTTTAACTACCCTAACTCCATTCTCCATTCTTCATTGTTCATTTTTATTTTGTACTTTTGCAGCCTCAATACAAACAGTTATGTCCGAATGTCTGAAGCACGAGTGCGGTATAGCCCTGATCCGGTTACGGAAACCGCTGTCGTATTACAAAAAAAAGTACGGTTCGTGGAGCTATGGGATCGAGAAATTGTACCTGCTCATGGAAAAACAACACAACCGGGGGCAGGACGGCGCGGGAGTCGCATCGGTCAAGCTGCATCCCTCGCCCGGCGACGTCTACATGAACCGTACACGCTCCAACTCCCACACCCCGCTCCGCGACGTATTCGACGAAATTATGGCGGGCTTTGAAACGCAGCTCCACAATCCCGCAGACGATGAAAAATGGGTTCGACAACATATCCCCTACGCCGGCGAAGTCCTGTTAGGGCATCTGCGCTACCAGACCCAGGGCGGCCGTACGATTGATTTTGTCCATCCCGTCATGCGCAGCAACAACTGGCGCTCGCGCAGCCTCGTGGTCGCCGGCAACTTCAACCTCACCAACGCCGCCGAAGTTTTTAATCAGTTGGTCGATATCGGTCAATATCCGCATAACACCTCGGACACCGTATCGCTGCTGGAACGCATGGGACACCTGCTCGACCGGCAAAACGAAGAACGGTATACACACTACCGTAAAACCGATATGTCGCGGCTGCAAATCGCCCGAACCATCGAGAACGAACTGAACATCCCCCACCTGCTGCAGGAAACGACAAAAAAATTAGACGGCGGCTACGTCATTTGCGGGATCATCGGGCAGGGCGACGCCTTTGTCGTCCGCGATCCGCACGGCATCCGTCCCGCTTTTTATTATACCGACGACGAAATCATTGTCGTCGCTTCGGAACGCCCGGTTATTCAAACAGCCCTGCGGGCGCAGGCGCATGACGTCCACGAGTTACTTCCCGGACAGGCGCTCATCATAAAAAAAGACAGCGATTATTCGCTCCCGCAAATTATGGAGCCCCGGGAACCTCGCGCCTGCTCGTTCGAGCGCATTTACTTTTCGCGCGGTACGGATAAGGATATTTACCACGAACGTAAAAAATTAGGCGAACAACTGACCGAGAAAGTACTACAGGCCATTCAATACGATATAAACAATACGATCTTCTCCTATATTCCCAACACCGCCGAAATCGCTTTTTACGGGCTGATGAAAGGCGTCGAAGACTATATGCTGCACAATAAACAGCAACGCATCATCAATGCCGGCAAACTCCTGTCGCCCGACGAACTGTGGCATATTATCACCGAGCGTCCGCGCATAGAAAAAATTGCGGTGAAAGACGCCAAAATGCGCACATTCATCACAGAAGACTCGTCGCGCAACGATATGGTAGAACATGTCTACGATGTAACATACGGCGTCGTTCGTCCGGGGCAGGATACCGTTGTCATTGTCGACGACAGCATTGTGCGGGGCACAACGCTTAAACAAAGTATCCTGAAAATAGTCGACCGTCTGGAACCAAAGAAAATCGTCGTAGTAAGTTCCGCTCCGCAAATCCGGTACCCCGATTGCTACGGCATCGAAATGTCGCGGATGAAGGAATTTTGCGCCTTCCTGGCCGCCATCGAACTGCTCAAAGAACGCAGCCGGGCAGGACTCATTGAGGAGGTATACCAGCGCTGTAAACAACAAATCAATGCAACGAACGACCAATTAGTTAATCACGTGAAAGAAATTTACCGCCCGTTTACGCCCGAAGAAATTTCCCGGAAAATTGTTACGTTGTTGCGTCCTCAAGGCATGCGGGCCGAAGTAGAACTGGTTTATCAATCGCTCGAGGGATTACACGTGGCGTGTCCCCGCAATCACGGCGACTGGTATTTTAGCGGCAACTACCCTACGCCGGGCGGCCTGCGGATGGTAAACAACGCGTTTATTCATTACTTTGAAGACGAAAACAAGCAATTGAAACTACCGGTATAAACTAATTATCCGTTTGCAATCACCCTATAACGAACGATATTTAACGATTGAATGACATGAAGAAAATAGTATTTATTCCACTCTGTGCATGTTTTTTTTACGCCTGTGAGGAAGTCGATCCGAAGGACTGCGAGATGGCCGTCTGTTCGGAACAGTTTAATAGTGTTTACCTGCAAGTGCGCGACACGCTGCAACAACCCATTGCATTGGATACTTTCAAAATCATTAATATGATGGACATGACGCCTGTCGTACTCCCCGTTACAGACTCTATCATGGATGAAATGCGTCATACAGGCGATTATTTAGTGCTAAACGACTTGTTTGTGAGAGGACACGAGAACACGCGCGTTGTCGTCGAATTTACAGGCGTCCTCAAGGAGAAGCCTCTTTTCAAACGCGCCGTTACGGTCGATATTGACTGCTGCCATATATCGCCCGTTTACGGCGAACTCAGCGTGGTGGTCGATACGTTGCAAATCCGGTAGCAACACAGCGGTCTAAAACCGTTTTCCTACGGTGATTCCAAAATTCAGATAGAAGCTCTCATGGAAAACCGAGCGCCCAACGCCATAGAAGATTTCTACTACCACATTCCGTTTGGTCAGGTATTTTTTGCCGAGAGTAAGCCCGAAGCCGCCGGTAAATCTGTTTGTATATTTCCTGTCCGCGGTTTCGCTCTCTTCACCATACCAGTTTTGATTAAATACATAGGCCGACGCATTTAATTCCACAAAGAAGCCGGCAGCCGGTTTCTTTCCAAAATAAAAGCGGTAGAATCCGAGCGCTTGAAAAGGAATAAAATAGTCGCTGCCGAGTTGTACATGCGCAGACAAACCTGCCGCATTTTCGTTGTTTATCAGATACTCATAGTGCATTTCCAAAACCGGAACGAACAGCATTAGAGCATTAATTTTAAGCTCGTTTTTCGGGAAAGCGAGTGGCTCCACCAACGCATTTTCCGCTTCGGTTTGCGCGGCCAACGGTTGCGACAGCAGGCCTAAAACCGTCAAGGCAAGGCTAAAAAAGAATGGTTTTTTCATATCGGTATTTTTTTAATATAATTTTATAACTGTACGTTTTCTATATAGCATAAATAAAATAATTTCTGTTGCTATGCAAGGCTGGTTGTCCTGTAGAACGGTTTAAAATCGTTTTCCGATCGTAACCGCTCCTTGTAGATAAAAACTGGGATGGAAAAACGACCGTCCTCCTCCGGTAAGCAACTCGAATACGATATTATTTTTCGTTACGAACTTCCATCCGAAGCTAATGCCGGCGCCTCCGGTAAATATATCTTTTCGTTCAAGCGGATTACTGCGAAATATGTTCGTCCAATAATTTTCGTCATACGTATAGGCGGCGACGTTTAACTCCGCAAAAAAGCCGTCAGCCGGCTTCTTTCCAAAATAAAAACGGTAAAAACCAAGAACCTGATGATCATAAAAGAAGGTTTCATTATTAAAACTTTTCATCACGGAGAAACCAATCCCGCTTTCGTCATTAATCAAGTACTCATAATATACCTGTAGTGCCGGAGCATACAAAAATGCCAGATTGATTTTGATCTCGTTTTTGGGAAACGTCGGGACGTCCGACAAGGTCTTTTCCGGTTCGCTATGCGCAATCAATGGTTGCGACAGCAGGCATGAAGCCGTTAAAACAAAGCTAAACAAAAAATATTTTTTCATAGCAATCTTTTTTTGATGCAAATATAGATAAATTTTTCCGAATCACACAGAGCCGGATAAAAATGGGCAGGGGGGGAGCGAACACGGCAATACTCCCGCGACCCGGATGGTTGAATATGAATAACCCCCAATGAAGCGAAGCGATTGGGGGTAGCGAACACGGCGACGCTCGCGCGACCCGGAGGGTCGAATATGAATAACCCCCAATGAAGCGAAGCGATTGGGGGTAGCGAACACGGCGACGCTCCCGTAACCCGGATGGTTGAATATGAATAACCCCCAGTGAAGCGAAGCGACTGGGGGTAGCGAACACGGCGACACCCACGCAACCCGAAGGGTTGAATATGAATAACCCCCAATGGCTTCGCTTCACCGGGGGTTATTCATGGTAAGCCCTTCGGTTTTTTATTGTGGCGTTTTGCCCCGGCGGGGCGGCGTTACAAACGCACTGTTTAGGGGTGGTTGAAAAGCGCCGCCCTTTTTTTTCAACAGGCTGTTCATAACGCAAAAAGAATCCTTATTTTCAATGATTAATGGTTAATGGTTAATTGGCCTGCGGGGGGTTGCGTTGGCCGGAGGCCATCCATATCAATAGCACGAGCGTCCCCTCGCGGAGCGCATTTCCCGTCAGGATTGAATGGTGGGCGCCCCTCCATTAACTCCTCTAACTCCTCTAACTCCATTGTTCATTGGTACTGCGCGAGGAGGGCGCGGTTGCCGGTCGGCATTTTCACAATTATCCGTATCTTTGAGGCTCAAATTAACACATTGAAACGGGAGTTTTATGAAGAACATACTACCCTTTGTGCTGCTTTTTTCCACGCTGTGCGCCCGCGCCCAATTCTCGGTCGATTTTGAAGACGGAACGTTGAACGGCTGGCAGCAGACGCCGGACAGCGCGTGGAGCGCGTCTTCCGCTTCGGGACGGTTAAGCGGGCACTACTCGTTGCGCCATGCCTCCACGCAGACGCAGACGACCGACCGGATTTCCGCCCCTATAGCCGCCTTCTCGCCGGACGAAGGCGCCACCGTCTGGCGTTTCCTTATGCGCTATCACTACAACCCGACGGCCACCAACAAATGGGCGGTGATACTGATGTCGGACACCTCCGCGTCGGGCTGGGCGGCCGGCTTGGGCAACGGCTATGCCATCGGCGTCAATCAGGCCGCCGGCGTGTCCGACAAATTGCTATGCCTGTATGCCGTACATCATACCGATTTTACGGAACTCCTGAAAACGCCGGTCAATTGGAATACCGACGTCGGAACGTCGGCCTCCATCACGGTGTCGATGGAAATAACCCGTAGCGCCGGCGGGGAATGGAATCTCTATCTGGCTAAAAACGCCCAATTTGAAAACCTGCAATGGTATGGCTCCGCAGTCCATGCCGACTATCTGCACGCCCGTTATTTCGGGGCTGTCAATGCCTACACCTCCGCGTCGGCCGGCGGGCAAAAACTGTGGCTCGACGATATCCGCATTGCGTCGTCGGCATTTCCCGCCCAAATAGCGGCAGTCCGGCAACAGGGCCGACAGCAGTTGCTGATCGACTTCAGCAACCCGATGCGGGAAAGCTCGCTGCAACCGACCGGCCACTACATGCTCGTATCCGGCGCCGCCGCCACGCATCCGCAAACGGTTGAAATACGGTCGTCGCAGCAGGTGCTGCTGACGTTTGCCGACCTGTTGCCGCGCGGCCCGGCGACCGTGAGCGTCGAACAGCTACAGGACGCAAATAATAACCCCGTGCAGGATAGCCGGGATGTGCATATCATCTATCATG
Source organism: Prevotellaceae bacterium (assembly GCA_031258415.1). Classification (GTDB taxonomy): domain Bacteria; phylum Bacteroidota; class Bacteroidia; order Bacteroidales; family UBA932; genus JAIRKX01. Next base: position 7,181 of record JAIRMW010000016.1, read on the forward strand.
TATATGGCGATATAGTCATAAATGAAATCATGGCTTCGGCGGCGCCGTCGGTCGGCCTGCCCGAAATCAGCTATATTGAGCTGTACAACCGCCTGTCGATTCCTGTTTCGCTCGCCGGCTGGAAAATGGAATTTATCACCGCCGCGTCCGGCAATGTCGTATCGGGCACGATCGATCAGGCTACCATACCCGCGCAGGGTTACCTGATTTTATGTGCACGAACGGCGGTTGAAGACATGCGCTACTACGGGGAAACCGCCGGACTGACCAATATCTCCAGCCTTACGCGCACCGGAAAAACGCTTCAGCTGAAAGACGAGGAGGGCGTTCTCCTTTCGCGCGTAAGCTACGCCAACACGTGGATCGCTGACGAAACAAAACAGGCCGGCGGATGGTCGCTGGAAAAAATAGACGCCGATAACCTTTCGGAAAATTCGTCCAACTGGGCTGTGAGCGAGGACGCCTCCGGCGGAACGCCCGGACGGCAAAATTCCGTACAGCGCCCGAACCCCGACGTCGAAGCGCCTTTTGTAACCGGTGTGCAAAGCATCGGCAACGACTCGCTCCGGCTTACATTCAACGAACTGTTCGATACCCTTAACGCCCTGCGCCCCGAATGTTATGCGGTGAATAACGGCGCCGGCCGTCCGCAGCAGGTTTTCCGTCATGCCCGCAATCCGTTGCAGGTTACCCTGCATTTTACCCCTCCGTTTGAGGAAGGGATTGTCTATGCACTCACCGTCACGGCGCCCTTCCGCGATTTGGCAGGCCATGCGCCGACCGAAGCGTCCTACCTGTTTGCTCGCCTCGCGCCCCCGCAGGCCAACCAGATTGTGATCAACGAAGTCCTCTTCAATCCTTTCGTTGGCGGGGTCGATTTTGTAGAAATATACAATCGCTCCGACTCTATTTTTAATTTGCAGCATTTGCGCCTCGCCCACCGCGACCGCGACAACAGGGTGGCGTCGGAACAGGCCGTCGAACAGCCCTATTTCCTGTACCCAAACGACTACGCCGTATTTACTACCGATCTGGAGGCCGTGCGATTGTTCTACCATGTACCGTATCCCGAAAAAGTCGTTCTCCTGAGCGGGTTGCCTTCATTCCCCGACGATGCCGGGCACGTTGTCCTCCTTTCGGAAACGGGCGCGATTGTAGACGAGCTCTCCTATACCGCCAAAATGCACAGTGCGTTTATTGCCAAGCCTGAAGGTGTTTCGCTGGAGCGCGTAAATCCGGAACGTCCGACCGCCGAAACGTCCAACTGGCAATCGACGGCGCAGGACAGGCGCTTTGCTACGCCCACCGAACAAAATTCTCAATACAATCCCACCCCTGCCCATGGCAGCGACGGCTGTTTCAGCCTTCCCTTTGCGGTGTTCTCGCCCGACGGCGACGGCTACAACGACGTTTTGTTTATTGATTACCAAATACCGGAATCCGGCTATGTGGCCACCATTACCGTATACGACGTCCATGGCCGGCTGGTACGGGAAGTGGCGAAAAAAGCCCTGCTCGGCGTTGCTTCCCGCTTCCACTGGGACGGCACGCGCTACGATAACCATAAAGCCGCCCCCGGCATATACCTTATTTTTATTGAATATTTCGACCTGGAAGGCCATGTTAAACAGGTAAAAATAAGTTGCGCGGTAGCGATGCGGTAAAATGTATTATCTTTGCAACTACTAAACGAAATAACTCACATGAACAAGATCATGAAAAAAATACTTATTATCTATAATGCGGCCATTGCGGCCATTCTCTCCCTGTTCGGGTGCACCGTAAACGGCCCGGATGAATACGGCACGCCTTCCGCCGATTTTGTTATCAATGGCAAAGTGTCGTCGAATACCGGCCAGCCGGTGCCGGAAATAGCCGTAACGATGCGGACGGAACACTATACCGACACCGCCGGAAACAGGCTGTTTAGTACGATTGACTCGGTCGCTACGAACAGCCACGGCGAGTACCAAATCGTTGCTCAAAGCCTGTGGCCGGAAGACCATACGTTCCATGTCGTTTTTTCGGACGTCGACGGGGCGGCCAACGGTTCGTTTGCGGATACCACCATAACGGTCGAATTTGTCGACCCCGCGTTCTCCGGCGGAAGCGGCAACTGGTACGCCGGTCAGGTGCAGAAAGAACTGAACGTCGAACTTTCCCCGAAGGAATGAACGTCGCCCGCCTCTCGTTTCGGAAAAAAATAGCGCTGGAACTGTTCCGCCGTTACCGGAAAAATGAGGCCCGGCTGCATCCGTTGAACTATATCCTTTGGGAATGTACGCTGCGGTGCAATCTGCAATGCCTCCACTGCGGCAGCGACTGCCGGAAAGAGTCGGCGGTAAAGGACATGCCCGCCGGCGATTTCCTGCGGGCGCTCGATGAATTGAAAGGCCTCGTCTACCCGCATAAAACGATGATTGTTCTTACAGGCGGAGAGGCGCTGATGCGTAACGACCTGACGCAAATCGGGCAGCAGTTGTATGCTCGGGAATTTCCATGGGGGCTTGTTACTAATGGCCTGTTGCTACAAAAAAACCGTCTGGAATCGCTGCTGGCGTCCGGCTTGCGGGCGGTTACCGTAAGCCTCGACGGGTTGGAGGCAGCGCATAACTGGCTGCGCGGCACGGCGACCGGTTTTCAAAAAGCGCTTTCGGCCATCCGGCTGTTAGCTCAAACCCCCGGCATCCGCTTTGATGTGGTAACCTGCGCCAACCGGAACAATATCGGCGAACTGCCGCAGTTGAAAACCCTGCTCCGGCAAACGGGCGTCAAACAATGGCGTATTTTTACGATATTTCCTGTTGGGCGAGCAAAAATGCACGAGGCGCTACAATTAGAACCCAAAAATTTCAGGGCGCTCTTTGAATTTATCCGACAGACCCGTAAAGAAGGCAAAATCAAATTGAACTATGGCTGTGAAGGATTTTTGGGGAATTATGAAGGAGCCGTCCGCGACCAGTTATTCTATTGTCGGGCGGGCATCACGATTGCGTCCGTCCTGGCCGACGGTTCGATAGCGGCCTGCCCGAACTTGCGGGCCAACTTTATTCAGGGCAACATTTACAAAGATCATTTTGCCGACGTCTGGCAAAACCGTTACCGTGTATTCAGGGACAAAAGCTGGACGAAAACAGGCCACTGCGCAGCGTGCAAATTTTTCCGGTACTGCGAAGGCAACGGCATGCACCTGCGCGACGAACAAACCGGCCAACTGCTATTCTGCCACCTCAAACGACTGGAAGAGAAACCAAAAGAGAAAGACCGATCGCGCTTTTCACCGCTTGTTTCGGCCAATAGACCGGAATAGCTTTTGAAAGCGGAGGCGATCATGGCACTGGGTCGTACCCGCATCCGCCCCAGGGATGGCAACGCAGAATCCGACGCAGAGAGAGCCATGACCCTTTGAGTAGCCCATGTTTACGCAAGGCTTCTATAGTATATTGCGAACACGTCGGCGTAAAGCGGCACGTCGGCGGCTTCAGCGGCGAAAGACACAACTGATAAAACTTAATCAGCAGGATCAGCGGGAAGATGGACGCTTTGCGTAACCCTGTCCGCCAGTTTGGCGAGAGCTTCGCGGAGGTTTGTTTCGAGGAAGGCATAATGTGACAGATCAGGAGACACATAATGAAAAAATACGCAGACCGCTTTATTTTGATCTTCCAGTATTTGGTATAACGACTGCTTATTGTGGCGGAATGCTTCGCGGATGCGGCGTTTCAACAGATTGCGTTTAACGGCTCGTTTGAACTGGCGTTTGGGGACATTCACCGCCACTTGGCAAACCGGTTTTCCGGCCTTTGGCGCAGCAACCGAAAAAAAGATTTTAAACGGGAAATGAAACAATGTTTCGCCCGAGGTACACAATGCCTCTATTTGCTTCTGCGAATATAACCGTTCGGATTTGGGAAGCCTCATAGAAATGCCCTCTTTTATAACCGGATCAGGTCAATCTGCAAATCCGTCAATCAAAATGCCTATGCTCCAGAAAAAGATCCAACGCCTTAACAATAGACGGCGCTTTCGGGGTTGGCGCTTCTATGGCTACAGAAAATCCGTTTTCTTTTAGCACTTTGGCGGTAGTCGCGCCAAACGAGGCGATAAAGGTTTTGCCCTGTTTGAATTTCGGAAAATTGGTTACAAACGCTTTTACTTCGGCCGGCGTGTAAAAGACCAACATATCGTAGCGTCGCGGGTCTACCTGACTTACATCAGTATTGACCGTGCGATAAAATACGGCTTTGGAATGTTTCAACTTCGCTTTATCAAATGCTTTTGGTACATCGGGTTTATATCCTTCGGCCAATATGATTAAAAACGATTCGTTATGGTGTTTTATACCGATGGTGTCGAACAGCGACGCAATAGTGCCGTTGCCAAAGAATATTTTGCGCTTGCGATACACGATATATTTCTGTAAGTAGTTGGCTGTAGCTTCCGTCGTGCAAAAATACTTCATCGTTTCGGGTATGGTAATCCGCATTTCTTCACACAAGCGGAAAAACATATCAACAGCCGTACGTGCCGTGAATACAATAGCCGTATGACGTAAAACATCAATCCGTTGCGTGCGAAATTCTTTCGTCGAAAGACTCTCTACCCGGATAAATGGGACAAAATCAATAATTAACTTGTGTTTTTCTATTAACTCTATATACGGTGATACACCTGTCGGTTCCGGTTGTGCGATAAGAATGTTTGTTACGTTCATGCCTCAAATGTGTCTAACTCGTTGATAAAAACCCGTACAATACTATAAGCGGGCTAATTTCCAAAGTGCAAAGGTACAAAATCAAAAAGAATATTGAAATATGTGCATGATGCAAAATCTGAATTATGCGGAAAAAATACAGTAGCAAAAAGATAACGGTTATGGCAAAATTTATTATTATCAATATATTGAAGACCGGGCCATACGGAGTTACCACCATCAACAACGATACCGGAAATATGGAAAACCCGTATGCAATAAGATAAAATTGGCCGAAATAGAGGATCGACTGCATAACATCCTTGCTTCTACCCACATATTCAATAGCATGTAGCAGCAGTATCTTTAATAACAGGACGCTGACAGTTCCTACGAATAAGATGGCAAATACGTAGAGTGGCGCATGAACTCCCTCCTCGCTCCAAGCAAGGTGAACAGGCCACACCAACCAACAGCCAAAACTGATAGAAATCACTGTAAAGATCAGCATAATGCGTGTCGTAATGACGACAAACAGGGAGTTCTCTTTATAGTGTTTCTCGAGCCGCCGATAGCTAAACATCGAAGAAGACAACAGCCCCAAAAACGAATGTATATATCTGGAAAAAATCAAAAACAGAAAAATGATACTCAGGGCTAAAAATCCGCCGGATAACGAAAATGCATCTCTTTCCTGCGGCTCGGCAGCGTCGCCGGCCGGCGCCACCAAAATGGAACCGTTGCCGTAAACCGCCTCAATTGAGCAACGAGCAGGGGGCGCCGACGCCATTGTCGCGCTGTCTGTCGCCGTATAGAGAGAATCTGTAGCGAAGATCACGGTGTCGTTGTGGTTCGTGTCCAAAGGCATGAGCATATCGGATCGTTTCTCCCTTTATTGTTTATAACTTGCGTCGATCTGTAACCATCCGTTCCGACTCGTTTAATTGCCGCGTTTGGCTTTATACCCGGCCGCTACGAGCAGTTCTACGATGCGGTCGCGGAAATCGCCTTGAATAAGTATTTCGCCGTCTTTTACGCTGCCGCCGACGCCGCACTTGGCTTTCAACAATTTGGCCAATAGTTGTAAATCGTCGGGATGGCCGACAAAGCCGGCAACCAATGTAACCTGTTTGCCGGCTCGTTGCCGGCGGTCAATCGTAATCACCAATTGTTGTTGCGACGGCGGGAGCGTGGCCGGTTCTCGGAGGCCTTCCTGCCGGTATACAAAATCAGGATCGGTGGAATACACCACTCCCTTGCGCGTTTTCCAGTTATTGCTTGCCATAGTATGTTTTTTCCTCTTCTATCGTACCATTATTTCGATCCTATACATAGGATAAGACAGTTCCCGTAAATAAAAATCTCCCGAACCTGCTGCGCGCACGTTCGGGAGACAAATCCATTTATCTTACCGGACGGCTACGCCACCGGCAATACCGATACGTATGACCGGTCGTTTCTCTTTTTGCGGAAACTGACGGTGCCGTCAATCAAAGCAAACAGCGTATGATCGCGCCCGATGCCTACATTTTCACCCGGATAGTGTACGGTACCGCGTTGCCGCACAAGAATATTGCCTGCTTTGGCTAATTGTCCTCCAAATAATTTTACTCCTAATCGTTTACTGTGCGATTCGCGCCCGTTCTTTGAACTGCCGACGCCTTTTTTATGTGCCATAATCTATCTCTTTTACTGGTTTTACTATTTTTATTCTTCTTTCGGTTCGGCTACTTCCGGCGTGGCTGTGGCCGGTTCGCTCACTTCGGGCTCGGCTGCTTCAGGAACCATTGCTTCCTGTTTAACAACAGCGGGCTTGCTCGCTTTCTCCTTTTTTACTTTGGGTGTTTCCGCGTGGCCGATTGTTATTTCGTCAATCTGGATTTGCGTGAATAACTGTCGATGCCCGTTTTTCTTTTTGTACCCTTTGCGCCGTTTTTTCTTGAAGACGATCACCTTATCGCCTTTCACGTGCTGTAAAATCGTGGCGGTAACTTCGGCGCCACTGACGCTCGGCGTGCCGACTTTTACATCGCCGTCGTGGTCTGTAAGCAACACCTTATCAAAACGAACCTTGTCGTCTTTTTCGCCTTGGAGGCGATGCACGTACAACTTTTTTCCCGGTTCTACATTAAATTGAAACCCTGCAATATCTACAATTGCGTACATAGTTAATATCATTTTACGTTTTCGGCAGTAAGCGGCGCCGCATGGCCGCGCTCTTGTTCGTGCTTAGTTACCGTTTATTCCGATTTAATTCTTTTTTTAAAAAATCGGGCTGCAAAGGTATAAAAATTTTTAATACGCACAAAATTTATTTCTTTGGGCGTACGTAAGCAGCGTTCAATCCGTTCTTCACTTCCTGCGTAATATTGAGTCCCGGATGGCCTTGCATGATTACATTGGTCGCAGCGCTGGTGCTAATAATCAACGAATAATTGTGCTCCCTGTTGTATTCCTGTAGGTAGGTTACAATGGCGTCGTAGATGCGACGAAGCATTACGGCTCCTTCTTCGTCTAATTCTTGGCGCAGTTTTTCGCTGTAGGCGGCCAATTCCTGCTGCTTCTGCGCCAATTGTTGTTCCTGTTGCTCCGCTTGCGAGCGGGTGATCAGTCCTTTCGTTACCTTTTCCCGATAGTCGTTGACGCTGCGTTCGAAGGTTTTGCTCCGTTTCGACAAATCGTCTTCCATGCCTTTCGCTTTGGTCTCCAATTCGCTGTTCAAGTCGTGGTACATATCGTATCCGTTGATTAACGAATCGATTTGAATGTATACAATGCTTCCTTCGGGCGCCGCTTCGCCGGTTGTAAGGACAATCTCCCCCGGAGCGTTACCGGCAGGTTTGCCGAAAGAGTCGCCCCAAAAGTATAATACGTACAAGCCGACCACCGCCAGCGCCAGAATGATTCTTGTAATAAGTTCTATTTTTTTCATTTTATTAATTTTGGTCTGCAAAGCTACGAATATTTTTTTAATCGCAAAACGGAGTCGGCGATAAACCGTGTAAACGCATTATAAAGAATGGTTGTTACGTATTGCAAAACAGGAAAACCGCTATTCGTCCATTCTTTTCCAAAGGCCCCTGTTCTCGTACACTATTCTCTTCTTTTTAAAGAATAAATAAAGGAACGGAGGTCACAGATGGCATCGGCTACTAAGAGCGCGGAAGGAAAATGCAAGTTTAACAGGCTAATAGATTAACCCAAAATGTCCATTAGCATTAATTCATCAAAAATCAACCGATTTTCGACGAATTAATACAGCGTATAGTGTGTATAATCAAACTATTACAATGAC
>JAIRMW010000148.1 GCA_031258415.1 Prevotellaceae bacterium
CCACCACTGTTTCGGCACCCGGTGCACCGCCTGCACTAAGGTGTCGCGAAGTTCGACATGTCCGGTAAACTGCCCCCCGTACTCGCACCCGGAAAACGTTACGTGCGGGTCGGCAAACTGTCATGTCCTAAAAGCCGACTGTCGAGAGTCGAGGATCGAATATCGAAAAGCCGAGTATCGAGTATCGAGCGTCGAGCGTCGAGGAATAAGGCTTCCCTGTGGGGGGATGCGGAATTGCGGAAAATTTCATACATTTGCAAAAAAATAATATGACAAACGATATTACTACCCTGCTTTTAGTTATCGCCCCTGCGGCGCTGGTCGTGGCATCCAATTACTTTGTTCTTCGGCGGATGATTGAGTCCGACCACCACCGTCGGGCAGTCGAACTGCGTGTCCATACTCATCACGATACGCTTAAAATACGCCTGCATGCCGTCGAGCAGTTGGTTGTGCTGATGGATCATTTTATGCCGTCGGAATTTGTGCTGCGCCATGCTCGCGGCGCCTCTACGGTCGCCGACCTGCAGGCGACGCTGCTCGATGCGGCGCGGAAAGAGATGGAACAGCATCTGTCGTTCCAACTCTATGTGAGCGTCGATACGTGGCAATTGGTAGATGGCGCCCGCAATTCGCTGGTGTCGCTGATCAACCGGGCTGCCGCCGCGCTGCCTCCCAACGGGCCGGCGCTGAATCTGGCAAAGAAGATCGTCGAACTCGCGCAAGCCGAAGAGGATTCGCTTTCGTCCGACGCTATAAGCGCCCTGCGCAAAGAAACGCTCCGGTGGTTTGCATAGTCGCCGCCATGAACCCTGTCGCCCTGTACCGGTTATATTTCCTGCCCGTTTATTCCTTTTATAATTTCAATTTATGATCAGTCGCCGCTTATTCCGTATTAAAACCTTGAAATTGTTGTTTAGCCACGCTCCGTCCGACGCCGAACCTATCGATATGAAACAGGTGGAAAAAGAATTTCAGGTTAGTATCAAACGCCTGTACGATTTGTTCCATTTCATTCTGTCGTCGGCAGTATCTGTGGCCGATTATGCTGAGGAACGCATTTCCATCGGGTTGCAAAAACATCTTCCGACCTACGCGGAGATGCGCCCGAACAGGAAGTTTGTTGAAAATGTGTTCATCGACCTGCTCCGGCGCAACCGTCCGCTGGCGCATTACTGTAAGCAAAATTCCTTGTTGTGGAAACGCGATACGACCAGTACTATCCGCGATATTTATAGTACGATGATCGAGCGCGAGTATTACAAAGCCTATATGTCCGACCCGGAGAAAGATGCGTTGAACCGCGACCGCGTATTTCTGAAACGGTTTTTTATGTATGAGTTTGAAGATAACGAGTCGCTTGAAGCCATGCTTGAGGAACGCAGTAAATGGTGGGGCTCCGACGATCTGGGCTATGTTCTCGGCGCCATTATCCGCACGCTGGACGATTTTCAACCCGGGCAATCCGACGATACGCCTCTCTTGCAGGCCGTCCGTTCGCGCGCGAACAAGGAGTTTGCCGCCCGGCTGCTCCGTCATTCGCTTATGCATTATACGGAATACCGGAACCGGGCGATGCTGTTTGTCAAGAATTGGGAGGTCGACCGGCTGGCGACGATGGACGTCATGCTGATTGTGCAGGGATTTGCCGAGGCGGTCGAATTTCCCGAAATTTCGGTAAAAATAACGATCAACGAGCATGTCGAACTGGCCAAATACTACAGTACGCCTAACAGTCATGTTTTCGTCAACGGCGTCCTCGACCGCATGGTGAAACAGGGGATTGCCGACGGGCTGATTGTAAAGAAAGCATTGGCGCAGGAGCCTGCCGGGACGCATTAGCCGGCGCTCGCCGGTCGGTCGGGCTTATTTTCTGCGCAGGAAAACCTGTATCGGGCAGCCGGTAAGCGGAAAGTGTTTGCGCAGTTTATTTTCCAGAAAACGTTTATAGTCTTCGCGTACGTACTGCGGGAGGTTGCAGAAAAAAGCAAAGCAGGGCGAGGGCGATGAAAGTTGCGTAATGTATTTTATTTTGATAAATTTTCCTTTGATAGATGGCGGCGGGCAGTCGGCAATTTCGGCGAGCATGACCTCGTTGAGTTGCGACGTGGGGATTCGCTGGCTCCGGTTGTGCTGGACTTGCGCGGATGCTTCCAGCACGTCAAAAATCCGTTGTTTGTGAAGCGCCGACGTGAAGATTACCGGCACGTCCGTAAACGGGGCAAGCCGTCGAAGTATTTCGGTGCGAAAGGCTTTCATGGTGTTTGTTTCCTTAACCACGAGGTCCCATTTGTTGACGACTATCACGCAGCCTTTTTTGTTGCGTATAATCAGGTTGAAGATGCTCAAGTCCTGCGCTTCGACGCCTTTCTCCGCTTCCAGCATCAGGATACAGACGTCGGCGTGCTCGATAGCCCGCACCGACCGCATGACAGAATAAAATTCCAGATCGTCGTGCACTTTATTTTTTTTGCGCAAGCCGGCCGTATCGATGAGCATAAATTCATGGCCAAACTTGTTGTAGAGGGTACTGACGGCGTCGCGCGTGGTACCGGCCAGCGGCGTAACGATATTGCGTTCGGCGCCGAGCAGCGCATTGGTCAGCGAGGATTTGCCGACGTTCGGGCGTCCGACAATGGCGAGGCGCGGGATCGCCGGGCGCTCGTCGGTTACGGCAGGCGTGGCCGGGAGGAGTCGCAGCACCTCGTCGAGCAGGTCGCCGGTACCGCTTCCACTGACCGACGAGACGGCAAACGGATCGCCCAGTCCCAGTGCGTGAAATTCATGGACGCCGAACATCTGGGCGTTGTTGTCGACTTTATTGGCCACGACCAGCGTTTTTTTGCCGCTGCGCCGCAGGATGTCGGCAATCGTCTGGCACTGGTCGGTAATGCCGGTCGTCGTATCGACCATAAACAGGATTACGTCGGCTTCGTCGATGGCGAGCAGCACCTGCTTGCGTATTTCCGACTCAAATACGTCGTCGCTGCGGAGGGCATAGCCGCCGGTGTCGATCACAGAAAATTCACGACCGCACCATTCGCAACGGCCATAATGGCGGTCGCGGGTAACGCCGGCCGACTCGTCGACGATCGCCTGACGCATCCCCACAAGCCGGTTAAACAGCGTGGATTTGCCTACATTAGGCCTTCCTACAATGGCCACTATTCCCATATTCTTTTATTCTTTACGGTTTGTTATTCGGGCGCAACGGTACGACATTTCCTTCCCGAACAGTCAAAAAATAAAAGCTCCCCAATTCTTCGGAAGCTTTAATACCGTTGCTTCGGCTTATTTTTCTTTGGTGACCGCGGAGGGATTCAAACCCCCGACTTTCAGAACCGGAATCTGACGTTCTATTCAACTGAACTACGCGGCCGGCATTTTACCCTTCGGTAAAAAACGGGGCAAAGATACTACTTTTTTTTTATACCATCGCGGCGCGTTGAAAAATGCAACGTTCGCTGCACGGCTGTTGGATTTCCGACAGGGCGACGGCTATTATGCCCGGCATGAAAAAAACAGCCGGCCTTGCGCTACAGGAGGCGCACGAGATTTTTATCCGGTTATCCATGTAAAAAAAGAAAAAAAAAGCATGTAGCCACTTCTAACGCATATCCGCATTTCGCCCATGCCTGTTCCTCCGCCCAACGTCGCGCAGGTTGTCGAAAGACTCGAGTCTTTCGACGAAAGACTCGAGTCTATTGTCGAAAGATTCGAGTCTATTATCGAAAGACTCGAGTCTATTGTCGAAAGACTCGAGACTCCGGTCAAAGACTCGAGACTATTGTCGAAAGACTCGAGTCTATTATCGAAAGACTCGAGACAATTCGCCGCTCTTTCCGGCCGGTTGCTTCATTTAGTCCTTGTTAAAACAAGGATGTAGGAGCCTATTCCCCGTGCGTAGCGCGAAGCCGCAGACGACGGCAAAAGAATGGAAAAAAATGCTACCTTTGCAAGCAAAATATTAAAATCACACAACAAATATGAAAAAATTACTAGTAATGACTCTCAGTATGGCCGGAATTTTTACCGCATGTGCCCCGGAGAATCCGTTTTTTACGGAATGGACAACGCCCTACGGCGTACCTCCCTTTGACCAGATCAAGAACGCGCATTTCATCCCTGCGTATGAAGAGGCGTTTTTACAATTACAAGCCGACGTCGATCGGATTGTCGCCAATGCCGATGCGCCGACGTTTGACAATACGATTGTGGCGTTGGACAACGCCGGCGCGTTGTTAGCTAAGGTGAACGGCGTGTTCATGAACGTCGTCGAATCGGATTCCGACCCCGAACGGCAGGCGATCGAAGAAGAAATCTCGCCGCGACTGACCAAAAGTATGGACGACATCTACCTGAACGCCCCGCTCTTTGAGCGCGTGAAAACCGTATACGGGCAGCGCGCGCAGTTGAACTTAGACGCCGAGTCGGCGGCGCTGCTGGAGAAAACCTACAAGACCTTCGCCCGCAGCGGCGCGACCCTGCCTGCCGACGCTCAGGCCGCGTTGCGGACGATCAACGAAGAGCTGTCGCTGTTGAGCGTAAAATACGGGCAAAATGTGCTGGCCGACAACAACGCATTCCGCATTGTCATCGACGACGAGGCCGCCTTGTCGGGGCTTCCGCCGGCGGTCGTACAGGCGGCGGCTCAACGGGCTGCCGACGAAGGCCACGCCGGGCAGTGGTCGTTTACGCTGGACGCCGTCAGCCGGATTCCCGTGCTACAGTATGCCGACAACCGCGATTTGCGCCGCCGGATGCTGGACGGCTATGCTCACAAGGGCAACAATGAGAATGCGAATAACAATAAGGAAATTGTCCGGCAAATAGCCTCGCTGGAATACCGGAAGGCCGTGCTGCTTGGCTATCCCGATTATGCGTCGTTTGTGCTGGAAAACCGGATGGCGAAGACCCCCGAAACGGTCAATGCCTTCCTGCAAAAACTGTGGGAACCGACGCAAAAGGTAACCGAACAGGAACTCTCGGAACGGCAGGCCATCGCCGCTACGTTCGGACAAACCGACCGGATTGAACCATGGGACTGGTGGTACTATACCGAAAAACTGCGCAAAGCGCGTTATAATTTCGACGACGAAACGGTGCGTCCCTATTTCCGACTGGAAAACGTCCGCGCCGGTGCATTTATGGTCGCCCGCCGGTTGTACGGCATTTCGTTTGAAGAAATCAGCGACATTCCGAAATTCAACCTCGAAGCCGTCGCCTATCTGGTGAAAGACGCCGACGGCAGCGAATTGGGCGTGTTCTATACCGACTACTTTCCCCGCGCCAGCAAACGCGCCGGCGCATGGATGAATAATATCCGCGAACAGCACGGCGCCGTGCGGCCGGTGATTGTCAATATCGCCAATTTTACCAAGCCGTCCGGCGACCTTCCCGCCCTGCTCACGATCGACGAGGTGGAAACCCTCTTCCATGAACTGGGACACGCCATCCACGGCTTCCTTTCGCAATGCAACTATATTGCGACCTCCGGCACCAACGTGCTGCGCGACTTTGTCGAGTTGCCCTCGCAGATCAACGAAAATTGGGCGATGCACCCCGACGTCCTCAAAGCCTACGCCACGCATTACCAGACGGGCGACCCCATTCCCGATTCGCTGATTCGGAAAATACAGGCGACCGCCAAATTCAATCAGGGTTTTGCGACCACCGAACTGCTGGCCGCCGCCATCCTCGATATGAACTGGTATACGTTGCAGACCGACGAATACCAAGACGTCGAAGCGTTTGAAAAAGCGGCTATGGACAGGATCGGGCTGACCTACGCCATTATCCCGCGCTACCGCAGCACCTACTTTACCCATGTATTCGGCGGCGGTTATGCGGCCGGCTACTATGGCTACCTGTGGGCGGAGCAGTTAGACGCCGACGCCTTTCAGGCATTCCTCGACGCCGGCGACATCTTCGACCCGGCCACAGCCCTGTCGTTCCGTAAGAACATTCTGGAAAAAGGCGGCAGCGAAGACCCCTCCGTGCTCTACCGTGCTTTCCGCGGCAAAGACCCGGACGGCAATGCGCTACTACTTAAAAGAGGATTAAAATAATCCGAGGCACCCGGACGGCGGTCGCGGAGAAGGCCAATAAAGGGCTGTAAAGAACGGCATTATCCGGTTAGATATGGGTGGTTTGCATACTACGGGCGAGGTCGCCGGCAAGGTCGCGGACAGATTTCGGAAAAAAAATTGCAAAATAAATTTGCTACATTTATTTATTTGTCTACCTTTGCAAAACTATTTTTGGAACGACCAAAAATAGGGTTTATTTTTTAATTAAATTTATTTTGTTCTATGAACATTTTTGTTTCTGGCTTAAGTTTCAAAGCAACCAATGAGGATTTGAAACAAGTTTTTTCGGCGTACGGCGAAGTATCGTCAGCCAAAGTAATTACCGAACGCGGGTCTCATCGATCAAGAGGCTACGGGTTCGTAGAAATGCCTAACAACAGCGAAGCGAATGCTGCTATCGCTGCGCTCAACGGCACCGATCACATGGGGCGTACGCTCAATGTGGCCGAAGCCAATGAGCGGGTATCGCGTTTCTAATGCAGTTGACTGTAAAGTAAAACAGCGAAAAGCTGTTTGCCTTATGTATAAAAATACTTTCGGGTATATTTAGAGACTACTGCTAACCTAAACAGAAAGAACTGTCCGAGTTTTCGGGCGGTTTTTTTTTGTCTGTTTCACGACGGCCGTGAGGGCGGTTTGTCGGCGTTGCGAGCCGCCGTGAGGCGCGGTTATCCATTCGCCGTCGGCCGGCGTCGTCGCCCGTACCGGCGTCGTCGGATACCGGTAAACGACAATCCGGCCAGCAGCGTAAGGGCGATCGGGAGCACGCTGTTGAGGGCGACCCAAAAGTCGCGTTGCGGATAGACTCTGGTTTTGTCGAGCAGGCGCAGCGTCCATTCGCGGCGACGGAGCTGTAGTACGTTGTCGTCGTCGAGCAGGAACCAGAGGCTGTTTTTGACGAACGCGCGGTTGCCGAACTGGGTCTTCATATAATTGTCAAATCCTAACGGGAAAATACGGACGCCGTCGGGGCGCCGGACTACGTCGTTGCGGATCATATCGCCGTCGGCGACGACGATCATGCGGGTCGTATCGCTATGCGTTTTGAAGGCGAATGGCCGCTGGTGGTTGTATTGTTGCAGGGGGCGGTTGAGAAAGGCCGATGCGAAAGCGCCTTCCAGCAGCAGGGCTACCGGCAAAAAGGACTGTTGGTAGTGCGAGGGGTCGGGTCGCTGCATACTCTCCGCGAGGCTGATGAGCGCCGGGATGGAGTGCGTCCGGCTGTGTGCCGACGAGGCGAGCAGCACGGTTTTAGCGACCGCCGTCCCATGCCCGACCGCGTCGATCGTGCTTGGGTATTTCGACTGGATAAGGGTGAGGCCGCTGGTAATCGGGTGCGAGGAGGGCGGCGTCAAGAGCGGGTAGTAGCTCCACGGGGCGGGGCGGAAGTCGGCGGTTTGGCCGGCCGGCGCAATATTGACGGGCAGCAGGGCGCATTGCAGATCGCTCACGACGTTGGGGTTGATGCGGACGCCATATTTAAAAAGCTGGTCGTTGAGGCGGTGGTTGCAGGCGAGGGCGAAGGTATTCTGTCCGTTTGCGAGGCTGTCGTGGTGCACTTCGACAGCGTCGATAAACCATGCCACGCGGCCGCCGTGCATGATATACTGGTCTAAGGCGAGCTTGTCGGCCTCGTCCCACGGTTGCGTCGGCCTTGCGACGACCACGGCCGCGTAGCCCTCCAGCGCATCGACGTCGCCGTTGATCAGGACGCGGTCGAGCCGGGCAAAGCCGGCCAGCTCTTTACAAATATCGCCGGTTTCGTATTCGTCCAACTCGCCGTGGCCTTCGACAAAGGCAATGCGCGGCGTTTGCGTGCGGATAAGGCTTGCGATGGCGGCCGTCAGGGCGGTTTCGACGTTCTGTTGCGCCAGCAGCAGGCTCCGGTCGCTGTCGGCGTCGGCGTTGCTTTGCAGAAAGTTGACGGCTATTTCGCGCTGCGCCGTTTCCGGCTCATTTCCCGGAAGGGAATACGAGAGCAGGGCGCCGGGAAACAGCGTCCGTTCCGAGCGGCTGCCGTCGGGCGCACGTTCTTCGATGACCACCGGTGCAAGGCCGCGTTCGTAGAGCTCGATATATGCGTCGTCCAGCGCTTGCGGAGCGACCTCGTCGGACAGGTTGATAAACACGTACGATACCTGCCCGGGGGCATACACTTTCAACTCGTCGATAGTCTCCTTTATCGTCGCGCGGAGTTTTTTTATTTCGACCGGCATCTCGCCGTCGAGATAGACTTCGATACGCAGCGGGTTCGTTACGCGCCGCATCACCTGTCGGGAGGCGTCGGTCAGCGTATAGCGTCGGTCGCCGGTGAGGTCGATGCGCAAGACCGTCCACCGGACGGCGTAGTTGAGCAGCAGCAATGCGGCTCCCAGCGCCGTGAAGCGAATGAGGGCGCGGAGGTGGGGGGCGATGGCGGTCATTTTTTTCTCCATAGCAGTTTAAGCCGCGCGGCTTCGAGGAAGATCGTTATAAGGCTGATGAAATACAGGACGTCGCGCAGGTCGATGACGCCGCGACTCATCGAGCGGTAGTGCTCGTCGACGCCCAGCGCGACGAGAAAACGGTCGGCGGCAGGCAGCAGCGCGGCCAGTCCGTCGAACCCGATATAAAAAAAGAAACAGGCGGCGGCTGCCAGCAGGAATGCGATCACCTGACTGTCGGTCAGCGACGAGGCAAAGAGGCCGATCGCGGCGTAGCCGGCCGCCAGCAGCAGCAGCCCGATATACGAGCCCCATATACCGCCCGCGTCGATATTGCCGGCCGGATGCCCGAGGTAGTAAAGGCTGGCCACGTAGACCAGCGTCGGCAGCAGCGACAGCCCGGCGACCGACACCGCCGCTAAGTATTTGCCCATAATCAGCCGGCGTTCGGTAATCGGCTGCGCCAGCAACAGTTCGAGGGCGCCCGACCGTTGTTCGTCGGCCAGCGTGCGCATCGTGATGGCCGGAAGCAGGAACAGGAACAGCCACGGCGCCATCTCGAATAGCCCGGCGAGCGAGGCAAACCCGCCGTCGAGGATATTCAGGGCGCTTTTGCCGATCCACAAAAACCATGCGTTCGCCAGCAGGAACACCACGATGACCAAATAGCCGGTAATCGAGGAAAAGAAAGCGTGTAATTCCTTTTTGAAAATCGTAAACATGCCGCAAATTTACATGAAAATTTTAAACTTGCATGACAGCGCGAGTAGTGAGTAGCGAGTAGCGAGTAGTTAAAGTAGTTAGAGTAGTTAGAGGCCAATGAACAATGAATAATGAACAATGAACAATTGGCCTGCGATCCGTCGCGCTTGCCGCTGTCCCCCGCCGGCGGGAGGGTCCGAAGGGCGGGGGTGGGCGCTCGTGCTATGGATATGGATGGCCTCCGGCCAATTGTTCATTATTCATTGAAATAAGGGTATAAGGTTCGGGGAAGGGGAGGGGCTGCTCGGCTACTACCGTTGTTTTGTTTTTAAAATAAGGTGGAAATAAGGTTGTCTTCCCGCATCTATTATACTGTCTCTACTACTCCTAACTCTTGACTCTTAGTTATTAACTCGTAGTTTGCCCCTCCAATGAAGCGAAGCGATTGGGGGGTATTCAAATTCAGCCCTTCGGTCGTTTATTGTTCGCTGAGGGAGGGCTGCCTATCGGATGCTTTCCCAAAACCCCGTCATGCCTCCGTAAAAAGAGGATCAACATAGATAAATTCCTTTGAAGGAATCGTCCGTTCCTTTGAAGGAATCCGGCCGTTCCTTTGAAGGAATCGGCCATTCCTTTGAAGGAATCGATCGTTCCTTTGAAGGAATCCGACAATTCCTTTGAAGGAATCGGCCGTTCCTTTGAAGGAATCGATCGTTTCATTGAAGGAGGAGATCGTTGTATGGCAAAAATTCGTCGGGGCGACGAAGCGTTTTCATGATGAACGCCGGATGGGGTCGTTCGATAGGGGGTAAAGCAGGGGAGGAGGCGCGGATTGCGGGTGGGGCGCGGTGTTTTCAGGTTAAAACGGAGGGGATTGTTGGTCGCCTGCGCACGGACGACGGATGAGCGGGGGCGGCCGGGGCGTTTTGCGTACGCAGGCGTCGGTCGATGCGGAGCTCATTTGCCGTCAGGCGATCTAAAGGGTCGCCGGCGGGGGCGTCTTGATGGGCGACGCCCGGGGCCGGAGGCGGTTATCCTTTTTTTCGTTCTTTTTTGTAGGAGCGGTTTACGATGCGCCGGATGAGGAGTTCGAGGCCGATGCAGAACGCGATGATAATAATAATCAGCAGGCCGTCGGCGATGTATTTGGCGGCAAGGAGTATGAGGCCTGCTATCAGGAGGTAGCAGCCGATGATCGCTTGGACGGTTCTGGCGTGGGTATGCAGCAGGTGGAGCACGACGTGGTGGATATGCTGCTTGTCGGGCAGGAACGGCGAGCGTCGCTGGTAGATACGTAGCAGGAAGACGCGGACGGTGTCGAAAACGGGCAGCAGGACGACGGCCAGTCCGGCGCTCAGTACGGCGGGGAACTTGTACCATGAGGCGTCGGGGAGGTCGCCGTTGAGTCGGATGAACGACATGGTGGTTACGGAGAGCATAAATCCGATGACCAACGAGCCGGTGTCGCCCATGAAGAGGGAGGCGGGCTGCCAGTTGTAGTAGAGGAATCCGAGTACGGCGCCGATCATGCAGGCGATGCGCATGGCTTCGGAGTTGTTGCCGACGCCGTAGAACCAGCCGCAGAGGAACGTGAAGGAGAATACGGCGAGGGCGCCGGCGAGTCCGTCGAGCCCGTCGATCAGGTTGAAGGCGTTGGTGATGAATATCACCAGTATGATGCTGCCCGAGTAGCTCAACCAGATCGGCAGTTCCTCGACGCCCCAGAGTCCGTAGAGGGAGTTGACGCGGATGTCGCCGGCAATGACGACCATTCCCGCGGCGATGATCTGTACGATGAGTTTGTGCATGGGTCGCAGGGGCTCGATGTCGTCGCGGATGCCGGCGAAGAAGACGAGCATGAGGGCGGCCAGTTCGAATCGTCGGTGGAGGACGACTTCGATCGGCTCCCAGAGGAGCGTGGCGAGGAGGAAAGCGAGGAAGATGATGACGCCTCCCATCGAAGGGATAAATCCCTTATGTATTTTCCGGTGTCCGCCTTCGTCGAGTACTCTGCGTCGCCGCAGGAAGCGTACTAATAAGGGCGTCAGCAGGAAACTAAGGACAAGGGCAGTGGCTGCCGCGTAAAAAAAATCACTCATAGATTATCATCATTAAACACAATACACTTGGCAAATTGTTAAACCTTTTAAGGGTTCTGGTATCTTATATACAAATAGTTTTTCATAGGTTTAGGTTAGGCAGAAACAAGCATCTTTGACAGATGCTTGTTTTTGTTTACGAGACGTTGATCTTGTACGAGAGCCCCTCGGCGGTCAGGAAGTCGAGGACGTCGGGCGTCAGGGCGATTCGGTACTTTCGTGAAAAGGTTTCGGTTTGCAGTTGTTTGTCCTGCTGCGTCAGCAGGATGATTAGTTCCACTTTGCCGCGGTTGCCGGCGACGATGCTCGTCAGTCGCTCGACGGCGGCGTCGGTGAGGCTTTCGACGGGCAGGGTGAGGCGGATGTTGCGTACCCATTCGGTGCGCAGGCGGCTTAGCGGGTGTATGGCTTTGATTTGTATCTTCCATTCGGGAAATTTCTCGTCGTCGGTTTTTTTTTCGGCTTGGCCGTGGGCGGGCTTGCTCCAGTTGCCCCATTGGATAAACTGAAAGCGGATGAGCACCGCCTCGTCGAGCGCCACGTGTTGCTTGAAGGCGTCGTAGTCGCGGGAGAATAGCGAGAACTGGTGTTTCCCGCTTACGTCTTCTACTTTAAAGAGTAAATAGGGTTTCTTTTCCCGGGTTTTTGTTTCGCGGACTACTTTGTCGGTGATGATTCCGGCGACGCTGAAGAGGGAGCTTTGCAGGGCGGCGCTGGTCGGCGCTTTTTCAAGCAGGGGCTGGATGTCGGCGAGTTTGTGCGAGACGAAATGGTCGATTTCAAACTGGTATCTTTCGAGGGGATGCGAGGAAAGGAACATGCCGGTAACTTCTTTTTCGCGTTTCAGGGTTTCGAGGGTCGTCCATTCTTCGGCGTCGTCGGGGGCTTTGGGTTTGAGGATGTTCACTTCGTGCTGTCCGCCGAAGAGGGAGTTTGTGTTGAGGGCTTTATCGGATTGTATTTTATTTCCGTAGCGGATGAGGCTGTCGATAAACAGTTCGTCTTTGGCGGTTTTTCCGAAGAATTGGTAGCGTTTGAGGTCGCCAAATTCGTCGAAGGCGCCGGCGAGCGCCAGGGCTTCTACCGTCCGGCGGTTGACGGTGGTGAGGGGCACTCGTTCTACAAAATCGTAGACGCTTTGGAAGAGTCCGTTTGTCAGGCGTTCGTTGACGATGGTATCGACCACCGACGAGCCGATGCCCTTGATGGCGGCCATTCCGAAGCGGATGTGTCCGGCGGCGTTGACGGTAAATTTGCTGTAGCTTTCGTTGACGGAGGCTTCCATCACTTTAATGCCCATGCGGCGGCATTCGTCCATAAACTTTCCGGTTTCGTCGATGTCTTTCAGGTTGCGGCTGAGCACCGCCGCCATGTATTCCGCCGGGTAGTTGGCCTTCAGGTAGGCGGTCTGGTAGCCTAAGAGGGCGTAGCAGGTCGAATGCGATTTGTTGAACGCATATTCGGCAAACGATTCCCAGCCTTTCCATATTTCGTTGCAGATGGTTTCGCTGTGTCCGTTTTGTATAGCGCCGGTAAAGAACTGGTTTTTCATGGCGGCCAGTTCCTGCTTTTGTTTCTTCCCCATGGCTTTTCGCAGGATATCGGCGTCGCTGCCTTTGAAGCCTGCTAATTTTTGCGACAGGAGCATGACCTGCTCCTGATAGACCGTAATTCCATAGGTGTCGCTCAATATTTCTTCCATTTCGGGCAACTCGTAGGTGATTTTCTCCTGTCCGTGTTTCCGTTTGATGAAGCTCGGGATTTTGTCCATAGGGCCGGGACGGAAGAGGGCGTTCATCGCAATCAGGTCTTCAAAGCGGGTAGGCTTCAGTTCGCGCAGCCATTTTCTCATGCCGTCCGATTCGTACTGGAAGGTGCCGATCGTATCGCCGCGGCTGAAGAGTTTAAACGTGTTGTCGTCGTCCATCGGGATATGCGCGAGGTCGACGTCGACGCCGCGCCGGAGTTTGATATTTTCGACGGCGTCGCGCAGGATGGAGAGGGTGCGCAGCCCGAGGAAGTCCATTTTCAACATACCTACCTTTTCGATACGCGAGCCTTCGTATTGCGACACCCACATGTCTTCGCCCGTCTCCTTATCTTTGGCCGTGGAAATGGGGATGTGCTCCATCAGATTATTGCGCCCGATGATGATGGCGCAGGCATGTACGCCGGTGTTGCGGATCGAATTTTCGAGTTGCATGGCGAATTTCATGGTAGTTTGCAGCAGGGGGTCGTCGGCGTGGAGGGCTTCCTGTAGCGCCGGGATCGCGCGTACGCAGTTGGCCAGCGTGATCGGCATGTCGACGAGTTCCGGCTCTCCCTGTTCGTTTACGACCGGGTGTCCGGCGGCGTCTCGCTTCGGTTGTTTTTTGTCCCACCGGACGGGGATGGCTTTGGCCAGCCTGTCGGAGACGGACAGGTCTAATTTTTGCACCCGCGCGACGTCGCGAATAGCCGACCGGGCGGCCATGGTTCCAAACGTAACGACGCGCGAAACGTGGTCTTTCCCGTATTTGTCTTCCACGTATTTTAATACTTTCGCGCGTCCGTCGTCGTCGAAGTCGATATCGATGTCGGGCATGGAGACGCGCTCGGGGTTGAGGAAACGTTCAAACAGCAGGTCGTATTTCAGCGGGTCGACGTCGGTGATCCCCAGACAGTATGCTACGACCGACCCGGCGGCCGATCCGCGTCCCGGACCGACCCAGACGCCCATATTGCGTGCCGCCTCGATAAAATCCCATACAATCAGAAAATAGTCGGCATACCCCATTCGTTCTATCGTCGACAGTTCATAGTCGATCCGCGTGCGAGTGGCGTCGGGAAAATCGCCGTAGCGCGTCGAGGCGCCCTGAAAAGTGAGGCGGCGCAGGTATTCGTTCGAGTCGGTGAAGTCGTCGGGAATAGGGAAATAGGGCATGATCAGCTTATTCTCGATACTGTAGGCCGTTACTTTGTCGGCGATCTCGAGGGTATTCTCGAGGGCTTCGGGCAGGTCGGCAAACAGCTCGGCCATTTCGTCCTGCGTTTTCATCCATTCCTGCTTGGTATAGCGCAGGCGCTTGGGGTCGTCGACGTCGGAGTTAGTATTGATGCAGATCAGGCGGTCGTGCGCATCGGCGTCGTCGGCATTAATAAAATGGACGTCGTTGCTGGCAATGACCTTGATCGCATGTTTGCGAGCCAGCTCCAGCAGGGCTTCCCCGACTTTCTGCTGCGCGGGGAATACGTGCTGGTCGGCTTTCGGGTCGGCGGTACGATGACGTTGCAGTTCGAGGTAGTAGTCGTCGCCGAACAGATTTTTATACCACAGGACTCTTTTTTCCGCCTCGTCCATATTCCCGTTCAGGATGGCGCGCGGCACCTCGCCCGCCAGACAGGCGGAACAGGCGATCAGGTGCTCATGGTATTCTTCCAGCAGTTCATGGTCGATGCGCGGCTTGTAGTAGAAGCCTTCGACGTAGGCTCGCGATACTAATTTGACAAGGTTGTAGTAGCCTTGCAGGTTCTTGGCTAACAGGATGAGGTGGTTGCTGCTCTGGTCTTCCCGCCCGCGACGCAGAAAACGGCTTTCGGGCGACACGTACACTTCGCATCCGACGATCGGCTTGACGCTCGGATAGTCGGCGGCGGCGCTCAGAAAATCCTTTACGCCGAACATATTCCCGTGGTCGGTGATCGCCAGGGCTGTCTGGCCGTCGGACTGCGCTTTTCTAAACAGCCCGTCGATAGACGACAGCCCGTCGAGGATAGAATATTGCGTATGTACGTGTAGATGTATAAATGATGACATAGCGTGATTTTTTACGTGTACAAAAGTAGCAAAAAATATGGCGACCGCGAAAGATTGTTGAAAAGTCGCCCGCCCCGCTAACCGTAATCGTAATCCCCTGAGTCATGATCGCCGCCCGCTTTTCGTACGCTGCGGGCGCTGTGGTTGTCCTTCGACGCCGGGCAACCTGCTGTTCGGCAGCGTTTTTTAGAGCGGGGAAAAGGCGAATATTAATAAATTGTTGATAACTTTTCTATTTTTAGTAAAAAAAAAACGACAGAAAAGAAAATTTTCACTACCTTTGCAACCAGTTATGTTAATCGTTTGTCAATATAAAGTAAACCATGCGCCGGCCTGCCTCCGCCGCCGCCGCGACTGCCACCCGGCATCCGCCGCCCTCCCGACGGCCCGACTTTCCGGCGTAGCCGTCGTATGCTTCGGCCTGCCCGATCCACCCTTCGGGAAATGCGCTCAAGCATCCGACCTCGCCCCGCAAATTGACAGACGCGCCCCTCAAGCGGACGACCGATTCGCTCAAGCGGACGACCGATTCGCTCGAGCGGACGACCGATTCGCTCAAGCGGACGACCGATTCGCTCAAGCGGACGAACGATTCGCTCGAGCGGACGACCGATTCGCT
>JAIRMW010000053.1 GCA_031258415.1 Prevotellaceae bacterium
ACTTATATAACAACACAACACAAATACAATGATACTATGGAACAATTAATACTGCTTGTAAACACACTGGTCGACGTCATCGTCGGACGGTTCCCATGCGGCGCGGAAACCCTTGTAACGAACGCCTTTTTAACGCTCTTCGGGAGCGGACTCGCCTTCGCCCTGGGCTTCGCCTCGCGCGACCCGATCCCGGAAGGCATATACGCCAACATCCGCCGCTGGCGAGGCGGCATCAGCGACCGCATGGCCAACATCGCCAACCGCTCGCGACATGTCGCCAATCGCTTGCGACATGTTCCGCGCTCTGCGGGACAGCGGCAAGCGGGCAAGCGACCGCCGTTTCGTTCATTTCCGGATGGGAAAACGCCCCGTCCGGAAATTTTCTGCCCCCTTTCCGGCATTCATTCATCGAACGTACGAGATGCGTAAGGATTTTTGTACATTTGCGCAAAGCAAACGAGTATGAGCATTTTTCCTACTTCTACTAAAGAACTGGCGGCGACCGGCTGGGATTGCGCCGACGTGATCCTGTTTACGGGCGACGCCTACGTCGATCATCCGTCGTTCGGCGCGGCGGTCATCGGGCGCGTACTGGAGGCGGAGGGCTACCGGGTGGCGATTGTGCCGCAGCCCAACTGGCGCGACGATCTGCGCGATTTTACGAAATTGGGGGCGCCGCGCCTGTTCTTCGGCGTTACGTCGGGCAGCATGGACAGCATGGTCAATCACTATACGGCCAACAAACGCCTGCGCCACAACGACGCCTATACGCCCGAGGGCCGCGCCGGCTTCCGTCCCGACTATGCGGCGACGGTCTACAGCCGTCTGCTCAAACAGCTCTTTCCCGCCGTGCCGGTCGTTCTCGGCGGCATCGAGGCGTCGCTGCGGCGGCTGACGCATTACGACTACTGGAGCGACGCGCTAAAGCCGTCGATTCTGGCGGAGAGCGGCGCCGACCTGCTGGTCTACGGTATGGGCGAACGCCCCATCCGGGAAATCGCCCGGCGATTGGCCGACGGCGGCGGCGCGTCGCTGCACGACGTGCCGCAAACCGCCCGGCTGACGCCCCGCAACGCCCGCCCGGACGACGGCGTCGTGCTGCACTCGTTCGAGGAATGCCTGCGAAGCACGCGGATGTTTGCCGAGAACTTCGCCGTCATCGAACGCGAAGCCAATAAGCAGACGGGCGTGCGCCGGTTGGTCGAGGGCGTGGGGAAGGCGGCGGTGGTGGTCAACCCGCCCTATCCGCCGATGACGGAGGCGGAAATCGACGCGGTCTACGATTTGCCCTACACTCGGACGCCGCATCCGCGCTACGAGGGCAAGCGTATTCCCGCCTACGAAATGATCCGGCATTCGATTACGATCCATCGCGGCTGTTTTGGCGGCTGTAGCTTCTGTACGATTGCGGCGCATCAGGGGCGGTTTATCGCGTCGCGCTCCGAGCGGTCGGTGCTGAACGAGGTGGAGGCGATCGCCCGGATGCCCGACTTCAAAGGCTACCTGTCCGACGTCGGCGGGCCGTCAGCCAATATGTACGGGATGCATGGGCGCGACGAGCGGGCTTGTCGGCGGTGCCGCCGGAATGCGTGCCTGTCCCCCGCCGTGTGCCGGAATTTGGATACCGGTCATGGCCGTCTGCTCCGGCTATATCGCCTCGTCGAGCAACACCCGGCGGTGAAAAAAGCCTTCGTCGGCAGCGGCGTGCGCTACGATTTGCTGCTTTCCGAAGACGGCTTTGTCGACGCCGACGCCCGGGCGTATTTCGAGCAGTTGCTGCGGCGCCACGTGTCGGGACGGCTGAAAGTGGCGCCGGAACATACGGAGCCGCACGTGTTGCAGGTCATGCGGAAGCCGTCGTTTGCCCTGTTTGAAAAACTGAAGGCGCTGTTCGACGCCCAGAACCGGCGGGAGTCCCTACAGCTACAGCTCGTCCCCTATTTTATCTCGTCGCACCCGGGCTGTACGGAGTCCGACATGCAGCAGCTCGCCCGCAAACTGCGCCGCCTCCGCCTGCATCCCGATCAGGTGCAGGACTTCACCCCCACGCCTATGACGCACGCCTCGGCGATCTTCTACACCGGCGTCGACCCGGAAACCCTACAGGAAGTCTATGTCGCCCGCGCGAAAGAGGAAAAACTGCGGCAGAAAACCTACTTCTTCCGCCAGACGGATTGACGAGCCGTCCGGCATTTCCCGAAGGGCATAAAACCCCCGCCTGCGCGAAATTTAATATACTGTTTTAAAAAAAAAGGAACTCCACGTTAGCATAACTGAAAAAAAAGTTCTAATTTTGCGCTCTCCCGTACCGTCGTTCCGAAAGAATAATTATTAACTAATAAAAATAAATGAATTACACATGGAAACAAAAAAACTGAAACAAATTGCGCTTGACTTAAAAGCGAAAATCGAAGCCGGCCTGAAAAAGGACGGAGAAGAAATCCAGTGCCTGCCCACTTATATTTCGCCCAAGACGACGAATATCAACGGACAGGCCGTAGTGCTCGATCTGGGCGGCACGAACTACCGCATGGCGCGAGTCGATTTTGAAAACGGACAGCCGGTTATCCATCCCGAAAACGGCTGGAAACGCGACCTGTCGGAAATGAAAAACGAGGGCTATACGCAGGAAGACCTCTTCAAAGCCCAGGCCGACCCCATTGGCGAAATCAAACTCGATACGCAACAGGGGACGCCGATCGGCTACTGCTTCTCGTATCCCGCCAAGTCGTTAGACAATGGCGACGCCCGACTGCTCTTCTGGACCAAAGGAGTCAATATCGAAGAGATGATCGGCAAGCCGGTGGGCGAACCCCTGCTGAAGTACTTCAATGAAAAAAAGCAGCTGAATTTTACGGGTATCAAAGTCATTAACGACACCGTCGCCAGCCTGTTTGCCGGCCTGACCAAACCCGGATACGACGCCTATATCGGCCTGATTGTCGGTACCGGCACCAACATGGCCGCCTTCATGCGGTCGGATAAAATCGACAAGCTGTCCCCCGCACAGAAAACAGGCCGCTACATTCCGGTCAACTTAGAATCGGGCAACTTCCACCCCCAGCACCTGTCGATCTACGACGAAATGGTCGATGCCAATTCGGATAAAAAAGGCGCCTACCGGTTTGAAAAAGCCATTTCGGGCATGTACTTGGGCGAGATTTTTAAATCGGCTTTCCCGTTAGACGAGTTTGAAGAAAAATTCGACGCGCAGACTCTGACGACCATGCTCAGCTATCCGGCGATCTATAAAGAAGAATATGTCCACATGGCGCGATGGATATACGAACGCTCGGCGCAATTGGTGGCGGCTTCGCTGGCCGGCCTGATTCTGGTATTGCACTCGCACGAATCCTCGATCCGGCGGGTGCTGCTGACCTCCGAAGGCAGCCTGTTCTGGAGCCGGAACAGAAAAGGCAAAGACTATTCGGAAATGGTCGTCGAAGAGTTGCATAACCTCCTGCGCGATTTCGGCCACGACGACCTGCGCGTCGAACTGCTCCACATGGACAATGCCAACCTGATAGGCACGGCTATTGCGGCGCTCTCCTAAACGGCGGCGCTTGACGCCCCCCTACAACGAAAAAGATCGTCCGGCCTCCCGACGATCTTTTTTTAGTATGACGCACGACGCACGACGAATTGCCTGTTGTCCCATTATTCGCTATCTTTGCAAACAGTATTCTTGCGTAACATGAAAAAAACGGTACTCTTATTTATTCTATATACCTCCGCCGTCGTAGCGGCGGCTCAAACGGCGCCCATGCGGGAACGGCGATACGAGCAGCAATGGGTCGACTCGCTCATGCACACCCTGACCTTGCGGCAACGAATAGCGCAACTCTTTATCGCCCCCCTCTACCTCACCGACGATAGCCGGAATAATGTAGCGGCCACGCTCGCCTTGCTGGAACAGGAAGCCGTCGGCGGCGTGATCGTGATGAAAGCCCACCCGCACCGCTATGCGGCGGAGCTCAATGCGCTTCAAGCCTGCGCCGCCCCTCCCCTGCTGGTTACGATGGACGCCGAATGGGGCGTTGCCATGCGCATGGACAGCATTCTGGCATTCCCCCGCCAGATGGCGCTCGGCGCCATTGCCGACGACCGCCTTATCCGACAAATGGGAGAAGCCGTCGGCGAACAGTGCCGGCGAATAGGCGTACACCTGAACTTTGCGCCGGTAGTCGATATTAATAACAACCCCGACAACCCGGTCATCGGCAACCGGTCGTTCGGCGAAAATAAATATAATGTGGCGGGCAAAAGCATCGCTTACATGCAGGGGCTGCAAAACAGAGGCGTCATGGCCTGTAGCAAACATTTCCCCGGCCATGGCGACACCCGCTACGACTCGCACGAAACCCTGCCCTCCATCGCCCATTCGCCTTCGCGAATGGATTCCATCGAACTGTTTCCTTTCCGGGCGCTGATGGAGGGCGGCGTCGACGCCATGATGGTCGCCCACCTGCAAGTGCCGGCCTTTGATACGGCCTGCCTGCCCTCGACCCTGTCGCATGCGGTCGTCGGACGGCTGCTGCGCGACCGGCTGGAGTTCGGCGGACTGGTCGTTACCGACGCCTTAAACATGAAGGCCGTTACCAACGGCGGCGCCGCCGATTCGCTGGCTTTGGCCGCGCTGCTGGCAGGCAACGACGTTTTACTGATGCCCGCCGATATCCCGGCCTCCGTCGCGGTCGTAGAACAGGCAGTGCTGGCCGGCACGCTTTCCATGCACCAAATAAATATGAAATGCCGAAAAGTACTGGCGGCAAAATACCGTGCCGGATTAAACCAATACACGGCGGTCAATGCGACCGGCCTGCGCGACGACTTGAACAAACCCGCCCACGAAGCCTTGCGCTACCGCCTGTCGGAACAGGCGCTGACCCTGCTGTGCAACGACCGTGACCTCCTTCCGCTACGTCGCCTCGATACGCTGAAAATCGCCTGCCTCAACGTGGGCAAAAAAGGCGGCGCCGCCGCCTTTACGCAATACCTGCAACGCTACGCCGCCGTAGAGCCCTTCTCGATAGCGCCCGCCTCGCCGGTCGATACGCTGGAAAAAATACGGCAGCAACTGCAACCCTATAACCTCATTATTGTCGGCTATCATGCGTCCGATACCCGCCCGCAGTACGACTTCGGCGTAGACAGTCTCACGGCCGCCTTTATTACCGGCCTTGCAGCTCGGAAACAGGTCGTACTCGATTTTTTCGGCACGCCCTACGGCGTCCGCAAGTTTGCAGACAGTTGTCATCATTTTCCGGCCATTATTATTTCATACGATAATACAAAATACGCGCAGGAACGGTCGGCGCAACTGATTTTTGGCGGCGTGGCGGCGCGAGGCACCCTGCCCGTTTCGATCGACGACGCATGGGTGTTCGGCAACGGCATAAGACAGGCTGCGCCCACCCGCCTGCATTATGCGACGCCCGAAGAAACAGGCATCGAGCAGTCGCAACTGGCTGCTGTCGACGCCCTGATTGCCGACGCTATCAGCCGGCAGGCCATGCCGGGCGCACAGGTGATGGCTATCTATAAAGGAACGGTGTTTTACTATAAAACAGCCGGCAGCCATACCTACGATTCTACCGCCCTGCCCGTACTGGAAAACGACGTCTACGACTGGGCTTCGATTACCAAAATCGGCGCGACGCTGCCCCTCGTCATGCACCTGACCGACAAGGGACAATTGTCGACAACGGCCACGTTGAGCAGCTACCTGCCGGAACTCGTCGGCACCAACAAACAGCCCTTGAAAATAGCCGACCTGCTGACGCACACTTCCGGCTTGCAGGCCTTTCAACCCTTCCACCAAACCCTGTTCAAAAACGACGGCGACTCGGCGAGGCTGCCCGACACTCTCTATTTTTCGCACCGGCAGTCGTCGCAATACCCCTTGCCGGTGGCCGACGGGTTGTATGCGTCGAATGATTTGCCGCCGCTCCTGTACGGATTGATCGATCGGTCGTCGCTCCTGCGCAAAACCTACCGATACAGCGACTGGAGCTTCCTCTACCTCCAGCGGGTGCTGGAACGCCTCGCAGGGCAATCGATTGACAAACTGGCCGACCGTTTATTTTATGCCCCGTTGGGCATGTACCACACCGGCTATAACCCCCTGCAACGCATCGCGCCGACCCGCATTCCGCCCACGGAAATCGACCGGCTCTTCCGCCGGCAACTCGTGCACGGCACCGTCCACGACCCCACGGCGGCCCTGTTGGGCGGCGTCGCAGGGCATGCCGGCGTATTCGGCAATGCCAACGATCTCGCAAAACTCTTGCAGCTATACCTCAACGGCGGAAGCTACGGCGGAGAGCAGTATCTCTCCGACAGTATTATTCGACGCTTCACCGCCTGCGCCATGTGCGACAAAGGCGTGCGCCGCGGTCTCGGCTTCGACAAACCCGAACCCCGTCCCGACAAACCCGGCCCCATTGGGCGCGAATGGTCGCTCGACAGCTACGGGCATTCCGGCTACACCGGCAATCTCTGCTGGATTGATCCGCAGCGCGACTTAATTGTCGTCTTCCTTTCCAACCGCACGTATCCTGACGACGACAACAAGCTCGGGCGCATGAACACCCGAAGCCTTATTTTTTCGCATTTTGTTACCCTCATCGACCGACTGAATAATGACCGTTAATACGCTTTTAGAGAATGGAACTAAATTATATATAAAACAAATAACTACACAAAATTTAAAAAAATATGAAAAAAATTCTTTTAATTACCGTTAGCTTGGCGCTGCTAACCGCCTGCGCCGGGAGCGACGACAGCGTCGTTCCGTACACGCGCCGCCAAATTACCGTGGACTATACCCGCGAAATTCCGCTTAGCGCCCTGCACGCCGATACGACGGAGATACCGGCTGCGCTGCTGTTGTCGAATGTGTTGGAAGAGCAATATGCCAAGATGCTCCTCCGGGCGCATTTGGAAGAAGGGTCGGTAGCTATTGAAGGGCTCAGCACGCTGGGGCGCTACGTGGCGCTCGATAGCCTGTGTATCTCTATTAAGGACAGGGAGAATAAGATTACGCCCGACCAGTGGATTTTCTATTTCGGAGATATTCGTACCGATCGGGTAATAACCAATCCGCCGGCGCTGACGTTGATCGAGACGCTGTTCTTTTATTTCAACAATTATGCGAAGACCCTCGACCTGATCGTGTCCTACCGTCCCAATGATACGTTTGAGAGGCAGGAAGGCGTGCGGCTGAAAATCCGCTTTAAAGGCACGTATGATTATGCGGAGATGAACGAGTAGCGGGCGTCGATATTTTTCCCTATCTTTGCAGCGTTTTTCACCGTAATAATTCGAATTTATCAACCCGCCTCTTCGGATGGCATAAAACTGTAGTCCAATGACGCCCGTCAATGTAACTGCCATATCGTATCTTAACACGCTGCCGTTTCTCTTCGGACTGAAACAGTCGGAAGTAGCGAAACACGTCCGGCTGTCGTTGGCGCCGCCGGCGCGGTGTGCGGAACTGATGGAAAACGGCGCAACCGACATTGCGCTGACGCCGATAGCCGCCATCCCGCAACTGAAAACCGGCGCCATTATTGCCGACTACTGCATCGGGGCGATTGCGCCGGTGCGCACCGTAGTGCTGCTGTCCGACACGTCGCTGGAAAACATTCGGACGATATACCTCGACCGGCATTCGCGCACGTCGGTGATGCTGGCGCGGGTGCTGGCCGGACAGTTCTGGCATATCAAGCCGGCCTTCAAGCCCCTGACGCCGTCCTCATTTCCGATAAAGCAGGATGAGGGCTGCGTGATGATTGGCGATAAGGTGTTTTCGCACGAACGGCAGTTTCTATACCGCTACGATCTGGCGGAGGCATGGATTCGTTTTACCGGCAAGCCCTTTGTGTTTGCGGCTTGGGTGGCGGTCAAACCGCAGCGTCCGGCTTTTCTGCGGCTGTTCAACGACGCGCTGGAATATGGCATAGCGCACATTGCCGACGCCGTGGTCGCCGAAGCGCCGGCGTTCGACGCAACGCTGGCAGTTGAGTATTTGACGCACAATATACATTACCGCTTCGATGAAGAAAAGCGGCGGGGGATGAACCTTTTCCTTACCCTGTGCGCCCGGTTGGGAATGACGAACGAGGGGAATGACGAACAATAAAAGATATATGATAAACAGAAAAAGAGTCGATTTTTATGATAGCGATTTTTTACAAGGATGATAAATTAATTCGTCGATCGAACGAGTTGGCCATGCTGGAAGAATTAGGGCATAACGATATATTGTGGATTGACCTCAACGAACCGAACGGCGCCGAGAAACGGTATGTGGAAGAGTTCTTACAGTTCCCGCTACAGTCGCGGGCGCAGGCGGAAGAGATCGAAAGTTCGTCGCGCTATTCGGAGACGGAAGTGGCTATTTTTGCCAACAGCAACTTCCTGATTGCCGCTCCCGACACCTACAACGAAGAGCCGGTGTCGTTCATCCTTGCAGAAGAAATCCTAATCACGCTGCGCCATTCGCCCCTGCGCAGTTTTTCCGACATCGAACGCCGGCTGCTGGCCAGCCACCGCATGTACCCCACCGGCTATCATCTGCTGATTGCCATCCTCGAAAACCGGATCGACATGGACGCCGATATGATCGAACTGCTCGCCAAAGAAGTCGCGCACCTCAGTAAACGAATTGGGCTGGGGGAAAAGGTCGACGAGGAAATCCTGTTAGACATTAACCAGCTACAGGAAAATACGATGCTCATCCGCGAAAATATCATCGACAAACAGCGGGTGATTTCCGGTATCCTGAAAAGCGACAAGTTTCCGGGCGATTTTTATTCCAAACTCAACGTGCTAATGCGCGATATTAGCTCGCTGATCAACCATACCGACTTCAGCTTCGAGCGATTAGAGTACATGCAGAACACCGTGCTTGGGCTAATCAATATCGAACAAAATAAAATCATCAAAGTGTTTACGGTCGTAACCGTCTTTTTCATGCCCCCTACCCTTATTTCCAGCATCTACGGGATGAACGTAGAGTTGCCGTTTGCCCAACTTGGGCGCTTGAGCTTCCCCATTACCCTGGGGTTGATGGTGGCTTCGTTTCTCATTACATGGATTTATTTTAAACAACGTAAAATATTATAAATGAAAATCCGTTACATGCTGCTTACGTTGATTGTCGCAGGGGCTGTCGGCGCCGGCGCCGGCTGGCTGCTGACCGAAATGGAACAGGCGGTCGGGCACTTGCTCCACAGCCGCCCGACCGTGTCGGCGACGCCGCAACAGCCCCAAGCGACGCCGGCGACCGCGCTGTCCATCCCCGATTCGACGACGCAAACGCCGGCCCCGGACAGTCTGCGCCACGCGACCGACACGTCGAAAGCCGCGTCGCTGCCGGATGCGCCGGACGAAGCCTTCGGAGAAGCCGCTTTGCAACGAGTCGTTACACGCTACGCCTCCGTCCGCCCGCAATACTGGAACGACAAGCAGGTCAAGGGCGCTGTGGTCAAAGTCAATGCGCCGCAGAGCGGGGAGCGCCTCCTCTTCCTTACATTCAACGCCTACACCAACGATTATCCGGCGCTGTTCGACCTGCTTGCGCAGCGGCAAATCAAGGCGACGTTCTTCCTTTCCGGCGTATGGGTGCGCCGGAATGCAGCGCAGGCGCAGAAGATCGGCCGACAGCATTCGATTTTTGAGATTGAAAATCACGGGAACAGGAATATCCCGCTCTCCAGCCGCGGAGCGGAAGCCTACCAGCACGCCGGCACGCCAACCCTCGAACGGGCATTGCGCGACGCGCTCGACGGCAGGGACGCCGTCGAACAGGCCACCGGCCAAAAACCCCGCTATATCCGCCCCTTTCTCAACTATACGGACGACGTGGTGGTACAGGCCTTGAGCGACCTGCAAATAAAGACCGTCGGCGCGACTATTTTTGCCGACGGCGGCGGAATGTCCGGCAGCGAGAAGATAAAGACTAATATTCTCACCGCGCCGCACGGCAGCATCCTGCTGTTTAACGTCGACGCCGCCTATCCCAATGTGCTTAACGGGTTGCAGGCCGCATTTGAGACCATTGCAGAAACGTCGTTACCCCTCCGGTTCGCCTTCCTGTCCGACTACGAACGCTATTTCGAGTACGGGAACTAACCGGCTGTTTGTCCCTTACAGATGCCTCATCCGATCATAGAAAATGTGCTGATAACCGCGCTGGCAGCCGAAGGGAAAGCCATGGCGCAGGTCGCCGGCAAGGTATTGTTCGTACCCCATGCCGTGCCGGGCGACGTGGTACATGTCCAAATCACCAAAAAACGGCGCGCCTTCATGGAGGGACGCATTGCGGCGCTGGTCGCACCGTCGCCCGACCGCGTGCCGGCGTGTTGCCCGCACTACGGGACGTGCGGCGGCTGCTGTCTCCAGACGGCGCCCTATCCCATGCAATTAGCCTGTAAACAGCAACAGGTTATCGACCAACTTACGCGCATCGGCAAACTCGCCCTGCCGCCGGTGCAGCCCATTATCGGGTCGGAAAAGACAACCTGCTACCGCAACAAACTGGAATTTACGTTCTCCTCTAACCGCTGGCTTTCCGACGAGGAAATCCGGCATGGCGGCGACGCCCTCGACCGCCGCGCCCTGGGATTTCATATACCCGGACTGTTCGACAAGGTGCTCGACGTCGACGCCTGCTGCCTACAGGCCGACCCCTCGAACGCTATTCGACAGACAGTAAAGCAATGGGCAATAGACCACGACGCCCCGTTCTACGACCTGCGAGCGCATACCGGATGGCTGCGTAACCTGATCATCCGCAATACGACGACCGGCCAGTGGATGGCAATCCTCGTCTTGGCATACGAACAGGCGGCGCTGCGCGAAGCCCTGCTCCGGCATCTCGAAAAAACAGTCCCGCAGATTACCGCCCTCCATTACGTTATCAACAATAAGTATAACGACTCCATCGCCGATCTGCCCGTATACCGCTTTGCCGGCCACGAATATATGGAGGAAGAAATGGACGGGTTGCACTTCCGCATAAGCCCCAAATCGTTTTACCAGACCAACGCGCCGCAGGCTCTTCGCCTGTACACCGTCGTCCGCCGCATGGCGCAGCTCTCCGGCAACGAGCATGTATTCGACCTCTATACCGGCGCCGGCACGATCGCCCTGTTTCTGGCGCGGCAGGCGCGGCGGGTTACCGGTATCGAGTATGTCGCCGACGCCGTCGAAGACGCTAAACGCAACGCCCTGCACAACCATATCGATAACGCCACATTCCTTGCCGGCGATATGAAAGACCTGCTTACCGAGGCATTCGTCGCCCGCCACGGCGCCCCCGACGTAGTCGTCCTCGACCCGCCCCGCGCAGGCGTCCACCCCGACGTAGCGCAGGCGCTGCTGCGTATCGCCGCGCCGCGCCTGATATACGTCAGCTGCAACCCCGCCACGCAAGCCCGCGACCTCGCCGCGCTGTCCCCGCTCTACGCCATCGCCCGGGTGCAGCCGCTCGACCTGTTCCCGCATACGCAGCATGTGGAAAACGTCGTGCTGTGCGAAAAAAAATAACGGGTATACATTGTAGTTAATGTAGGGGCGCACGCCATGCGCCCTTATGAATAATCAAGCATTGTCCGTCCGCCATTCATTCCCTTACGGGAAATGAACAATGAACAATGGCCGTCGGCTGAAGCTGACGGAGAAAATGAGGCGCATGCGTATACGAACCGTATACGCATGCGCCCCCTCGCTATACAAAGAACGCCCGCCTTCGTAACGGGAGCGTTCCCGCCAAACGACGGGAACGTTCCCGCCAATGTGCAAAGGCCGCCCATAAAAAGAGACGGGGCTTTTCCGCCCGACGTTCGGATAGAACGTCTCTGCCGCACCGGTGCAGACACCCTGCACGCACCGCTACAGTTTCCTTCCCGAAGCCTCCGGCGACCGGCAGCACACGCCGGCATAGCCACGCAGCCCCTGCCGGACTATTCGGCAAAGGCGATTGAGCAATCGGGTAAACGGGAAGCGGGGCATGGGCGGTTTATACGGGTAATTTCATTGATTAAGGGCGCCTCGAACTACGCGACAGGCTACTTAACGCACCCAACATACCCAACATACCCTGTCTCCGTATCGTCGTCACCGAAGGCGCCCCTACCGCAATCGTCAAGGCCGAAGAACACGACGTGATAAATACTGTAATAGGGACCCTCGTAGTAGAAAGTAGTACTCCAATAGGCGGTGGACCCCCCCGGGGGAGCCGCATAACCGCTGGGAAGGCTTTCTTTATTAGCGCACATACATTCCAACTCATACAGAGTGGGCAAACGCCAACCGGTACCTTTACTTGCACAAAATGAGTTGGCAGCGCGCCAAGTCATGGTCGTGGTGTTGTCATGACTAACATTGGATATCCATGTAAAACCACTATGAGTTTGTCCGGTATATGCATCCACCTCACTTGACACACTACTACATGTTGTCCAATTAAAGCAGTTGGTACAGCAATCCCCTTTACAGGTACCGCTGCAATTTTCCAAGCCCGCTGCGCAGCCGCAGTCATTAGCCGTTTGGTCTGAATCAGCCGGGCTGGTAACGGTTATTGTGCCGCTTGTTTGTACGCTGCAACCATTGGCATTGGTTACCGTAAGCGTAAAGGGGGTATCTTCATATAATACTTGGGTGGTCTTTGTGTTCCCGGTAGTCATACTGATTGAGCCGCCGATATTCCAGCTATAGGTCATGGCAGAGGTCGTGCCGCCGCTAACGGTAGCCGTCAAAGTGGACGTACCACCCTCGCAAAGGGAAGAGGCTGCGACCGAAGCGACCACGGTCGCAATCGCCACGGTCGTACCGCCGGTGGAAGCGGTGCAGGCGCTATTTCCTATCCGGCGTACCCAGTAGGTGGTCGCCGCATTAGGCGATACCGAGTAGGTATTGGCGGTCGTGGTCGCCACCGAATTGCTGCCCACCGTAGCGCCCGTGCCCCACTGGTAGACGGCGCCGTCGCCGTTGCTGCCGCCGGAGGCGGTAAGCGTCATGGCGGTAGAGACGCCGTTGCAGAGGATCGTCTTAGTGCTGGTTAAGCCGGTGGGGGCTGTCGGGGCGGTCTGTATTGCGACCGTCGTCGTCGCTTCCGCCGACTCGCAGCCCAGCGTGGAGCGGGCTTTGACGGTAAACGTCGTATTGCTGTTCACGGTTGCCCTGGTCGTATTGTTCGCCAGCCATGCGCCGCCGTTAAAGGAGTACAGGGCGGCGCCGGCGGTGGCCGTCAGCGTAACCGCCGCGCCTGCGCAAACGGTGGGGCTGGAGGCGGTGAGGGTCGTCGCCGGAATCGCGCCGACGGTCAGCCTCCAGCTTCCCGTCGAGGCCATTGGCGCGACGCCGCACGTCCGGTCGTTCACCTTGCGGGTATAGATATAGGTACCGGGCGCGAGGGTCGACGGCGGGGTATAGTCGGCGCCGGTGGCGTCGGCGATTAGGACGCCGTCTTTATACCACGAGTAGGCCAGCTGGCCGTCGCCGCCGCCGAAGGGCATGAGGCCGACAATGGTCGCCGGCGTGTCGCCCGCGCAGACCGTGTCGCCGGTCGAAGGAATGCTGCCCGGTACGATAGGCGGATTGACTACGAAGCCCGGGCAGCCGGTCGAGTCGGTAATGCTCGTGATACACACGCCCGCGTCGTCGAACGTATACGAGGGCTCGCGAATCGAACCGTTGATCACGAAGGGCGGCGTACCGTGCAGCGCATACCCGCCGCCGTTAGACTGCAGCGTCGCGTTGGGCGGATAGTCGGAGGCGTAGGCGCACCAGTTGAACGTCGAGCCGGGGGTCGGGCCGGCCAGCGTTACCGTTACGGTGGAACTGAACGACGGGTCGAGCGTGCCTCGCAGGTAAAAACCTCTTCCGTTGCCCGGCACGGTAATGACCGTCCCCGGCGCGGAGGCCGCAGGATTGCTCAGTGTGGCGGGCGTCCACACGCCCAACGAGCCGTTGGATGCAATGGGCTGGTAGTCGACGAACAGCCAGACGCTGTCGAGATGGAGGATATTGTTGGGTACGCCGCCTTCCCAATAGACCCGGAGCGTCGCGCTCGGCGCGGCATAGTCCGTCGCAAGCCGGTCGATGCGCACCACGCTCTGCCCGAACGCGGGCGCTAAACAGAGAAATAACAAGAGATACAGGACTATTTTTTTCATCGTTATATAAATTTATATGTGTATACGTATTTTTATTCGTTGCATGAAGAGCCTCGCGACAATAGGTTACTTCCGATAATATACATTATCGGAAGTGGCCTTGTAACAATAACAAAAATAAATGCTTAATATGACAACACAGGCGAAAAACGGAGTTCAAAAACAGACGGGGGGCGGGCAAAAATCCCCCGTAAAAAGCGTTTATAATACGCTTGACCCGATTAATTTAAAAAAATATTTTGGAAAGTGTCTTTGGACTACTTCCGATAATGTATATTATCAGAAGTAAAACAAAGGTACATGAAAATTCCGAAAATGCAAAAAACGAGGGCGTAAGGCGCCTGTTCCGACGCCTCTCATTTCTGTTATTAGAGAAATGGGCAGGGGGTGGACGGCGACAATGAACAATGAACAATGAACAATTGGCCTGCGGGGGGTAACGTTGCCCATTGGCCTGGGATGGAGGGATTGTCGTTTCCTATTGACATGAATGGCCGCCGGCCATTGTTTATTATTCATTATTCATTGTTCATTGGAGCGCCCCCCGCAGGCCATTGTTCATTATTCATTATTCATTGTTCATTAAAAATAGTTCATCGCCAGATTCGGCGACTTATAGCTATAATACATCGTTTCCCGAAAACCCTTGTCGGCGTTCCGGGAGACTTTCCCGGAGCTACGGAAATCTTTTCCGGCGTTCCGGGAGACTTTCCCGGCGTTCCGGAAATCTTTTCCGGCGTTCCGGAAATCTTTCCCGGCGTTCCGGAAATCTTTCCCGGCGTTCCGGAAATCTTTCCCGTAGCTACGGAAATCTTTCCCGTAGCTACGGAAATCTTTCCCGTAGCCTCCGGAACCATTCCGGAACCATTCCGGCGCCCTTTTTAATCCCCTGTCGCCTGCATTCTACGGGCGATCCTGCCCCATAGCGGCTATCGGTAACCATCGGGCAGGATGCGGTAAATTTATCAATATTCAATATTCAATATCCAATATCCAATACCCCGTATCCGGCGTTTTACCGTATCTTTGCCCGTAAAAAAAGAACGAACAGATGGCAAATATACAACCGGTCATACATCGGGGCGTTGTCGAGCGGGTAACGCCGGAGACGATTGAGGTGCGGATGCAGGTAGCCTCGTCGTGCGGCGCTTGTCGCGCCCGCGATTTTTGCGGTACGGCGAGCGAAAAGCGGTTCGCAATCCCCAATGGCGGACAGCCCGTGCAGGCGGGCGACGAGGTGCGCCTTGTCCTCGCGTCGGGCAATGGGCTGACGGCGGTATGGTGGGGGTATGGTTGCCCGCTGGCGCTATTATTGCTAATTTTAGTATTTTTGCAGGCGTACGGCGTGTCCGACGCATGGAGCGGCATAGCAGGCGCGAGTGGCGTGGCAGCCTATTACGGCATTCTGTATGGATGTAAAAATAAATTAAAACGAACGTTCAGATTTGAGATTAAAGAAATAGACCGGAGAACATGAATACCATTCTTCTCACCGTTGCAGTATTAACCGTGCTTGGCGCGGCTTTGGCGATGGCGCTTTACGTGGTGGCGCAGCAATTCAGGGTCGAAGAAGACCCGCGTATCGATGACGTGGCGGCATTGCTGCCCGGCGCTAATTGCGGCGGTTGCG
>JAIRMW010000062.1 GCA_031258415.1 Prevotellaceae bacterium
CGGCGGCGGCTTCCCGGATAGTATACGATGTTTGCATAATAGCGCAAAGGTAAGGAATAATATGCGTATTGCATTCGATGCTCGACGCTCGACGCTCGATGCTCGACGCCAGTCGAAAATCGAGTATCGAGCATCGAGCGTCGAGCGTCGAGCATCGAATGCAATACGCATATTATTCCTTACCTTTGCGCTATTATGCAAACATCGTATACTATCCGGGAAGCCGCCGCCGCTATGGGGGCGCCCCTACAGGACGGCCACGCAGGCGACGCCGTCGTACAAAGCCTGCTCACCGACAGCCGGACGCTGACGTCGGCCGACGGGTGCCTGTTCTTTGCGCTGGTCAGCGCACGCAACGACGGGCATCGCTATATCGAAGCGCTGTACGCGCGGGGCGTGCGGCATTTTGTCGTCCGGTATATTCCAACAGCGTTGCAGGGTTGCGCCGACGCCGATTTTCTCCTTGTCCGCGACACGCTGGCCGCCCTGCAACAACTGGCCGCCGCCCATCGCCGCCGTTTTAGCATACCCGTTGTCGGCATCACCGGCAGCAACGGGAAAACCATGGTCAAAGAATGGCTGGCTTGGTTGCTGAGCGGCGACCGGCAGGTGGTCAAAAGCCCGAAGAGCTATAACAGTCAGGTGGGCGTCCCGCTGTCGGTATGGCAAATGCAGTCGGGCGACGAATGGGCGGTGTTCGAGGCCGGTATTTCGCAACCCGGCGAAATGGCGCGGCTCGCGCCGATCATCAACCCGACCGTCGGCATTTTTACCAATATCGGCACCG
Source organism: Prevotellaceae bacterium (assembly GCA_031258415.1). Lineage (GTDB taxonomy): Bacteria > Bacteroidota > Bacteroidia > Bacteroidales > UBA932 > JAIRKX01. The sequence continues at coordinate 788 of JAIRMW010000062.1, forward strand.
CCCACGATGCGTCGTTCATCAGCCGGCGGCAGAAAATCGACGAGAAGTTAAAGCTGTTCGTCCGGGCGCAATCGCTCGTCTATTGCGCCGATCATACCGAAGTGGCCGACGTCGTGGCCAACCATAAACGCTTGTCGCGCCTCCGCAAATTCACATGGGGACGCGCCGCCGGCTGCGATCTGCAACTGACGTCGGTCGTCGTCCGCGACGGGGCAACCCGGCTCTGCGCCCGCTACCGGGACGAAACGCTCCGAATTGTCATCCCGATGACCGACCCGGCGTCCATCGAAAATGCGATGCACTGCTGGGCGTTCATGCTTCTGGAAAAAGCGCCCCCCGCGCTGATCGTCGAGCGAATGCGGCATCTGCCCGTCGTCGAAATGCGCATGGAATGGAAAGAGGCGATCAATCACTGTACGGTGATCAACGACAGCTACAGTTCGGATTTCTTTTCGTTGCAGGCGGCCGTCGAATTTCTTTGCCGGCAGCCGGGCGCACGAAAAACGGTTATTCTCTCCGACATTCTGCAAAGCGGACAGGACGAGGAGTCGCTCTATGCGGCTGTCGCCCGGCTGTTGCAGGCGAAAGGTATCCGGCGCTTCATCGGCGTCGGCCACCGTATTTCGCGCCATGCCTCGGCGTTCGACATGGAGTCGTTCTTCTTTCCCGATACCGACGCCTTTTTGCAGCGCTTCCCCTTCAGCCGCTTCAGAGACGAATGTATCCTGCTTAAAGGAGCGCGGGTCTTCGCCTTTGAAAAGATCGACCGGGCGCTACAGCAAAAAGCGCACGAAACCATTCTGGAAATAAACTTAAACGCCCTCGTAGACAACCTCAATTACTACCGTTCAAAACGGCGCCCCGGCGTACGTCTGATGGCGATGGTCAAAGCGTTTTCGTACGGAAGCGGCAGCTATGAAATCGCCAGCCTGCTCCAGTTTCACCGCGTCGATTACCTCGCGGTAGCCTACGTAGACGAAGGCGTAGAGCTTCGCAAGGCGGGCATTACGACGCCTGTCATGGTTATGAATCCCGAACCGCAAAGCCTCGACCTCCTGCTGTCGTACGATTTGGAACCGGAGCTATACAGTTTCCGCCTGCTGCAAATGTGGCGCAGCCGGCTGGAAGCGCAGGCCGGTACGCCGGCGCCGCCCGTACATATCAAATTAGATACCGGCATGCACCGCTTAGGTTTTGAAGAACGCGAGACAGCCACCCTGCTACAGGCTTTGCAGGAGCTTCGGACAGCCTTGCCGTCATTCCGGGTGGCCTCCGTATTTTCGCATTTGGCCGGCAGCGACAATCCCGCGCTCGACGACCGGACACGCCGGCAGATAGACCTCTTCCGGCGTATGAGCAAACAGGTACAGGAGGTGTTTGACTATCCGGTATACGCTCACATTTTAAATTCGGCCGGTATTACACGCTTCCCCGACGCCCAGTTCGATATGGTACGGCTGGGGATCGGGCTGTATGGCGTCGGCGTAAACGAGGAGGAACAACAATGCTTGCAGCCGGTCAGTACGCTGAAAACCGTCATCTCGCAAATTAAACACGTTCCCGCCGGCGATGCTGTGGGGTACGACTGCCGCCATGTAGCGACGCGCGACATGCGGGTGGGCACCATCGCTATCGGCTATGCCGACGGCCTGCCCCGACGCTTCGGCAACAGTCGCGGAACGGTCGTCGTCAAAGGCCGGCCCGCGCCGGTTATCGGCAACGTCTGCATGGATATGTGCATGATTGACCTTACCGACGTCGACGCGCAGGAGAACGACGAGGTCATTATCTTCGGCGCCCGCCCGACCGTCGCCGACGTTGCCCGTACATTAGAGACCATTCCGTACGAGGTGCTGACCGGTATTTCGCGGCGGGTGAAAAGAGTGTATGTTATGGAGTAGGATTTACGGGCGATGCCGCCGCTAAAAAAAGAAAAACTTGACGGGAACGACGCCGCTATCTGTCAATCCGTAAATTTTTCTTACCTTTGCGGACAATTAAAAAAATAGCAAATGAATTTTGATTACAACACACAGCGCCGGAAGTTGCTGCTTCCCGAATATGGCCGCCATATTCAAAAGATGATACAATACGTAAAAACCATCAAAGACCGGGAGGAACGAAACCGGCAGATGATGGCCGTCATATCGGTGATGGGCAACCTGAACCCATACCTGCGCGATATTGTAGATTTCCGCCATAAATTATGGGATCATGTCTACATTATCGCCGATTTCGACATTGATATTGACTCGCCATACCCCGTTCCCGTGCCGGAAACATTTAACGAAAAGCCGCAGTCGATCCCGTATCCGCAATCGCCGCTGGCCGTGATGCACTACGGACGGAATGTGGAAAATATTTTGAACACCATTGCCTCATACCCCGATAGCGAAGCGAAACAGGCGATGATTGTATCGGTAGCACAGTACATGAAAAAGCAGTATATCATCTGGAATAAAGATTCCGTAGCGGACGATATTATTTTCCGGGATATTGAGCGGCTGTCGCACGGACAGATTACGGTGGATCCGTCGTTGAAACTGCCCCATGTACATCCCGAATCGCGTCCGCATCCTCAAAATAATAATAACGGCAAAAACAAGAAATTTAAAAAGGCGAAGAACGCCCGTTCGTAACGCGCTTTTTCAACGAGCTAATCAGGAGCCATCATGTCCTTGTTTAAAGTCAAAGGCGGTTGCCGGATGTCGGGCGACATTGTACCGCAGGGCGCCAAAAACGAAGCCTTGCAAATACTTTGTGCGACGCTTCTTACACCCGAAAAAGTAACGGTTCGCAATGTGCCTGCTATTGTCGACGTCAATAATCTGATTACGCTGTTGAGCAGTATGGGCGTCCGTGTCGAAAGACAAGACACGGACGTATATGTCCTGCAAGCCGCCAACGTTGATCTGGACTATCTGAAAACCGCCGAATTTCAAAAGAAAGCCTCGGCGCTGCGCGGGTCGGTTATGCTTGTAGGCCCGTTGCTGGCACGATTTGGTTTCGGATACATGCCGCGTCCGGGGGGCGACAAAATCGGACGCCGCCGCTTGGATACGCATTTTATCGGTTTTCAGCACTTGGGCGCCAAGTTCTCGTACAATGCCGACGACTGTTTTTATACCGTCGAAGCGTCGCATCTGCAAGGGACGTATATGCTGCTCGACGAGGCCTCGGTAACCGGTACGGCCAATATTATCATGGCGGCTGTTATGGCACGCGGCGTTACAACGATCTATAATGCGGCCTGCGAACCTTACGTACAACAGCTTTGCCGGATGCTGAACCGTATGGGCGCGAAAATCGCCGGCGTCGGCTCCAACCTGTTGACGATTGAAGGCGTCGAATGTCTCGGCGGCGCCGACCATACGATCTTGCCCGATATGATCGAAGTCGGCAGTTTTATCGGGATGGCGGCCATGACGCGAAGCGAGCTGACCATTAAAAACGTCTCGTATGGCAATCTGGGGATTATCCCCGCGCAGTTTGCCCGTCTCGGCATCAGGCTGGAACAGCGCGGCGACGACATCTACATCCCCGCACAGGAACACTACGAAATCGAATCGTTTATCGACGGCTCCATCATGACCATTGCCGACGCCCCCTGGCCGGGCCTTAC
>JAIRMW010000074.1 GCA_031258415.1 Prevotellaceae bacterium
CGCCAGAATTGTTGAAAATCGCGCATCAGGAAATCCATGTCAAGCTGTCCGTCCTTCAGGTAACGGGGCATCCGGTAGGGGTACTTCGCATCTTGCAATTCTTCCTGCGTGAAGGAGGATAATTTGCGAATAATCACTTCGGCATAAATCGGATTAGCAGGCGCTATCCGCCCATTAACCACACGAATCAACCCTAACTCCTGCGTATAACGAAAATCGTCCGAATCCCTGTTGATAAACCCTTCGCCCAGGATTATCGGCTCAATGATCCGGCGCACGCGTTCTTCCTTCAGCCGCTCAAGCAGACTGTCGATGTGCGTCGGGCGGGTGAGAATGATATTTTGAATGGCTTCGTGCACCAAGTCCGCTGTAACCGGTTTTGTGTAGTCCGATTGCAGGATTTTCACTATCACCTCGCGGGCAATGGCATTCACTAACCAGGGTTGTCCCTGCGTCTGTCCCCAAACCAGTTCAATAGCGGCGTCCTCAAACACCTGTCCGGTTTCATCGGTATGCTGTTCGTATAATTGGACAATTTCCTCCTTGGTGAAGTTTTTTAATGTCAACGATTCCGTAACGATATTGAACGGACTTGCGCTGCCCAGCGTTTCGCGGTCGGGACGTATCCTTGCCTTGTAGTCGCAGATGTTGCGCATGCCCACCAAAGCTATGGAGTGAGGGAACGCCCGGTATGGACGGCTGTTGTGTCCATCGCGCAACTGTCTGAGAAAGCCGATTAAAGTCCCTTCGCTTAAACAGTCCGCCTCGTCAAAAAGAATGACTAAGGGTTTGTCCAGCAGCATGCAGAAACGAGTGAGCGAAACCCCCAGAACGCCGGTGAAGTTCTCACAATCCGCTTCTCTGGCAAAATCCGCCCTGTGCGGAATATCCGTAAAATCTATCATATCCTTAATGACTCTGACAATAGCCGGTATTCCTTCTTTTGGGTCGATAACCTCTTGCACGTTTTCCAGCGAACAGTACAGGGCGTAATATTTTCCCCCGGCGTTAAGCCGTTGCGACAAATCCCGCAAATAGGTCGTCTTCCCGCTCTGCCGTGCGGCATGGATTACGAAATACTGTTTACTGTCTACCAGTTGTTCTATGCCCTGCAACCGGGTGGCGGCGTCGATCATGTAATGGTCTGCACTGTTACATGGTCCTGCTATATTAACCTGCTATATTAAAATATTTCATCAGATTTTTCTTTTTTCCACAAAGATAGGAAAAAAGTCAATTACGATTTTAGACGTTCAGATTTTGGCGGCTTTGCCTGTGTCAAATAAAATTACTATATTTGTTCAGTTGTAAATAATAAGGAATGGATTTAAAAAAAGTAAAGCGTCGCACGACATACTTTCGTTTTTTCTCATACAGCGGTTTTTTTGCGCTTATGCTGTGGTTGCCTGTATTCATGGCTGCACAATCGCGCGACACTACACAGTGGAAACTTGACGGCACCCTGAAAACAAAATTCGAATGGGGACTGAATTCCGGCGATGTGCGGTTTAATCTTCGCAATTCGCGCATAGGGCTCTCCGGAAACCTTAACCGGTATGCCGCTTACCGGGTACAGGTGGAATTGAGCAACGAAGGGAAGTTTGATATTTTAGACGGTTTTATCACGCTGAATTTGCTTAAAAACGGAGGCATACGCCTGGGACAGTCGTCGGTGCCATTTGAAAATTCGTATATTATCACGCCCTCGCAATCCATGTTTGCCAACCGGGCGTTTGTCGGTAAATTTTTCACCGCCGGCTCGCGCGACATTGGCGCTGTGGCTTTTTACAGCATCGGCGATGTGTTCCCTTTGCTGTTGGAGGGCGGCGTGTTTAACGGCGGAAAAATAAATAATCCGCGATGGACAAAAAAGCCGTCGCTCGCTTTGCGGCTAACGATGGGGAGTCTGGAGCATTTCCGCACATCGGTGAAAGCCTACCGCTACGCTAACGAAGCAAATAACCCTGATGAGGAAAAAGACTGGTTGTTCTGGGGTGCCGACATCAGCTACCGGAAAAAGGATTACCTGTTGCAGGCCGAAGTGATGAACCGCTATGATTACAATGCATCGCGCCCGGCCGATAAAAATTTTACGGGGGCTTATCTGCAGAGCGCATACATCTTTCACTGTCCGTTTCTGAAACTGTTTCACTCCGTCACGCCCGCTGTGCGTTGGGACGCCATGACCTGCGGGCTTAGACGTAGCGGTCTCGACGTGCATCGTGTCACTGCCGGCCTCGCCTTCGGACTGACGGATAAGCCGTTTGACTCCTGCCTGCGTATCGACTTCGAGCATTACTTCGTGCGGAACAAATCGCGGGAGCTGGCCGGCAGCGACGACCATGTATCGGACAATAAACTCACGCTGGAACTCTTATTGGTGTTTTGATTTTGGAAACCAATAGCTTGTTGTATGTAACGTAATTGTAATAGAATCTTCTTTTCTTTTTTTTGTAAGTTCCAAAATCTTTTTTTACCTTTGAATTAACCTTACGAAAGGGATATGAATAATGTAATATATGGTCAATTGGCTACGGCAGCCCGGCACAGGCGTCCAAATTGGACATCTCTATCTGCCTGCCTTTCCCAATTATTCATTGTTAATTATTCATTATTAATTGATTTTACCCCCCCCCGAAAATTCTGTCTATCAACTAATTACATCACATTACTTCCTGCAGGCCGCAGCGATTTTCACCGCCCCGGCAGGAACCTTTCCGAGACTTCCAGAAACCTTTCCGAGGCTTCCAATTTTGAATTAAGCTTATGAAATGAACATAAATATTGCATCTAATCTTTAATTTTCAGAATTATGAAAAAACTTTGCCCAAAACTTATGACAGCTATGATAATGGTAGCTGCATCTATGTGCTTCTTCGCGGCCTGCAACACGGAAGAAGTAAACCCGGACACCCCTTTTATAGAGGTGGATCAAACAATTGTGGACGTGCCGAGTGAAGGCGGCGAAATTACGCTGACTGTTACGGCCAACCGTCCGTGGAAATTGACAGATAACCTGTCGGACGACAAATGGCTCATTCCCGACAAGACCGCCGGCGATGGTGATGCGGTCATCACCCTGACCGTGGCGCCGAACGCAGGCGTGAGCCGCGAAGCGGATATCCGAATTGCCACCTCTACCGTGTATGTGGATGTGCGGATTACCCAGCCGGGCGCTATTGCTACGCAGGTCATTTATTATGAAGACATGGGTAAAACGAATGTTTCCGCCAATACAGATGTGACAGACCATACAGGATGGTCTAAGGAAGGTTTGGGGGGTAGCGGCGTAACCTATGAGGGTAATACGCAAGTCCGGACAACTAATGCATCGGCAGGATACGCCGGCGCCGGCGGCGGGAACAATGTATTCTTCGGTACGGTCATGAGCCCGCTGAGGCATTTTATCGTTAAGGATATCGCGCTTTCGGGCGTGGACAATATTGAGCTTACTTTCGGGGTTCGTAATGTGCAAAATGAGGGGAGTGAATGGGCCGGAATTAATTCCGACCAGCTTGCTGTGTCATATTCTCCCGACAACGGCGCTACTTGGCATCCTGTTAGCTATACGACCCCAAATGCTCCGGAAGTCGGCAGTACTGCGGTTACATGGGCTTTGGCCACCGCTCAAATATCTACTACCGGCATTTCATCCCTCAGCTTGAAATGGGAATGTGCAATAGCCAGCGTGGTACGTATTGATGATATCAAGGTAGTAAGTTTCAGCGGTACGCCGGGCAGTAGCCTCAACATTTCTCCCACCAGCGCCAACTTTACCGATGCCGGCGGAACGGAGAATGTAACCATTACATCCAACACCGCATGGACGATTACACCCGATGCCGCCGCCACTTGGGCTGCGGTTACGTCTTCGCTGACAGGCAGCAATAACGGCGCCTTTACTGTGACCGTTACGGCCAATACCGGTGCACAACGTGCGGCGACCATTACCGTCAAAACCAATGACAATGCGGTTACCAGAACATTTGCCATAACGCAGGCGGCGCCGGAAACACCGCAAGCCTCTTTGTTGGAAAACTGGGAAAGCGGGGAGGCCGGACAGGGGAAATCCGCTGCCATAAACGGATGGAAGTTCGAGAAAGTACAAGGCGACGACGATAAAATATTCGAGCTGCGAGAATATAGTGGAAATAAGTATGCCTATGCTTCTGCGCATAACGGCACGGCCGCCAATTATGAGCTTTGGCTCATCTCGCCGGCGTTGGATGTTACCAATGCGGCGACTAAAACCATGTCGTTTAAAACGGTTGGCGGATATTTCAATGCTACCTCATCGTTGGAAGTATATCTTCTGAACAGCAAATCGGCAGGCACGGCCAACGGCACAAAACTCACGGCGAGAATTGCTGAGTCCACCGACCCATTAAACGGCAGCTATACCGACTGGATTTTTTCCGGCGAGGTTGATTTGTCCTCCTACAGCGGTACGAAATACATCGGTTTCCGCTATGTAGCGGAAGGCGGCGCCAGCAAATCGACCACGTATGAAATAGACGATTTCCGGTTTGGCGCAACCGCCCCGAAAGAGTTGACGGTAACCCCTGCGTCGCTCAGCTTTTCCGCCGCCGGCGAAGATAAATCATTTAACATTACCAGCAACACCGCATGGACGATTACACCCGATGCCGCCGCCACTTGGGCTGCGGTTACACCTTCGCTGACAGGCAGCGACAACGGCGCGGTTACGGTAACCGCCGCCGCCAATACCGGCAGTACATCGCGTTCGGCGACCATCACCGTGAGCGGCACAGGCGTAACAGGCGATAAAACCATTGCGGTAACACAGGCGGGAGTTAGCAGCGGCGGTACCGAAGTATTTACTGCCGCATGGAATATGACAGGTATCCAATGGGGTGCTGAAACAATGGCCGTATCGTCCAATACGAATTCGAATGTTACAATAGGTGCATTAACTAAAACAGGATTCACCACGTCAGGTAACTCCGGCAATAATAATTGGGGAGGCAATGATTTCTCCGGCAATACGGAAGCTAATAAACTCAGCGCACCTGTAAAATATGCTACATTTACGATAAGTTCTACCGGCGCAGTGTCATTATCTGCATTGGAAATCATCATACGATTGACAGGTACCGGCCCATTAGGTACATCTATTCAGTACCAAATCGGGACGGGCAGTTTTGAAGAAGTACATGCTATTACTTTTACAAAGCCAAGCAGTACTACCACATTCCCCAAGGAAACGGTGAGTTTGTCAGCTATTGCCGCTTTGCAGAATGTTGCGGCGGGAACGACCATTACTATACGGATTGTTCCTTATATCTTATCTACGCAAACCGGAACAATTACCGGTAATTGGTACCTGAACAGCGCCAATGCTTCTACTGACGCCTTGACGATTTCCGGCAATTAAGTAACAATATAATTTTATTTGAAGCTACCCTGCTTTTGAAAACAGGGTAGCTTTTTTACCCTAAACAATGATCAATGCAAGGATTTTTTAAATACCTATTATTCGTTCTTACTTTGTTGTTTTTTGCGGCCTGCCGGCCCGAAGAAACAGCATTGGAACTCACGCTGGATAATGCGGTAGTGTCTTCGGAAGAGAACGACCAGTTTTTACGCATCGCCACCGGCGCCGATGTGGCATGGACGCTGAACGTCCTGCAAGGCAGCGAATGGTGTACGGTAACCCCGTCTACGGGTATTGGCACAAAGAACAGCGTCCGTGTGCTGGTTTCCGAGAACAATGCGACGGAACAGCGCACGGCTATTATTTCCGTAACGGCAGGTAATACCACGCAATCCGTACAATTGACACAGGAGAAAATGACCCTGTTGTCGGTTACCGTCGGCCATACCGAAATTATAAGCGCCGCCGCATCGCTGCCGATACAGATAAAGACCAAAGAAACATGGACAATATCCGTTACACAGGAAGAAAATTTTTGTAGCGTAACACCGGCAACCGGCACCGGGAATGCCACCGTAACGGCGGCCTTTACCCAAAATACCGGCACACAGCAACGGGTTGCTACGATTAATATAAGCATCGCTACCGACGACGTTTCTGTCGCCATAAGGCAATTGGCACCCGGAGAAGTGCTTGGGGGAACCCGTATCGAACAAACGATCCCAAACCGGATGGAACTGCCGGTTGTCGATAATAAGCGATGGTATATTGAGCATTTGTATTATGCCATGGAGTACGATACTGCGCAACGCCATTCGGTATGGGTTGCCTATGTCCTTAATGCGGCTTATCTGCAAAAACGGGTGTCCAGATCCGATGCGTGGGCGCAAGACCCGCAAATCCCCTACGAATTTTCGTCGACCCGCGCCGATTTCAGCGGATACGACCGGGGACATCTGCTCCCGTCGGCCGATCGCGTATTCTCTTACGAAGCCAATGCGGAAACCTTTTATTATTCCAATATGAGTCCGCAGCTCGGCGCGTTTAACCAGCGAATTTGGGCGAATTTGGAAATCAAAGTGCGGGAATGGGCGGGAGCTTCCGATTGCGATACGTTGTATATCGTTACCGGCGGCGCTATCAAAGCAGGCATTGCCACGATACAGAAAGGAAACGGCATGGTTACGATTCCAAGATACTACTTTAAAGCGCTGCTGAAACGGAAAGGAAATGCGTTCGACGCAATTGCATTCTGGATGGAAAACACATCGCATTCCAACAACACGGTTACGCATGACTATTCGATAACCATTCGGGAACTGGAACAAAAAACAGGGATCAACTTCTTTCCCAACCTGCCCAATGCCGATGTTATCGAATCAATACGGACAACCACTAAATGGCCCTTATAATAGTAATGTAATAAAAACACTAAACGATGATAAAATTATTTAAATTATGTAAATTAAGTATACTCCTGTGCGCATGGCTTGTTTGTATAACGCTATACGGACAGCAAAAGAAATACAGTATTGTATTTTACAACGTAGAAAATCTTTTTGACGTCGACGACGATGAAGGCGTCATTGACGAAGAGTTTCTCCCCCAGGGATCGTACAAATGGACTGAAGAACGCTATCGGGCCAAGCTCGACCGGCTGGCTGATGTGTTCTACAAGATAGCTGCTGCTACGTCGGGCTATCCGATTGTGATTGGCGTGAGCGAAATCGAGAACCGGGATGTCTTACAGGATTTGGCGTCGCAGGAGAAATTGGCGCCGGCGGGCTACCGGATCGCTCATTTCGACTCGCCGGACTTGCGGGGCGTCGACGTCGCTTTTTTTTACCGTCCCGACGTGCTCCAGCAGGTCGAGAGCAGGCCTATTCGGGTGATCATGCCCGACGACAGCGCGTTCCTTACTCGCGATATACTCCATCTTTCGGCGATGATTGCGGAGGAAAAATTCCACTTTTTTGTCAACCACTGGCCTTCGCGCCGCGGCGGACAGCAAAGCTCCGAATCGAAACGCATGACGGCGGCTAAAATCCTGCGCCGCACGACCGACTCGATTGCGGCGGTCGAACCGGATGCGAACATCGTTATTATGGGCGACCTGAACGACGACCCCACCGATAAAAGTATCGCAAAAGTATTGGGCGCCAAAGGAACTCTCAAAGACCTTACGCACGGCGACCTGTTCAACCCGATGTATGCGCTGTTTAAAGCAGGATACGGCACCCTGGCCTATCGCGATACATGGAACCTGTTCGACAATATTATCGTGAATGCGAATTTGGTGAACGGGCAACCGGGACGCTTTCAGGTGTACCGCCCCAACAAGCATAAATATTATGCATTTATATTCAATAAACCGTTCTTAACCGAGCAGGAAGGGCGCTACAAAGGCTATCCGCTGCGTACGTACTCGGGTACGACCTATCAAGGAGGATACAGCGACCATTTCCCTGTTTACTTATCCATTATAAAATAAAATTAATAAGGTATGAAAATAAAAATCTTCTTTACGGCTATACTGACAGCTATCATCCTCTCGGCTCAGGCGGCGGCGCCCGCTTCGTTCGCCGGAACAGACACCATAACCATACGGACTATTCCGCAGCCGGAGTCGGCGGTGGTTCCGGCCTCGACCGACGTGGTTTTCTTTGAAGCAAACGACGACGACGATACGCAAATGATGTCCTCGCTGCTCTCGTCGTCGCAGGATGCGTTTACGAATATCGCCAGCTTCAACTTTGGCGCTATGCGCTTCCGAACGCGCGGGTATGAGAACCCCTACCGGCAAACCTTCCTGAACGGACTCCCGATGAACGACCTCAACAACGGTAGCTCGCCATGGGGGTTGTGGGGCGGACTCAACGACGCCACCCGTACGCAAAGCAATACGATTGGCGCATTGCCGACCGACTACAGCACGGGCGCATTGGGCGGAAGCACCAATATCCTGATCCGCGCCTCGCAGTTCAGGCAAGGCGTGAACCTGAGCTATGCCAGCGGAAACAGTTCGTACAATCACCGGGCAATGGCTACTTATGCCGGCGAGGTCGGCAACGGCCTGTATCTCGCCCTTTCGGTATCTACCCGGTTAGGCTCCGGGCAGGGCGCGTTGAACTGGACGACCGGCGCCTTCTATGAAGGGGCCTCGTATTTCCTGAGCCTTGAAAAACGCTTCAACGACCGCCACAGCCTCGCTTTTACCGGCTTTGCCGCGCCCCTCCAGCGGGGAGCCCAGATGGCCGCTACGCAGGAAACATACGATATGCTGAAAGACAATTATTATAACTCAAACTGGGGATGGCAAAACGGCCAAGTACGCAACGCCCGCGTGCGCAACGCCCACGAACCGGTGCTGATGCTCGACTATGTCTTCAAAGCCGACGAAAAACTGAAACTCTCGGCGGCGGCCAGCTACCGCTTCGGCTTCAACGGCTATTCGGCGCTCGACTGGTACGACGCGCCGGACCCCCGTCCCGACTACTATCGCTACCTGCCAAGCTATGCCGCCCTCAATAACGAATTTACAAAAGCCCTGACGGTGGAAGAAGGCTGGCTGACCGACCCCAATATCCGCCACGTGAACTGGGAGAGGCTGTATAATGTAAACTACAATAATCCCTATACGGTGAACAACGCTACCGTCAACGGCGTACGCGGGCAAACCGTGAGCGGCAACCGCTCGAAATACGTACAGGAAGAACGCCATACCGACCAGCGCGAATGGAACGTCGGCGCGACGGCCAACTATATCGTCAACGATTTTTGGAAAATCAACGCCGGCGTCAATCACCGATGGAACCGAACGGAGTATTTCAAAACCTTGAAAGACCTCTTGGGCGGCGACTACTGGCTCGATATCGACCATTTTGCCGAACGCGATTTTCCCGACAACGCGCAAATTGTGCAGAACGACCTGAACAACCCCAACCGCATCATCCGACAGGGCGATAAATACGGCTACGACTACTACGCCCATACGCAAACCGAACAGCTCTGGGCGACCGCCAACCTCAACTGGCGGCGGATAGAAGCCTCGCTGGGCGCCGACTACGGCTACACCATGTTCTACCGCGAAGGCCTCTACATGAAAGGACTATTCCCCAACGCCTCCGAAGGAAAATCAAACGTGCAGTTCTTTACCAACTATTCGCTGAAAGCAGGGATCGACTACAAACTGACCGGCCACCATGTCTTCTCGGCCTCCGTACTCTACCAGCAGCAGGCGCCCCTGTTTCAGGAAGCCTTCATCTCCCCGCGCACCCGGAACAGTATGCTCGAAGACCTCCGGCCTAAAAAGATATTCAGCGTCGACGCCAGCTATTCGTTGCGCTTGCCCACGGCCAAAATCCGCCTGAGCGGCTATTATACGACCATCGCCGACCAGACGGATATCATGAGCTTCTACGACGACCTTATCCAAGCGTTCGCCAACTACGCCCTCAGCGGCATCGACCAGCGGCACGCCGGCGTCGAACTGGGCGTCGACGTCGCGCTGGGACAAGGCCTCTCGGCGGTGGGCGCCCTCAGCTACGGCGACTATGTCTACACCTCCAACCCGACGCTGACGGAAACCAAAGACAACAGTCAGGAGATCGTCATTGAAAACGAACGGGTATACTGGAAAGACTTCTACGTGTCGGGCACGCCCCAACTCGCCGCAAGCATCGGTCTCGACTACAGCGGGCCGCGCAGCATCTTTGCCGGTATAGACCTCAACTATTACGACTATTCCTATATCAGCATGAGCCCGCTCCGACGTACCGATTATGCCCTTCAGGGGATCGACTGGTCGACCGCCGAAGGATGGCAGCAATACGCCAACCTGCGCAGGCAGGAAAAGTTCGACGGCGGCTTCGTACTCAATGCCAATGTCGGAAAAACATTCTACATCAACCGCGTCTATACATTAGGCGTAAACCTGCAACTCAATAATATATTGAATAACCAAAGCCTCAAAAGCGGCGGCTATGAACAGTTGCGCGTCAATAAACCCAGCACCAGCGCCGGTACGACCACCTATTCCGCTTTCGATTCCAAATACTATTTCCTGTTTGGAACCACCTATTACCTGTCGGTCTACCTCCGCTTCTAACGCATTTATCAATAAACATAACATGTATAAAAGAATACGAACTATGAACACAATCAAACGGCTACTAATCGCCCTCCTGCCCGCCATCATCCTGTGGCAGGGCTGCTACTACGACGACGGATTCGAAAACCCGCCGGCCTACGTCCGCGTAACGGCTGCCGACGTCGAAGGTACATTTATTACTATTAAAGAACTCAAAGCCCTCTACCCCGGTAAAAGCGTTACGATTGACGACGACGTCGTCGTCTGCGGAAAAGTTACCACCTCCGACGAAGCCGGAAACCTCTACCGCGAACTGTTTATCGAAGACTCTACGACCGGCATCAAAGTGAAAATCGGCAGCCGCGGCCTGTATAACGACTACAAGCTCGGGCAAACGCTATTCATCAAGTGCAAGGGACTGCAAATAGGCGCCTACGGCGGCATGGTCGAACTGGGCTACAAACCCGCCGCCACGTCGAGGTACGAAACCGCCTATATCGACTCGGAGTACCTCATCAGGCAGCATATCCTGCGCGGAGTACAGGGCGACGAACCGACGCCGCGGGTAACCACCATGAGCGAAATCATCAACACGTCCGACCTGATAGGTACCCTAATCACCGTCGAAAATATGCGCTTCACCGGCGCCAGCAGCGATACGGTGGTCTACTCCTGGGCGACGCCCGCCAAAGACGACGGCACCGACCCCGAAACGCTGAGTCAGCCTTTCGCCCATGCCCTCACGGGCGAGGTGCTCATCGTCCGAACCAGCGGATACAGCCGCTTTGCCGGCTCGCGGATCCCCTCGACCGACCCCAACGTCAGCCCCGACGCCCCGATTAACCTCACCGGCGTCCTCACCGTCTACGGCACCGGCGCCACCCGCTGGCAGCTGACCCTGCGATCGCTCCGCGACGTAACCCTCCGGTAGCCCCGGCCAACGCCTTAAGAAAACCGCCGTCATGGAAACATGACGGCGGTTTTTTTAATGAACAATGAACAATGGGCCTGCGGCGATCGCGCCAACCCGCAACCCTTGGTCGATTCAAGCGACAAATGCAACTGAGTTATTCAACGCCTCGATAAATACATTAGGCGCATCAAAGGTACGCAATTTTCCGGGGCTTCGATTCATTTTATATTGAAGATTTACTATGTCGCCCACAGCGGGATTGCCGGCCGCTCGGAGACCGTGTTGCGTCGGAAAATGACCCTGCCCGAATGGTCGAACAGCAGAGGCCGGTTGTCGACTATTTTTAGGGGGGTAGGGCGTGTGTAAAACAGACTGTCTCGTATTGATTATCAGCGATTAATATCCTTTCGGCCCACTTACTGCCTTTGCAATGCGTTTGTTTTCAGCTTGTTGCAAATGCTTC
>JAIRMW010000078.1 GCA_031258415.1 Prevotellaceae bacterium
TACTGGTCGGTAACCTGTACCCGGAAGGGGTAGCCGGCGTCGTTATATTCAATCTGGAAAGGCAGCCCGTCGATGGTTCCGTCGGGGCGGAATTGGAGGCCGGCGGGAAGCTCGCCGTCTATCAGCGAATATACGGGAGATATTGCATTGGTCGTTAATTGTTCTGAATACTGTAAGTTCCGTTTGTAGGGCGGCAATACATCCGGCCTGATATAGAGCGAATCGCCGACGGTTATCGTAACCGTATCGCGGGCGTCGGGGCAGGGCCAGCGGCTGGCGGTTACAATATAGGTTTGCGAGGACGTCAGATGCCCGGTCAGTTGCGGCGTATTCCATGTAATATCGCCGTCGGATTGTTTGAGGAATAAGGTCATTTCATCGCCATAACAAATTCGCTGATTATCCATCGCAATGACGCTGGGGCGTGCAATGACGGAAACCTTCATATTATCCCTTGTTTTACATCCGCCCGGATTGCCGCTGGCTTCTACATAAAACGTAACGTCGGACGTTAGTACCGGCGTGGTAAATGCGGTACCTTGAGTAATCAGCGAGGAATAGAGCGGGTCGCTATACCAGAATAAGGTATCTCTGTCGTTGTTCGAGGAGGCGCTTACGGAAATAATAGAACCGGCGCACACGGTGGTATCGCTTGTTGTTAATACCGGTTGCGGGTACACCGTTAGCACGGCTGAACCCTGCGCGATACAATTGTTTTCCGATACGGCCCGGACATAATACGTGGCGCTGGAGGTCGCTGTTACGCCAAACGAATGGGCTTGCGCTATCAGGTTGGTATATTGGGGGTCGTTGTACCATCGTACGACGTCGGTGCTATTCGTCGTCGAGGCGGCTATAGTAACGGTAGAACCGTTGCAATCGGCCACATCTTCGATAGTCAGCACAGGCGTCTCATGCACGGTAACCCGAACCGAATCGTAGTTGTCGCAACTGTTGTTTGATACGGATTTGACATACAAAATGGTGTCCGACACGGCCGGGATGGTAAACGACGCGCCGGATGCAACCTGATTAGTACAGGCGGCGTCGCTATACCAAGTGAGCGTCGCGGTGGCGTCCTGACTGCCCACCCTAATGGTGGCCGTCGTATTAGAGCAGGCGATCACGTCATTGGTCGTTAGAATATTCGGCACCCCAAACAGCAGCGTTACCGTCGAATCGGCTAACGAGTCGATCGTTACAAACACTTTATCGGTACCGGTTAACGTAACATTGAGCACACTGTTGCTATGTACATTGGGCAATGTCTGCACGGCAATCGTGATACTGTTGCTGTCGGCCGGAAACAGCACCGTCTGCGGCATTGCCGAAAACGATGTGAGATCGCCCGTGTAGGACAAGTGTACGTTAAAGTCGAAGGCCGACGAAACGCCGGGGGGAAACGCGATAGTAAACGACAGGCTGTCGCCCTGGCACAGCCCGGTTGTTACCGGTAAAAGATGGATGGACGAGGGCACGGTGAGCGTGGCCGGCGTGCCTAACGGCAATGTGCGGGCCATATTTGAAATAGCGTCGGCGTCGATAATCCACTGGCCGCATTGCGTAATGCTTACAGGCACCTCCATCATGGCCGAGTCGTACGGGGCAATCGACGCGCCGGATACGCCATACCGCGATTGGCTGAGAACGCAGGAATAGACGCCGGATAAAAATCCCGATTGGGTACAGGGGGCGTAGATGTCCAAGCCTTGCAGATCGACGTCAAACCCGATACCGTTAATTATTTGCGAATTATAACTGCGATAAATCAGGTCGAGATTGACGTTGTCGCCGATGCTGGCGACTAAATTCTTTTGGCCGTTCCACGTATAGTCCAGCTCGCCGTCCATATCGGTAGTAAAGGTCAAGCCGGTGCGTACCGTAGTAACGACGCCGGACGGAATATTATCGTAAATCACGCCGACGCCGTTATCCCAGGCGCCGCCGCCGGAGCAGCTCGGCACATTGTAGGGGCCGAACAGGAAGGTATTAGTCGTGTTGTTTATCATATTGCTTCCATTTGTACTCACCAGTCCATAATACGCCGATACCGCCCGGTCGAAAGGCCTTCCCAAGGTAAAGAACCCGATTAATGAGCCGTTGCCCCGAGTGTTCATACCCCCCACCAGTCGTAAACTTTGCACCTGCGCCTGCGTTAGATAGCTATCTTGCGCCGACGGGTTCGGCCGGTCGTTATATCCCAAATCGGGAATGGTGATCGCTGCTCCGCCGTCGCAGTCGTTCACGTAGGCGTCGAACCCATAGGCCAGCGAAATGGACGTGCCCGACGGAATACTGGAGGCGTCGATTGTGGCCGACAGGGTAAAATAGTCGGGGTTGGAGATATTGTAATTAATCGTGTATCGTACGGAAAAAGGCTTCCCGGTGAACGTGCCCGAGAACAGTTTGGTTACTTCCTGCTGTACGCCGGTGGTCGTAGCGGAGACGTCATTAATGGTCAGGCCGGCGCTTCTGTACTCGATGCTTCCTATTTTTACGACAAACATGATGGTCGAAGCATAAAATTGACGCTTATAGCTTCCGGCGTCGTGTCGGTATACCCAGTACATACCTCCGCTTTGTATCCGTATTTCTAATTCATAGGGCGGATTGCCGCCAAGGGTATAGGAGTTATCAATCGCTCTGATTTCCGGGATTTGCATAACGACGCCACCTACGAAAAGGGCGACAGTATAAAGGGATTTTAATCGGCACATGATTTATTCGTTTTAGGTAAATAATGTTATTTCCGTAATAAAGTAGCATAAGCATGTAGCAAATGTACATAATATTTTTAACCTGCTGTCATTACAAAAGAGATATCGGGGGAAAGTCGTTGGAAGTTAATAAAAATTTAATGTTTTCTACCGGCGTGTTAATGGGGTTTCGACGTTACGAACGCGCGGACTATTTTTTCCGCTTCGTTGAGCGCCTCATGCAGATGGCGGTTTACAATGATTTTGTCGAACAGGGGGGCGCAGGCCAGCTCTTCGGCGGCTTTTTGGAGGCGGCGGGCGATGGCTTCGGGCGAGTCGGTGCTACGGCGTTGCAGGCGTTCCCTCAGGGCGTCCATCGAGGGCGGCTGGATGAACACCGACAACGCTTGCGCGCCTAACTTTTCTTTGATCCGCAGGCCTCCTTTCACGTCGACGTCGCAGACCAGTATCTGGCCTTTGGCCCATGCGCGTTCGGCTTCGTCGTTCGGGGTGCCGTAGAAGTGGCCGGTATAGACTTCTTCCCATTCCAGAAATTCGTTACGGGTAATTTTTTCGCGGAATGTGTCGGGGGTTACGAAATAATAATCGACGCCCTCCTGCTCGTCGCCCCGTGGCGCACGGCTGGTCGCCGATACGGAAAATGTCAGCGTCGGGAATTGCGCCAGCAGGTGACGGACGATCGTCGTTTTGCCGGAACCGGAAGGGGCAGAAAAAATAAGGACTTTTTTCATAGTGGCAAGGGTCGATGAAGGCGTTATAAAAAGAAAAAAGATGAAAAGGAGGTCGTCCTTTTCATCTTTTACGGTTGCCGGATGCTATTCGTTTACGGTCGCCATGTGGGCGATCAAATCCAATACTTTATTGGAATAGCCCCATTCGTTGTCGTACCATGCGACTAATTTCACGAAATGCGGATTGAGCGCAATCCCGGCCTTGGCGTCGAACACGCTGGTGCGCGGTTCGTGGATAAAGTCGCTCGATACCACGTCGTCTTCGGTATAGCCCAAGATGCCTTTCATTTCGCCGTCGGCGGCTTTTTTCACGGCGGCTTTGATGTCGTCGTACGTAGCGGCTTTTTCGAGACGGCAGGTCAAGTCGACAACCGAAACGTCTAATGTCGGGACTCGCAGGGACATCCCGGTCAGTTTGCCGTTCAGTTCGGGGATGACTTTCCCGACCGCTTTGGCGGCGCCTGTCGACGACGGGATAATATTGCCGGATGCGGCGCGTCCGCCGCGCCAGTCTTTCACCGACGGGCCGTCGACGGTTTTTTGCGTGGCGGTGGTGGCATGGACGGTAGTCATCAGGCCTTCGATCAGTCCGAAGTTATCGTGAATGACTTTCGCCAGCGGAGCCAGACAGTTTGTTGTACACGAAGCGTTCGACACGATGGTTTCGCCTTTGTAGCTCCGATGATTTACGCCGCATACGAACATCGGCGTATCGTCTTTCGACGGCGCCGACAGCACGACGCGTTTAGCGCCGGCTTGAAGGTGGGCGGCGGCTTTTTCCTTTGTGAGGAACAGGCCGGTCGATTCGACGACATACTCCGCGCCTATTTCGCGCCATTGCAGGTTGGCGGGGTCTTTTTCCGCCGTTACACGGATGCTTTGCCCGTTGACGACCAGACGGCCATCCCTGACTTCAACCGTGCCGCGGAACGGCCCGTGAATGGAATCATAGCGCAGCATGTAGGCCATGTAATTCACATCAATCAGGTCGTTGATCCCGACTACTTCAATGTCGTTACGTTCTTCCACGGCCGCGCGAAATACTAATCGTCCGATACGGCCGAAGCCATTAATACCAATTTTAATTTTTGCCATACTTTTATTTTTTAAGATTAATTTGAGGTGCAAAGGTACACATTTTTTAGGTTCTGTAAAAATAATGTGCGACCGGCGTATCCGTTCTCTCCGCGGCTGTCTGTCCCGCGGCCTTCAACGTGCCATCAGGTGCCTGATGGCCGCGGCTAATCGCCGGACGCCTTCTTCATTTTTTTCTTTGCTCATATAGGAGAAGTTGAGGCGGAGGGTGTGCTGGCCGGAGCCGTCGCAGTGGAAAAATTCGCCGAGGACAAAGGTTACATTTTCTTTGATGGCAATATCGAACAGGTCTTTTGCATGGAGCGTTTCGGGGAGGGTGAGGAAGAGGAACAGGCCGCCTTCGGGATGCGTCCACCGCACGCCTTCGGGCATATATTTTTCAAAAGCGGCCAGCATCCCGTCGCGTTTTTCGCGATAGGCGGCAATGATTTTTTGCAGGTTGGGCTCGAAATAGCCTTTATCGAAAAAGCAGGCGGTGATTTTCTGGTCGAATACCGGCGAGCAGAGGTCCATCGACTGTTTGGCGGTTTCGCATTTGTCGATAATGCGTTCGTCGGCCAGCATCCAGCCAAGGCGGAAGCCGGGGACAAATATTTTGGAGAACGTACCGATTAAGATCACCTGCCCCGTGCCGTCCATTTGGTACATGGTCGGTTGCGCTTCGCCGTCGAACCGCAGTTCCCGGTAGGGGCTGTCTTCGATAACGAGCAGGTCGTATTTGTGTGCAACGTCGAGCACTAATTGCCGCTCGACGATCGACATCGTGGTGCCGGCCGGGTTCTGGAAGTCGGGGATGGCGTAGATGAATTTGGGCTTACGTCCCTGCTCGATAAGTTGGCGGACGGTGTCGTCGAGCAGGACTTCGTGGCGGACGCCCACCATCTGCGCCTGATAGGCGGCGAACGACTGTAGCGCCGCCAGATAGGACGGCAATCCGCAAATCACCGTATCGCCGGGGTTGATAAAAATCTTTGAAACCAAGTCGATACACTGTTGCGACGCGGTCGTAATCATCAGGTTTTTGACGCCGACCTGTAGGCCTTCCCGGCGGTAGCGTTCGACTAAGATTTCGCGCAGGCGCGGGTCGCCGGCGGTTTCGCCGTATTGCAGCGCCCGGGCGCTTTCTTTTTCCAGTACTTCCGCGACGACTTCTTTCAGTTGTTCGACCGGAAACAGGTCGGGCGCCGGAAAGCCTCCGGCGAATGAGATAATATCAGGCAGATTGGCGACTTTCAACAGTTCGCGGATAGCAGAACGGTGCATTCGGTGCGCACTGTTTGAAAAAACGGCTTCTAAGTTGCTTACCATAGTGTATATTTGTTAAAGGTTGTACGAATAACGGGTATTTTAATTATAATTTAAAAGCAAAATGCGTACAAAAATAATAATTTTTTTGCAAAATGCCATAAATAATATCGCCCCGTCGTCGCCGCCGCGCCGCCGCGCTAAAGAAAACGCCGGTTAGGAGTTAGGAGTTATGAGTTAGGAGTTAGGAGTTATGAGTTATGAGTTATGAGTTATGAGTTATGAGTGGGCTTGCGCCGGTGCGCTTGTCGCAACTCATAACTCCTAACTCATAACTCCTAACTCATAACTCATAACTCATAACTCATAACTCGGTTAGCTGATCACCTCGGTCTGGTTGTTGCTGTAGGGGCCCGATTCGAGGCGGGGGTTGATCCACGAGGCGGCGAGGATTACGGTGCGTCCCCGGTCGGCCTGTTCGAAGTGCAGGATGGTGTGCAGGCGGGTGGAGACGACGTATCGCCATTCGGTTTCGCCGTCAAATTTCCAGCGGAGGCGGAAGCCGTGGTAGCGTTCGGGGGCTACGGTGGCGTTGGGCTGGTCGTATTCGTGGCGGGCGACGTAGACGACGAGTTCGTCGTGGTGTCTTAGGATCGACACGACCGGGTCGTCGGTGGGCAGGGGCAGGGGCTGGTTGGCGTGGTGCGTGCGCGGTCGGAGGCCCATCAGTTCCAGGGCTTCGTCGGGTACGTACCGGCTTCCTTCGAGGGTGTTGATAAAAAGCCCCAAGAAGTGCTTCAGCGCCGCAAAAGCGGTCTTTTTGGCGACGGAGGTCGTCCGGTTTTTCGTTTCGACTTGGTTGTTCGCTGCGTAGGCGGTGTTGGCGCCGGCCGTTAAGGTCGAGAGCTCGGCGAGGTCGTTGGCGTCGAGATTCCATTCGGCGCCGTGGAGCGTGCATTGCCTGTCGATGTTGTTTGCATTCGCTAAAAAGGTAGCGTCGGGTTGTTGGAGAAACGATTTGTTGTAAGGCATAATTTTTTATTTTTAGTTGATAATAAATATGTTATATTGGTTCTATTGTATTCGTAAGGGGTTGTTTTTTCCCACATTGTGGGACAACAATGGCGCAAAGTTGTTCGTCTTTGCGCCAAAGACGAACAACTTTGCGTCAAAGACGAACAACTTTGCGTCAAAGACGAACAACTTTGCGCCAAAGACGAACAACTTTGCGCCAAAGACGAACAACTTTGCGCCAAAGACGAACAACTTTGCGCCAAAGACGAGCAACTTTGCGTCAAAGACGAACAACTTTG
Organism: Prevotellaceae bacterium; assembly: GCA_031258415.1. GTDB lineage: Bacteria > Bacteroidota > Bacteroidia > Bacteroidales > UBA932 > JAIRKX01. The sequence goes on from JAIRMW010000078.1 coordinate 7,102, forward strand.
CGTCAAAGACGAACAACTTTGCGCCATTGTTGTCCCACAATTTGGGATTTTTTTCCATTTTTTGCGTGTTTGTTAAATTATATGTTTCTATATGCGGCCTGTTCTTTATAAAAAGGCGATGCAAAGGTAATCTTTTTTTTATATTCCGGCAAATTTTTTTTTGAGGAGTTAGAGGAGTTAATGGAGTTAGAGTAGAAGGGGCGGTCGGTATCGCGTGTCGAGGGTCGATGGTCGGACGCGGAGCGCATTTCCGAAGGGGGGCGCATTTCCGAAGGGGTCGAATGTCGCGCGTCGAATGTCGCGCGTCGAGCGTCGCATGTCGCGTATCGATTATTTTTGTATCTTTGGCAGGCCGTATTTGGTAAATTGTAATTATTTGAGGTATGAAATCGATTTTTTTTAACCGCCTGCTCGGGATTATGGACGAGTTGCGCGAGAAGTGTCCGTGGGATCGCGAGCAGACGTTCGAGAGTCTTCGCCCGCAGACGATTGAGGAGGTCTACGAGCTTGGCGAGGCGATCTTGCAGGGGGATTATCGCGGGGTGTGCAAGGAGCTTGGCGATGTGCTGTTGCATGTGGTGTTTTATGCGAAGATGGGCGAGGAGGGGGGGCATTTTACGATCGACGGGGTGATCGATGCGTTGTGCGAGAAGCTGATTTTCCGTCATCCGCATGTGTTTGGCGAGGCGGAGGCGAGCGGGGCGGCGGCGGTTGTGCAGCAGTGGGAGGCGTTGAAGTTGCGGGAAAAGGATGGCAATAGGACGGTTTTGGCGGGGGTTCCGGCGGGTTTGCCGTCGCTGATTAAGGCTTACCGGCTGCAGGATAAGGCGCGGGCGGTGGGGTTCGACTGGGATGTTCGCGAGCAGGTGTGGGATAAGGTGGCGGAGGAGTTTGGGGAGCTTCAGGCGGAGTTGGCCGGCGGGGCGCCCGGGGATGTGGAGGCGGAGTTTGGCGATTTGCTTTTTTCGTTGGTCAACGCGGCGCGTCTTTATGGCGTCGATCCCGATACGGCGCTTGAGCGGACGAATGCGAAGTTTATCCGTCGGTTTAATTATCTTGAGCGGCAGACGCTTCGGCAGGGTCGCTCGCTTCACACGATGTCGCTGGAGGAGATGAACCGGATTTGGGAAGAGGCGAAGGGGGAGGAGGCGAAGGGGGAGGAGTAGTTGGGGCGCGGGTTACGGGTTTGCGGGCCGGTGGGTTGCGAGGGCGTTGTCGATGAGCGCTGTGCAGGCGTCGCGCAGCGTGATGCCTGCACAGTGGAGTTGTTTGGGGACGATGCTGGCGGGCGACATGCCGGGGATGGTGTTGATTTCGAGGAAGTAGATGGTTTTGCGGCGGACGATGTAGTCGATGCGGACGACGCCGCGGCATCCCAGACGGTCGTAGATGTGCGCCGAGCAGTCGGCGAGGCGGCGCGCGAGTGGTGGGGTGATGTTGGCTGGGGTGATTTCGGCGCTCCGGCCTTTGTATTTTGCTTCGTAGTCGAAGAATTCGTTGTATGAGATGATTTCCGTTACCGGTAATGCGATTGTCTGTCCGTTGCTTGTGAGGACGCCCTGTTGCAGTTCGCGTCCGTCGATGTATTCTTCGGCTATTGCGGCGTCGCTTTCGGCAAAGGCGGCGGCAAAGGCGTCGGGGAGTTCGGTTTCTTGTTTTACTTTTGTAACGCCGTAGCTGCTTCCGCTGGTGTTTGGTTTGACAAAGAGGGGCAGTCCTAATCGGCGTATGATTGCGCGGTAGTCGATCGGTCGGTTTTTTGCGACGTATACGTCGTTGGCTAGGGCGAGTCCGGCGTCGCGCAGGAGGCATTTGGTGGCGTATTTGTTGAAGGTGAGCATGGATACAAAGGCGTTGCAGGAGGTGTAGGGGATGTGTAGGAGGTCGAAATAGGCTTGGAGGAGGCCGTCTTCGCCGGGCGATCCGTGGATGAGGATGAATGCGCAGTCGAAGGGTGTTTTTACGTTTCGGAAGGTGAAGCTGAAGTCGGCCTTGTCGACGGGGGCAGTTTGGCGTGTGCCGTCGAGTTGTACCGTCCAGTTTTCGCCTTGCAGGAGTACGTCGTAGACGTTGTAGCGGGCGCGGTCGATGTGGGCGCTGACCTGTCGGCCGCTTTCTACCGATATGTCAAATTCCGACGAGTTGCCGCCGTAAATGAGGGCTATATTTTTCATGGCTTGAATGATTTTTGCGGGTTATGCGTCATTGGCGGTCATTCCTATCAGTTGTTCGTCGGTCGAGGGTCGGTAGTTTCGCCATTTTTCCAGTACTTTGGCGAAGTCGTCGGGCAGGGGGGATTCGAAGATCATTTCTTCGCCGGTCGCCGGGTGAACGAAGCCGAGCAGTCGCGCATGGAGGGCTTGTCGGGGCATGATTTCAAAGCAGTTGATGATAAACTGCCGGTATTTGCTGAAGATGGTTCCTTTTCGGATGGCGTCGCCGCCGTAGCGTTCGTCGTTGAAGAGGGGGTGTCCGATGTGGTTCATGTGGACGCGAATTTGGTGTGTGCGTCCGGTTTCCAGACGGCATTCGATGAGGGTTACGTAGCCGAATCGTTCCAGCACCCGGTAGTGTGTTACGGCATAGCGTCCGGCGTTTTCGTCGGTCATGACTTTAAAGCGCAGGCGGTCGTTGGGGTCGCGGCCGATATGTCCGGTGATCGTGCCTTCGTCGGGCTGTAGATTGCCCCATACGAGCGCCATGTATAGGCGTTTCGAGGTGTGCAGCGAGAATTGGTTGGATAGGAACATGAGCGCTTCTTCGCTTTTGGCGACGGCCAGCGCGCCCGACGTATCTTTGTCGATACGGTGGACGAGGAAGGCTTTTTCGTTTTTCTGCCGGCTGTAGTATACCAGCCCGTTCAGCAGGGTGCCCGAATAGTTGCCGTGGCCGGGATGGACGACCATGTTCGGCGGTTTGTCGACGACGAGCAGTACGTCGTCTTCATAGAGGATGGTCAGCGGTATTTCTTCGGGCAGGATTTCGACGCCGCGTCGTTCGAAGGGCATTACGATACTGATTTCGTCGTCCGGTTTAACCTGATAGCTCGGTTTGACCGGCTTGCCGTTGACCATGATATAATGGGCGTCGGCGGCAGCCTGTATGCGGTTGCGCGAAATTTTTTCAATATGCGTTGTCAGGTATTTGTCTATGCGAATGGTCGATTGCCGGCGGTCAACCGTGAAATGGTAGTGTTCGTACAGCACGGGGGCTGTGGCCGGTTCGTCATGCGTGGTAATATGGCTGTCAATATCCAAAGGCGTACACTGTATAATTCAACATGCGATGTGCGCGACGTGCGCTATTCGTTTGGTCCGTCTGCCGGTTCGTCGTTGGCCGGCTGTAGGTATACGTCGACTCTCGTGCCCAACGGCCAGATCATGGAGAGGGAGGGCGCCGGCGACTGCCGGTAGATGCGCGCCGCCAGCGAGTCGGTATAGTTCGTTACGTTCCTGTCGTAATGAAATCGTGCGTTCAGGGAATAATCGAGCAATACGTCTTTTGCCGTTTCGGCCGACATGCCGGCTACGGTGGGGATCGTTGTATATTGCCCGTGCCGGTTTAGGTTGAGTCCCAATACCAGATCAATTTCGCTGCCGGCGTTGAGTTGCATATTGGCGACCACCGGCAGCCCGTCGTAGTATTGTTCGAGGACGTTGTTGGTGGCCATATCGGGAATGTAGCGCAGGCGTCCGACGGATAGTCCCTGCGACACAAGCACCGATTTCGCCTGCCGCAACGAGTAGCCGACGACGTCGGGCACCGTTACCCGGCGCGGCGTCGTCGCGTTGATCGTCAGCAGTACGCGGCGGTTGTCTTTCACCTGCGCGTAGGCTTCCGGCAGTTGCCTGAATACCGACCCGGGGGGGCGATAGGGTACAAATACCGAGTCGATGACCTCGACCCGCAGGCGCTTTGCGTGGCCGGCGGCTGTCGCTTCGGCCACCGTCATGCCGGTAAAATCGGGTACGGGAAACGATTTTCCGTGTTGCGTCCCGACTTTTAACGCTACGTTGATCGCCGTAATCAGCGCCGGAAATCCGACGACGGCATACAGCAAATGACGCACGATTGCGATGTTCCACAGCCGGCGCAGGACGCTGTTCTTTTCTTTTTTATGTATCCGTTGAGGCATTGTATCGTTTTCCCTTATTCCTCCTGTTTGCCGATTACCGGTTGACGACGGCTTCCTCCCGCCGGTGTTTATATCTGAACGCCAAGGCAAAGGCGATGGCTATCACCAGCGCATAGGCGGCAAAAATAAACCATGCGGCCGGCCAGTTGGGATTGGCGCTGCCGTCCGGCGCGAAATAATTGATGACCGCCTGTGCGCCGTAATTCCCGACGATAGCTCCCAGTCCGTTGGTTACCATCATCAGCATCCCCTGTGCGCTGGCGCGAAATTTTACCGGCGTTTCTTTTTCGATAAACAGCGAGCCGGAGATATTGAAAAAGTCGAACGCCATCCCGTAGATAATCATCGAGAGCGTCAGCCATGCCATGCCTTCGGCGGGATTGCCGACGCCAAACAGCCCGAAACGCAGCACCCATGCAATCATGCTTATCAGCATTACCGTTTTAATTCCGAACCGCCGCAGGAAAAACGGGATGGCGAGGATAAAGAGCGCTTCCGAGATTTGGGAAAGCGACAAAAAGATGTTGTTGAATCGAACGGCAAACGTATGGGTGTATAACTCCGAGTATATGGCCGTGTTGGCAAAATGACCGATAAATTTACTGCCATACGAGTTGGTTATTTGCAAACAGACGCCCAGCAGACGGCAAACAGAAAGAATATCGCCATTTTCTTTTCTTTCAGCAGGACTAACGCATCCAATCCAAGCGTGGCCATCAGCGAACTGCCTTTTTTTGTTCGTACCGGCGGCGAGGGCGGAAGGGTGAAGGCATACAGTCCGAGGAACAGCGCAGCCCCGCTGGCCAGCAGTAGCTGGTTGGAGTTTTCGCTCCATCCGGCCAGATTGACAATCCACATGGCTACGATAAACCCGACCGTCCCCCATACGCGAATAGGCGGAAAGTCCTTGATGGTGTTCATCCGGTGGTTGTCCATGATACTGTAGCAAACCGAATAGCTCAGCCCGATCGTCGGCATAAACACCATTGCATTGAGAAACATACAAAGGTAAAGGTGGTTGAAGTCGCCCACCGATGCTTTCGACGCTATAAACAGACAGCCGGCGCCCAGCAGGTGTAAAATACCCAGCAGCCGTTCGGAGTTGATCCAGCGGTCGGCAATGATCCCGACAATCGTCGGCATAATAAACGAGGCAATCCCGGCCGTGGCAAACAGGGTGCCGATTTGGCTCCCCATTTCCATACGAACCATATAGTTTCCAAAAGAAATTAACCACGATCCCCAAATAAAAAACTCAAGGAACTGTGTAATGATAAGGCGTAATTTTAAACTCATGGTAATTAAACATTATTATATTTTGCAAATATAAGAAATTCTCCCGGAAGAAGGAAATGCGGATGGCGACAGGCGGCGGGGGCTTGCATGAACAACGAAAAACCATCGACGACCCGTTACTCTGCCGCTTTCTTCGTCGTCGCCACAAAGCTCTTCAGGTAGAACGGCTCGAAATAGGCGACGTCTTCAAAGCGTTGCGCCTCGAATGCTTCGAGGGCGGGACGCAGCATCCCGGCAGCCGACGCCGCCACGTCGGCAAAACAGGCGTTCGGGTGCTGCAATACCGACCGGCATTTGGCGGCTCCATCGCCGATAAACAGGACGGGGCGCCGCTCCAGTACGGCAGCAAAACTGTCGGCGGTGATTATCTCGGCGGTGGTAGCGGTGCGGGGCGTGGCGTGCGCGTCGAAGAGGGCGGTGTACACCTCCATCCGTCGCGCGTCGATCAGGGGGGCAATGAGGCAGTCGGGCGAGGGCAGCAGGCCGCGGTCGATGGCCAACTGCGCCAGCGCACGCAGCGAATTGACGGCAATCAACGGCTTGCGTGCCGCGTAGCAAAGGCCTTTGGCGGTCGCTACGCCTACCCGCAACCCCGTATACGACCCCGGCCCTTCGCTCACCGCTACGGCGCTCAGGTCGCACGGGGCGAGGCGCTGCGTGCGCAGGATTTTTTCGATGAATACGGCTACTAACTGCGCATGCGCCCGTCCGTCGCCGTTCTCTTCGAGCGATACGATACGCGCGTGGCTCGCCAACGCTACCGAGCAGACTGCCGTACCTGTTTCTATAAGGAGTATCGACGTCGAATGCAAGCGGTCGGGCATCTCAGGGGTTGCGTTGCGCGTCGGACACTTTGACTTTGTGGCCGTCTTTAAGGCGTTTGGCGATGACGTTGTAGGGGCCGCTGACGACTTGCAGGCTGTCGGTAAGGCCGCTCATCACTTCAATATGCGTGTTGTCCTGAATGCCGGTCGTTACTTCGACGGCTTTGACCGTCTGGTCGGCCTGCACGACAAATACCCGTTCGACGTAGGCCGCGTCGCCGGCCGCCGCGCCCGTCTTGGCGGCGGTATCCTGCACGGGCGGCATGACGTCGGCGCGCGTCGTGATGCTTTGAATGGGCACGGTCAGTACGTCGTGATGCGTTTCGGTCTGGATATATACGGCCGCCGACATTCCCGGACGGAACGGGATGGGGGAGTTGGCCAGTAAATCGCCGTACGATTCGGGAAGGATCACGATATTGACTTCAAAATTGGTTACCTGATCGGCGGTCGTGGTCGTGGTCGCGTTTTTCGACGAGTTGGCGATTTGCGTTACGAGGCCTTTGAATTTCCGTGCCGGGTAGGCGTCCACTTCGACGATGGCCGTATCGTTTTGTTTGATGCGGATAATATCGTTTTCATTGACCTCGACGAGCACTTCCATTTCGTTGAGGTTGGCAATGCGCAGCATTTCCGTGCCGGCCATCTGCGACGTTCCGACCACCCGTTCGCCGCGTTCGACGCTGAGGCTCGACACCGTGCCGGCCATAGGCGCGTAGATCGTGGTCTTTACCAGATTTTCCTCCGCTTCCTTCAGCGCCGCTTCCGCGCTTTTGACATTGTAGCGGGCGGCGTCGACCTGTCGTTTATCAATATCGAACCGGGCCTGCGCCGTTTCGAAGTCGGCTTCCGAGACGACCTGCTGTTCGTACAGCTTTTGCGTACGCCGGAACGAAAGCTCGGTCTGCACGTATTGCGCTTCGGCCTGCGAAAACTGCGCTTTCACGGCGTTCAGTTGCGCGGCGGCGCGATCGCGTCCCGACAGGTAATAGTCCTGTTTGATCTTCAGCAACAGCTGGCCTGCCTCCACCGGGTCGCCTTCCTTGATATTGAGTTCGACTATCTCGCCCGACACGTCGGGGCTGATTTTAACTTCCACCACCGGCTGGATTTTCCCGTTGGCCGGAATGGTTTCCGTGATCGTTTTCCGTACCGGCAATTCCGCATTCACCGATACCCATTCTTCCTTCCCGCCTCTTCCTACGACGGCCAGCACCATGACTACCGCGGCGATGCCGAGAATGATCCATACGCGTTTCGTTCTTTTCTTTTTCATATTATTTATTATTGTCTGGTTTTGCGTTAAGCGTTAATTTAGCGTCAGCGGAATGCCTTTATAGAAATCAATAATTTTCACTTGAAAAACATATTGGTACTTCGATTGCAGCATCTCCGACTGCGCTTTGAACAGATTGTTCTTCGCCACGGTATAATCGGTGGCCGTTACGGCGCCCACCTCCAATTTCTGTTCCGTATAGCGGAACGACTCCTGCATCGCCGACACGTTGTGTTCGCTGGCTTTATACTGATTATAGGCGGCCGTAGCGTCGGCCGTGGCCTGCTGGATTTCCTTGTAGAGGACGTTCTGCCGGCTTTCCAGTTCGAGCTCGGCCATACGCCGGCTGAGTTTGGCGTTTCGGGCGCCGGTGGCAATACTCCAGTTCTGGAACAGCGGTACCCGCAACGAAAAGCCCAACGACAGGCTGCGGTTGTCCTGTATCTGAGCCCAGAAATCGCCGACGGGGTTGGCGTCGGTAAAATTCGAGCCGTAGGAAGCCGACAGCGCAAGCGTCGGAAAATAGCGACCTTTGGCGATCGCCAGCGTATAGTCGGCGCTCGCGAGTCGATACTCCGCCGCCCGTATTTGCGGCAGCCCCTTAGCCATTTCGTAAAGGGTTTTGATCGACTCGACGTAGCGCACCGCTTCGACGTTCAACTCCGGCGTCAGGATTTTAAAGACGGCGTCGGGGTCGAGGTCTAACAGTTGCCGCAGGGAAAGGGTCGCCATCTCGACGTTGTTGCGCGCCGTAACGCATTGCAGTTCCTCCGTCGCCAGTTGCGCGACGACCTCCAGCAGATCGCTGTGGGGCTGGCTGCCGGCGGCCACCAACTGCTCGGTACGGCGGCGTTGCTGCTCGACGCTTTCGCGGCTTTTCTCCGCCGCCGCCAGCAACTCCTGCGACAGGAGCACCTGCAAATAGGCGCGCGCTATTTCCAGTGAAATCTGGTTGCGCAGTTGGGCGACGTCCTGCTGCGACGCCTCATAATCGGCCTGATTGCGCCGGATGGCGTTCACCTTTTGCAGCCCCTCGAACAGGCTTAGCGACGCGCTGATACTCGGACTGAAGGCCGAATTGTTATCGATCACCCGCAGTTCCTGCAAATCGGCCGACCGCCCCCACCGTATATTATACGACGCATTGGCCCCTACCGTCGGCAGCAACTCCATTTTGGACTGGAACAGGAGGTTCTTCGTTTGCTCGCTGCTCAGCGTTTGTTGCCGGACGGCAATATTATTGTCCCACGCATAGCGGATACACTGCTCCAGCGACCATTCGCTTCCGTGCTGCGCCGGCATGGCGGAACACAGGCACAGGGCGCCGAAGAATAACAGTAAAAATCGACGGTGCTTCATTTCAATCAGTATTAAAAACGAAACAAATGTAGGAATATTAATGGAGAATGCAAAATGTTTTTAGAGAACCCGTCCCCTATCGGGAAATGCGCTCCGCGTCCGACGCTCGATACTCGACGCTCGACGCTCGATGCTCGACGGGCGATGCTCGACGGGCGACGCTCGACGCTCGACGTTTCGACCTTCTTCAGTCCCCTGACGGGAAATGCGCTCCGCAGCGGGCAATGAATAATGAACAATGGAGTTAGAGTAGTTAATGGAGTTAGAGTAGGGGCGCCCGACACGTCGGAAACCATGAAACAACCCTGCGGGACGCTTCCCGACACGTCGGAAACCATGAAACAGCGTAACGGGAGAGATTATCGCGGCCTTGCCGCCCTCGCCCCTATCCTTCTACCAGCGCCTGCAGGATCATGGCGGTGGCGCCGCAATGGTGGATGACGTATTGCCGGTTGATTTCGCCGGCAGCCCGCCGGGCGTCGTCGTCGGTGAACCATCGGAGGAGGATGGCTTCGAGTTTTTTCTCATTCGTATAACCGACGGCGCCGCCTTGCGTGATCAGGTCGCAGGCTTCGCGGAACCGCTGGTAGTTGGGGCCGAAGACGACGGGCAGGCCATAGACCGCCGCCTCGAGGGTGTTGTGGATGCCGGAGATGCTGAAGCCGCCGCCGATATACGCCGCCTTCCCGTAGCGGTATAGCGCCGCAAGGAGGCCTATCGTATCGACGATCAGTGTCCGGCAGTGAGGCGCGGCGGGCTGCGACCCGTCGCACAGGGCGGAATAGCGGACGGTTCCCCCCTTTCGGAAACGCCGTTCGATGGCCGCCAGCCGTTCTTCGTGGATTTCGTGCGGGGCGATAATCAGCTTGACCGGCGCAGGCAGGGCGGCCAGCGCTCCCGCCAGCTTATCCTCGTCGGCAGGCCATGTGCTGCCGGCTATCAGCGCCGGCTGTCCGGCGAGGAACGGTTCGACCGGCGGTATCGTCCGGGACGCCTGCGCGAGTTTGCGGACGCGGTCGAAGCGGGTATCGCCGCTGACCTGCACGCGGGTAATGCCGATCGATTGCAGCAGTTCCTGCGAATAGTTGTCCTGCACGAACAGCTGCCGGTAGGCGTGCAGCATGTTACGGAAAAATCCGCCATAGCTTTTGAAGAACAGTTGCGCCGGACGAAAGATGGCCGATACGACATAGGTCGGGACGCCCTGTGCCTGCAATGCCTGCAGGATATTGTACCAGAAATCGTATTTAATGAAAATGGCCATCCGGGGCTTGACGATCCCTATCAGCCGGCGGGCGTTGCGGGGCGTATCGAGCGGGAGGTAGAACACCCAGTCCGCGCCGGGATAGTCTTTGCGGAGTTCATAGCCCGACGGGGAAAAGAAGGTCAGCAACAGCTTATGCTCGGGACACTGCTGTCGATAGGCTTCCATCAGCGGGCGCCCCTGCTCGAACTCGCCCAGCGACGCGCAATGAAACCATACGACAGGCGCCTCGTCCGTGATGGCCGCCTGCAGGCGCTTGAACAGCCGCCGCCGTCCGGCGCGGAACAGCCGCGCCTTCGCGTGGAACGGCGACGCCAGCCGGATAGCCCATGAATAAAGATGAATGCCCGTGTTATATAAAAAATGCATAGAAAAACAGATGTATCCGTTAAAAAAACCGTGCAAAGGTAGTAAATATTTTTTCTTACCTTTGGGTTCTCAAATCCGATACTAATAATAGAATAGCATTATGAAAGGAATTATCTTGGCCGGCGGCGTAGCGACCCGCCTGTTTCCCGCCTCGAAGGCCATCTCGAAGCAGATGATGCCGGTCTACGACAAGCCGATGATCTACTACCCGCTTTCGACCCTGATGCTGGCCGGCGTCCGCGACGTGCTGATCATTTCGACGCCCCGCGACCTGCCGATGTTCCGGGAGTTGCTCGGCACGGGCGAACATCTTGGGATGTCGTTCCGGTATATTGTACAGGACAAGCCCAACGGGCTGGCCGAAGCGTTTATCCTGGGCGCGCCGTTTCTCGACGGCGAGGGCGGGGCGCTGGTGCTGGGCGATAATATTTTTTACGGACAGGGCTTTTCGCTTATGCTCAACCGGGCGGTGGCCAGCGTGGCCGAGCGGGGCGCCTGTATTTTCGGCTATTATGTCAAAGACCCCCGCGCGTATGGCGTGGTGGCGTTCGACGAGGAGAACCGCGTGGTGTCGCTGGAGGAAAAACCGGCGCAACCCCAATCCAACTATGCCGTCCCGGGGCTTTATTTCTACGACCGGACGGTCTGCGAAAAAGCGCGCCGCCTGCAACCTTCGGCGCGGGGCGAGCTGGAAATTACCGACCTCAACCGCGTATATCTACAGGAAAACAGCCTGCGCGTCGAACTGTTCGGACGCGGCTTCGCATGGTTGGATACGGGCAGCGCCGACAGTATGCTGGAAGCGGCGAATTATGTGGCTACCATCCAAAACAGGCAGGGATTTTACATCGCCTGCATCGAAGAAATCGCTTGGCGCAACCACTGGATTGACCGCCGGCAACTGCACGCCCTCGGCGACGCAATGAGCAAAACCGACTATGGCAAATACCTGCTGGAACTGGCGAGCTAACAGCGCCTGCCGGCCTCCGGTAAGGGGTGGGCGACGCATACGGGGCGTCGGGCGATAATGGACGCAAGGAAAAAAAATACGGCTTACAACGACGCATGGGAAGCGACGATTGACGACTTCACCACGTATCTGCAATTCGAACGCTCGCTGTCGAACAATACGGTGCATGCCTATGCGTTCGACTGCCGAAAGCTGTTCCTCTTTTGCCGTACGCATTCCAAGGCGCTCCCCACGGAGGTTACGCGGCAGGATATGGAGCAATTCCTCGCCAGCCTCTACGACGCTCGCCTGAGCAAACGGTCGCAGGCGCGTATTATCAGCGGCGTCCGG